>CAXUHE010000183.1:0-153 GCA_964250725.1 uncultured Enterovirga sp. | reverse complement strand
CATATCGCGCGCTATAGGCTGAGTTCGGGAGATCGGGCACGACGATGGACGACTCGAGTACGGAGCCGCAGGGCGACCTCACGGTGCGCACGTTGGCGATGCCGGCCGACACCAACGCCAACGGCGACATCTTCGGCGGCTGGGTCATGTCGC
>CAXUHE010000182.1:0-7812 GCA_964250725.1 uncultured Enterovirga sp. | reverse complement strand
ACGGGCGAGGCGCCCGCGAAGGTGAGCACCACCGCCATCTGCAGGAAGACGCGGAAGAAATCCCGGATGTTGTCGGCAGAGTGCTCGGCGAAGCTTTCGGCGCAGTCGCCGCCCTGGAGCAGGAACGCCTCGCCGGCCGCGACGCTGGCCAGCGCCCGCTTCAGCTTGCGGGCCTCACCGGCGAAGACAAGCGGCGGGAAACCCGCGAGCTGGTGCTCGACGGCCGCCAAGGTCTCGCGGTCCTCGAAATCCGGCATCTGCTGGATCGGCATCGATCGCCAGCCGTCCGGCGTCCAGCGCTTGGTGGTCACGGTCCTCGTGCTCCCGCTCACGGCCGAGCACCGGCCGGTCCGCGCGGCTTACAGCGCGAGCGCCCGCGACGTAAGCCCTTCGCGTTCCGAAGCCCTTGGGAGTTCGGGCAAGCGGCGCTAACACCGCCCGACAACAGGAGGACACGGGATGAACGGATCGGGCAAGGTCGCGATCGTGACGGGCGCGGGCACCGGGGTCGGCAAGGCGTCGGCGCTGGCGCTCCTGCGGGACGGGTGGTCGGTCGTGCTGTCGGGGCGCCGTCCGGAGCCGCTGGCCGAGGTCGCCGCGATGGCCGGGTCAGGTCGCGCGCTGGCCGTCCCGACCGACATCACAGACCGGCAATCCATAGCCGCCCTCTTCGCCAGAACCCGCGAGACCTACGGCCGGCTCGACCTCCTGTTCAACAATGCGGGGCGCGGCGCGCCGGCCGTCCCGATCGAGGACCTCGCCTACGAGGACTGGAAGGCGGTCGTCGACACGAACCTCACGGGCCTGTTCCTCTGCACGCAGGAGGCGTTCCGGATCATGAAGGCTCAGGAGCCGATGGGCGGGCGCATCATCAACAACGGGTCGATCTCGGCCTACGCGCCGCGCCCCCTCTCGATCGCCTACACCTCGACGAAGCACGCGGTCTCGGGGCTTACGCGCTCGACCTCGCTCGACGGGCGGGTCTACGACATCGCCTGCGGGCAGATCGACATCGGCAACGCCGACACCGCGATGGGCGGGCGCATGAAGGCGGGCGTCCCGCAGGCGGACGGCACGGTCCGGCCCGAGGCCGTGTTCGATCCCGAGATCGTGGGCAATGCGGTCCTGCACATGGCCTCGCTGCCGCTCGACGCCAACGTGATGTTCATGACCGTGATGGCGACCAAGATGCCGTTCGTCGGGCGGGGATGAGGGAACTCTCGGCGGTCGCGACACGCTCGCGTGGGCTCCCTCTCCCGGATGGGAGAGGGTTGGGGTGAGGGCCCACCCGATCCGGAAAAGCCTCGCCCTCACCCTGTCCCTCCCCCGTCCGGGAGAGGGAACCTGCCATTACCCGGAACGGGTGCTTCGCCGAGAAAGGCGCACGCAGCGTCACGAGGCGTGGCCGTGCATCCGGGGCAGGTTGTCCTCGATCCAGTCGGCCAGGGCCGCGACCTTCTCGGCCGCCTCGTGACCGAGCGGCGTCAGCGTGTACTCGACATGCGGAGGCACGACCGGGAGGGATCGGCGCAGGACGAGCCCGTCGCTCTCCAACCATCGCAGCGTCTGCGACAGCATCCGCTCGCTGACGCCGCTGACCTTGCGGCGCAAAGCGGCGAACCGGTGCGTGCCCGACCGCAGCGCGATCAGCACCAGGACGCCCCAACTGCTGGTCACGTGCCGCATCACATCGCGCGACGGGCAGCCGACCGCGAAGACGTCGCCGCGCTCGAGCCGCTCGGCGAGACGAGAACCCGGGGCAAGATCATCCGTGTTCATACTTACCGATCTGTGCGTACTTACGATCCGTAAGTTAAAACGCTAGGTGTCGGTCCGCAACACCGAACCCAGCGAGAGACAGCATCATGTACGCCATCACGGGAGCCACCGGCCAACTCGGCCGCCTCGTCATCGACGCCCTCCTCGAGACGGTCCCGGCGCACGAGATCGTCGCCGCCGTCCGCACGCCCGGGAAGGCGTCCGAGCTCGCCGCGAAGGGCGTCCAGGTCCGTGAGGCCGATTACGAGCGTCCCGCGACGCTCGCCGCCGCCCTGACCGGAATCGACAAGCTCCTCCTGATCTCGTCGAGCGAGGTCGGACGGCGGGTGTCCCAGCACGGCGTCGTCATCGAGGCCGCGAAGGCGGCGGGCGTCGGGCTGATCGCCTATACGAGCATCCTGCACGCCGACGTGTCGGCGATCGGCCTCGCGGAGGAACACAGGCAGACGGAGACGCTGATACGGGCGTCGGGCATCCCCTTCGCGATGCTGCGCAACGGCTGGTACACGGAGAACTACATGGGGCGGATCCCCGCAGCCCTCGCGCAGCACGCACTCCTCGGCGCGGCCGGACGCGGGCGCATCGCCTCCGCCGCACGGGCCGATTACGCGGCAGCCGCGGCCGCGGTGCTGACGTCGAAGGACGACCTCAGCGGCCGGACCTTCGAACTGGCCGGCGACGAGGCCTACACCTTGGCGGATCTCGCGGCCGAGGTCTCGCGCCAGTCCGACTGGCCGGTCGCGTACAAGGACCTGCCGGAGGCCGAGTACCGGACCGCGCTCGCCGGCGCGGGGCTTCCGGCCGAGATCGCCGCGCTGGTCGCCGACGGCGACGCACGCGCGGCCGACGGAGCCCTGTTCGACGAGGGCCGTCGGCTCGGCGCGCTGATCGGCCGGCCAACCACCCCTATGAGGGCGAGCGTCGGGGAGGCCCTTCGCTCTTCGTAGCGGTCACCCCGCCGCGACGGGGTGCTTCACCACGAAGGGCGTGCGGAGCGTCACGAGCTCCTCCGAGGAGGTCGGGTGGACCGCGACCGTGCGGTCGAAATCGGCCTTGGTGGCCCCCATCGTGAGCGCCACGCCCGCGAGCTGGATGATCTCGCCCGCATCGTGCCCGACGACGTGGACGCCCAGCACGCGGTCGCTCGTCCCCTGGACCACGATCTTCATCAGCGTGCGCTCCTCGCGGCCGGACAGCGTCGCCTTCATGGGCCGGAAGCTCGCCTTGAAGATCACCACGTCCTCGCCGTGTCGGCGGCGCGCCTCCTCCTCGCTCAAGCCCACGGTCCCGATCTCGGGCGTCGAGAAGACCGCCGTGGCGATGAGGTGATGCTCGACGAGCGTCGGCTTGCCGCCGAAGACCGTGTCCGCGAAGGCGTGCCCCTCGCGGATCGCGACCGGCGTCAGGTTCGCGCGGTTCGTCACGTCGCCGACCGCGTAGATCGACGGGACGGCCGTGCGCGAGTGGCCGTCGACGGGAATCGCCCCGACGGCGTCCGTCGCGATCCCGACGCGGTCGAGCCCTAGCGTGCGCGTGTTCGGCCGGCGCCCCGTGGCGACCAGCACCTGATCGACCTCCAGGACGCGGCCGTCCGAGAGGGTCGCGGCGAGCGCCCCGCCCCGGCGCTCGATCCGGTGCAGCGTCAGCCCGAGCGCGAGGTCGATGCCCCGCCCCGCATAGGCGGCCCCCAGCGCGTCGCGGACGTCCTCGTCGAAGCCGCGCAGCAGCTTGTCCCCACGGTGGAGCAGCGTCGTGCGCGATCCCAGCCCCGCGAAGACGCCCGCGAACTCGACCGCGATGTAGCCGCCGCCGACGACCAGGATGCGCTCCGGCAGCGCCTCGAGGTCGAACACCTCGTTCGAGGTGATCGCGAGTTCGCCGCCCTCGATCGGCGGCTCCAGCGTCGGGTGGGCGCCGACCGCGACCAGGATGTGGCCGGCGCGCACCACCTGGCCCGAGGAGAGCCTGATGCTGCCCGCGTCCTCGATCACGGCGCGCCCGTCGAAGATCCGCACCCCCGACCCGTCGAGGAGCGATCGGTAGACGCGCTCCAGCCGGGCGATCTCGCGGTCGCGGTTCGCCTTCAGGACCGGCCAGTCGAACCGGGCGCCCTCGACGGTCCAGCCGAACCCGGCCGCGTCCTCGAACTCGTCGCGAAACCGGCTCGCGTAGACCATGAGCTTCTTCGGCACGCAGCCACGGATGACGCAGGTGCCGCCGAGCCGGTACTCCTCCGCGACCGCGACCTTCGCGCCGTAGCCCGCCGCGATGCGGGCCGCCCGCACCCCGCCCGATCCGCCCCCGATGACGAACAGGTCGACGTCGCCGGCCGTCATCGGCCCCGTCCTTGCACCATGATGATCTGATGATCCCGTGATAGGCGCTGCGATTAGAGGTCTTCGCGGCAGTCAGCAACGCGCCGCACCATCGCGGGCGAAATTAACCAGCGCGCGGAACGTCCTTGCCGGACACAATGAGGCCGTCTAGCGTCATTCCAGGGTGCGGCCGCCCGCGAAATTCGCATGAGATCGACAGCGCTGTCACGCGTACCATGCCTCATGCTCGCCCTCGGCCTCGCGATCGGGGCGGCTGCGCCGTGCAGGTCGGCCGAGCTGAGGATGATCGCTCCGTCCGCCCCGGGGAGCGGCTGGGACCTCCTCGCGCAGGCAGCGAAAGCGGCCCTCGCGGGCGAACCGGGCTCGCCCGACATCGTCATCTCGAACGTGCCCGGCGGCGGCGGAACGGTCGGGCTCGGCCAATTCCTCACGGAATCGGCGGACACGACCCTGCTGCTGACCGGCCTCACGATGCTGGAGGCGACGATCGTCAACAGGTCGCCCGTGACGCTCGACCGGCTGACGCCGATCGCGCGGCTCAGCGCCGATCCCTTCGCGGTCGTCGTGCCGGTCGGGTCACCCATCACATCGCTGAAAGAACTCGCGACCACGATGAAGGCCGACCCGAACAAGATCAGCTGGGCGGGCGGTCCCGCGCGGGGCGTCGACCACGTGGCGGCGATCCTGTTCGCGCGCGCGATCGGGCTCGACATGTTGCGGGTCAACTACGTGCCATTCCTGACGAGCGCCGAGGCCGCCACCGCGATCGGCGAGGACCACGTCACGGCCGCGATCCTGCCGCTTGCCGAGCTCGATGCCGAGCTGAAGGCCGGACGGCTGAAGACGCTGGCGGTCACGGGGGCTGGCCGCTCGGACGCGATCGACGCGCCGACGCTGGGCGAGCTCGACGTTCCCCTCGAACTGGTGAACTGGCGCGGGCTGATGGCGCGGCCCGGGCTCGGAGAGGCCGAGCGCGACAGGCTGGCGCATATGGCGCAACTCATCGCGGCCTCGCCCCGATGGCGCGACGCGATCGCCCGCAAGGGCTGGCAGAGCGCTTATCTCGATCCCGAGGCCTTCGGACGATTCCTGCGCGGGGAGCAGGTCCGGCTGAAGGAGGCGCTCAAGGGTGCCGGTCTCCTCAAGCCGCAGTCCGACTAGCCGCCCCGAAGCCGCCGATCATTGCATCTGGAGGCCGCGCTTGCCCATCTCGGCGCGCACCCGGACCATCACGTACTCCCCGGCCTGCTGCGACCAGGCGGTGACGTCGTCCACCGCCTCGTCGACGAGCTGGCTCTGGACCCCGATGTATTTCGCGCCGGACGGCGTCTTGAAGAACGCGATCGTATCGCGGATCTCCTGCTCGGTCAGAAACTTGGCGTAGGTCGTGGCGACGAGGTTCAGCGCCTGCTGCTTCTGCATGTCGAGTTCAGGCTTCAGTTTGGCGATGACGTCGTCGAGATCCTTGGTCAGTTCGGGACGCGCCACGCTCGACTTCTTGATCTGCTCGCCGAAGGCCGGGATCATCTCCTCGACCGCCGTGAGACCGCCCGTCAGCTGGATGAGTTCGCGGGCCGCCGCGAGATGGCCGGCCGTGTAGGTCGGGAGCTTCGGCGCGGGCGCCTGCTGCGCGAAGGCGGGGACGGCCCAGAGCGCCAGCGCGCACAGGATCGCCGCTGAGCGGTGCGGGGTGTTCGGCATGCGTCGAGTCTCCGGTTCAGGTGCGATCCCCGACCTCTAGATCCGGCCGATGATCCTGGTGCCGCTCTCTGTCCCGATCAGGGCCGCGGAGGCAAGCCCGATAAAGAGGCCGTGTTCGACCACCCCGACGAGCCCGGAGAGCGCGAGCGCGAGCGCGGGCGCGTCCGGAATGGCGCCGAGCGCCATGTCGAGGATCAAGTGACCGCCATCCGTCGTGAAAGGTGAGCCGTCCGGGCGGCGCCTGAGGGTCGGCTCTCCGGCCAGCGCCATCTCGCGCAGGAGCGCCGCAATCCGGCGCCGGGTCGTCTCCAGCCCGAACGGCACGATCTCGACCGGGAGGGGAAAGCGCCCGAGCGTCGCGACCTCCTTCGAGCCGTCCGCGATGACCACCATGCGGCGGCTCGCCGACGCGACGATCTTCTATCGCAGGAGTGCGCCGCCGCCGCCCTTGATCAGGTTCAGCGCGGGGTCGAACTCGTCCGCGCCGTCGATCGTGAGGTCGAGCTCCGGCTCCTCCTCCAGCGTCGCGAGGCGGATGCCGAGCGCGCCGGCCTGTCGCCGCGTCGCCTCCGAGGTCGGCACGCCCACGACGTCGAGACCGGCCGCGACCCGCTCACCTAAAGCCGCCACGAAGAGCGCGGCGGTCGAGCCCGTGCCGAGCCCGAGCCGCATCCCGCCCTCCACGAGATCGCAGGCGCGCCGGGCGGCCGCGAGCTTCGGCTCCGTCACGGACGTGGCGGGGTCGTCGAGGATGTCGGGGCCGCGCTAGGCGACGCCGGCCGTGCCGCGGGTGGCGGCGTCGTCTGCGGCGTGCAGACCGCCTTCTCGTCGAACACGTAGCAGACGCTCATCTCGCCCGTGCGCAGGTTGACCCGGAACACGCCGCCCTCGCGCTCGTGGCGCGAGGCCACGAGGCCGTATTCGCCAGGCGGCTGCGGGCCCGCGCCCTCGCCCGCGCCGAAACAGAGCGTCACGCCGACTGTGCCCTCCTGAAGCCCATACTGGCAGGACGTGACCTCGCCCGTGTACTTGTCGACCCGGTAGATCCGGTTGAGGTCGGTCTGCGGCGCCGCCATGAAGTCGAAGGCGGCGCGGGACGCGGTGCCCGACCCGGCCCACGCCGCGACGGCCAGCCCCAACCCCGCGGCGCGCGCGCGAAATCCCGGTCCCATCCCGCGTTCCCTCTTTCCCCGAATCGCGTTCGAACCTAGCACGCGCCCGCCTCTTGCCGGACCATTCGGACGCCTCTAGCGAAGCCCCATGAGCCTTCCCCCGATCGCCGTCTTCGACCTCGACGGCACGCTCGCGGACACCGCGCCCGACCTCATCGCGACGCTGAACGTCATCATGGCGCGTGAGGGGCTGCCGGCCGTGCCCGTCGCGGCCGCGCGCGATATCATCGGGGCGGGCGCGCGCGCCATGGTGGAGCGCGGGTTCGAGGCGGCGGGGCTCGAATTGACCCCGCGCCGCTCGGAGGAGCTGTTCCGGTTCTTCCTCGCGCATTACGCCGAGCACCTCTGCGAGGGCAGCGTCCTGTTCCCGAACGTCACGGGCGCGCTCGACGATCTGGCGGCGCGTGGGTACCGGCTCGCCGTCTGCACGAACAAGGTCGAGTTGCACGCACGGCGGCTGCTCGACGCGCTCGGCATCGCGGATCGCTTCGCGGCGATCTGCGGCCGCGACACCTTCCCATATTACAAGCCCGATCCCCGCCACCTCACGATGACCATCGCGCAGGCCGAAGGCGATCCCGCCCGGGCGATCATGGTGGGTGATTCGCGAACCGACATCACGACCGCGAAGGAGGCCGGCATCCCGGTCGTCGCGGTTCCGTTCGGCTACACGGACGTGCCCGTCGAGGAGCTCGCTCCGGATGTCGTGATCCAGGATTTCGCGGATCTCGGGCAGGCCGTGGCGCGGATCGAGGCGAGGTGGGCGTCGGATGGTGGGCGCGACAGGGATTGAACCTGTGACCCTTCGCGTGTGAAGCGAATGC
>CAXUHE010000181.1:0-7836 GCA_964250725.1 uncultured Enterovirga sp. | reverse complement strand
CTCGTTCGACATGCCGGCCGATTCCCCGGCCCGCGAGCTCCCGAGGAATTCCGGCTTCGCCGGGTTCCGGTTCCAGGAGCGGCGCGACGGGACGCTCGACTGGCGCCGGAACGACTGGGTCGCCTTCCTCGGCGCCTCCTACTTCCGGGCGATCGGCGAGACCTTCCAGTACGGGCTGTCGGCCCGGGGGCTCGCGGTCGACACCGCGGTCTACGGCAGGGACGAGGAGTTCCCGGGCTTCAGCCGGGTCTGGTTCGAGACGCCGGCCCAGGGGAGCGACACCGTCGTGGTCTATGCGCTGCTCGACGGCCCCTCGGTCGCGGGCGCCTACCGGTTCACCATGACCCGCACCGCGGCCGTCGTGATCGACGTCGACTGCACGCTGACACT
Source organism: uncultured Enterovirga sp. (assembly GCA_964250725.1). GTDB lineage: Bacteria > Pseudomonadota > Alphaproteobacteria > Rhizobiales > Beijerinckiaceae > Enterovirga. The sequence continues at coordinate 7,446 of CAXUHE010000181.1, read as the reverse complement.
GCGCAGCGACGTCGCCCGGTTCGGCATCGCGCCCGCGACCTCGATGTACTGGTATTCGGAGACCATCAAGCCGACCGCGATCGACTGGCGCCCCGAGATCCACGATTCCGACGGGCTCGCGATGTGGACGGGCGCGGGCGAGCGCATCTGGCGGCCGCTGAACAACCCGGCCACGGTCACCGTCTCGGCCTTCGCCGACGCCACGCCGCGCGGCTTCGGCCTCCTCCAGCGGGACCGGCTGTTCGACCACTATCTCGACGGCGTCCGCTACGACCGCCGGCCCTCGCTCTGGATCGAGCCGCGCGGCGATTGGGGCCGGGGCACGGTGCAGCTCGTCGAGCTGCCGACCGACGACGAGATCCACGACAACATCGTGGCCATGTGGGTGCCCGAGGCGCCGGCCCGCGCGGGGACGGGCCTGGAGCTCGCCTACCGGATGCACTGGGCGGCGGACGAGCCCTACCCGACCCCGCTCGCCCGCTGCGTCGCGACGCGGCTCGGCAACGGCGGCCAGCCGGGCACCGCGCGGCCGAGGGGCGTGCGCAAGTTCATGCTGGAGTTCATGGGCGGCCCGCTGAAGGACCTGGCCGCAGGCACCCTGCCGGTCCCGGTCCTCACCGCGTCGCGCGGCGAGTTCTCCTACATCCGCACCGAGGCCGTGCCGGACGACGTGCCGGGCCACTGGCGCTGCTACCTCAGGAGCGGCGACCAGGTGCTGAGCGAGACGTGGCTGTACCAGTACCATCCGATCGGGTGACGGAGAGGGCGATGCCTACGAGGTCGAAGTCACCGACTACCACTGAGGCGCTGGCCCCCCTGCATCCGGGCGAGGTCCTGCGCGAGGAGTTCATGACGCCGCTCGGGTTGAGCGCGATCTCGGTCGCACGAGCATGTCACGTGCCGCGCACCCGGATCGACCGGATCGCGCGCGAGGAGATCGGGATCAGCGCCGATACGGCTTTGCGCCTGGCGAAGCTGTTCGACATGAGCCCGGAATTCTGGATGGGGCTCCAGGCCGACTACGACATGGAGACCGCGCGAGGCCATCTCGCGGCGGAGCTCGACCAGATCCGGACGATTCCGGCGCGCGCGGCGTGACCGCGTCCGCATGAGACGCCCGAGCTTCGCGAAGCGGCTCGCGGCGCCCGCCATGGTGGCGCTGGTGCGGGGCGTGTTCGCGCTGGCGCGCGCGCTCGGGCCCGACCGGTCGGGCGATCTCGGCGGCTGGCTCGCCCGGACCGTCGGGCCGCTGCTGCCGCAGCACCGGGTCGCGATGGCGAACCTGCGCGCCGCCTACCCGCAAGCCGGCGAGGCGGCGCTCAGCGCCATCGCCCGGGGCGCCTGGGCCAATCTCGGGCGCACGGGGGCCGAATACGCGCATCTCGGCCGGCTCTTCGACTACGACCCGGACGCGACGGCGCCGGGCCGGGTCGAGGTGGTGGGGATCGAGCACTTCCTGGCTCTGCGCGACGACGGGCGGCCGGCCATCGTGTTCTCCGCCCATCTCGGCAACTGGGAGCTCCCGGCGATCTGCGCGGCGCGGTTCGGCCTCGACGCGACCGCGATCTTCCGCCCGCCGAACGATCCGGCGGCCGCGCGCCTCGTCCACGAGGTCCGCTCCGGCACGATGGGCGGGCTCACCGCCTCGTCCGGCGGCGGCGCGGCCTTCGCGATCGCGGGCGTGCTGGAGCGCGGCGGGCACCTCGGGCAACTCGTCGACCAGCACTTCACCCGCGGCGTGCCGGTGACCTTCATGGGGCGGCACGCGGTCGCGAACCCGCTGCTCGCGAAGCTCGCCCGGAACTTCGAGTGCCCGGTCCACGGCGTCAGGGTCGTGCGCCTGCCGGGCCACCGCTTCCGGGTGGAGCTGACGCCGCCGCTCGACCTGCCGCGCGACGACGCTGGCACGATCGACGTGCGGGCCGCGACCCAGGTCATGCAGGACGTCGTGGAGGGCTGGGTGCGTGAGCATCCCGAGCAGTGGCTGTGGATGCACCGCCGCTGGCGCGTTTAGCTCAGACCTGCACGACGCGGTTCGGCAGCTCGTCCGTGTCGCCCGCGCCCGGCGGCACGTGCCGCGCCAGGATCGCCCCGACCCGCCCGATACCCGCGACGAGCCCGTCCGCCGCGCGACCTCCGCCGAAGCCCGCCACGAGGTCGTCCACGACCTCGCGCCATTCCGCGTCCGCGACCTTGCCGGCGATCGCGACGTCGCCGATCACCTCGGCGTGCCGCTCTGCCTCAGCCACGTAGATCAGCACGCCGGTCCGGCCCCGGGTCTCGGCCATGCCCCGCGCCACGAATTCCCGCCAGGCGGCCTCGCGGGCGCGGGCGCGCCGGACCCGGTGAGGCACGAGCCGGTGCCGCCAGGCCGGCGTCGCGGTGACGGCCAGCACCAGGGCGGCGACCGCGAGCTGGACGATCGCGGCGCGCGTCGGCGCGAGATGCGTCCAGAGCAGCAGCGGCCAGGGCGTCACGAGCGCCGCGACCAGCGCGTAGAGCAGCGGCACGGAGCGGTAGCTCGCGGCGCGGCGCGCCAGCACGAGCACGATCTCGCCCGCGGTGCCTCGCTCCGCCTCGCGGATCGCGGCCTCCACCCGGCTCATCTCATCGCGGTCCATCACCAGCTGCCCGAGGCCCCGCCGCCGCCGGACGAGCCCCCGCCGCCGGAGAACCCACCGCCGCCCCCACTGAAGCCTCCGCCTCCCCCGAACCCACCACCGAAGCCACCCCCGAACCCGCCCGTGGTCGGGATGATCCAGCCGCCGCCCCGGTTGCGGTAGGCGCGCCCTCCCCCACCACCGCCGCCCATCAGCCGCGAGATGATCAGGATCACCACGATCGCGATGACGAAGAGCACGATCGGGTCGATTCCGCCCTGCGCGTCGCTCTTCGGTGCCGCGCGGCGCTGCCACTCCTCCGCGTCGCCGGAGAGCACGGCCAGGATCGCGTCCGTGCCGGCCGAGAGGCCGCCCGCGTAGTCGCCCGCCTTGAAGCGCGGCGCGATCGCGGTGCGGATGACGAGCCCCGTGACGGCATCGGTCAGCGCGCCTTCGAGCCCATAGCCCACCTCGATGCGGACCTTGCGCTCGGCGGGCGCGACGAGCAGCAGCACGCCGTTGTTGCGCTTCGCCTCGCCGAGCTTCCAGGCGCGGAAGAGCCGGTTCGCGTAATCCTCGACCTCCAGGCCTCCGAGCGACGCCACGGTCGCGACCACGACCTGGTCCGAGGTCTTGTCCTCCTGCGCCTTCAGCTTGTCGTCGAGCGCCCGGGCCTGGTCGGGCTGGAGCAGGTTCGCGCCGTCGACGACGCGGCCGGTGAGGGCCGGGAAGGTCTGCGCGAGGACTGGGGCGGCGAGGAGGACGAGCGCGAGGAAAAGCGGTAGCGCCGCGTGCTTCGAGACGCGCCGTTGCACGGCGCTCCTCAGCATGACGACGTATGTGCCACCCGATAACCTCGTCATCCTGAGGAGCGGCTGCAGGCCGCGTCTCGAAGAGCTTGCCCCGGGCTTGATCCGGGGACGCGCCACGGTCCTGCCCGGGCCTAGAACTTCACCGGAGGCGGGCGGTCGGCCCCGGCCGTCGAGGTGAACTCCTCCATCGGCTTGGCGTCGGGGTAGAGCACGGCCGCGATCCAGCGGCCCGGGATCGTGCGGACCTCGGTGTTGAACGCGCGAACCGTCCCGATGTAGTCGCGCCGGGCGACCGCGATCCGGTTCTCGGTGCCTTCGAGTTGCGATTGGAGCGCCAGGAAGTTCTGGTTCGACTTCAGGTCCGGATAGGCCTCGGTCGTGGCGATCAGCCGGCCGAGCGCGCCCGACAGGTTGTTCTGCGCGTCCTGGTATTCCTTGAACTTCGCCGGGTCGGTCAGCGTCGAGGCGTCGACCTTGACGGACGTGGCCTTGGCGCGCGCCTCGGTCACGCCGACCAGCACGTCCTTCTCCTGCTGGGCGTAGCCCTTCACGGTCTCGACGAGGTTCGGGATGAGGTCGGCCCGGCGCTGGTACTGGTTCTGCACCTCGCCCCAGGAGGCCTTGGCCTGCTCCTGCAAGGTCGGCACGTTGTTGACGCCGCAGCCCGCGAGCGCCAGCGTCGCCAGGGCCATCACCGCGACCTTCACCCGAGACAGACTCGTCATCACACCCTCTCAATAGCCGTCGGCGAGCGTGCCGCGCTGGCGCCCGTCCGACGCCCCGGTCAGCCCGTCCGGCCCGACCAGGATCGAATTCGCCGAACCCGAACTCGACCCAACGACGACCTTGTGTCCGCGTTCCCGTAAAATGCGCAGCGTGTCGGGCGAGAGCCCCGTCTCGACCAGGATCGCGTCCGGCCGCCACTGGTGATGGATGCGCGGGGCCGCGACCGCCTCCGCGATGTCGAGCCCGAAGTCGACCACGCCCAGCACCACCTGGAGCACGGTCGTGATGATGCGGCTGCCGCCGGGCGAGCCCGTGACGAGCGCCAGACGGCCGTCCCGCAGGAGGAACGTCGGGCTCATGGAGGAGAGCGGGCGCGCGCCGGGCGCGACCGAGTTCGCGTCCCCGCCGACGAGCCCGTAGGCGTTCACCGCCCCCGCTTTGGCGGCGAAATCGTCCATCTCGTTGTTGAGGATGACGCCCGTCCCGTCCGCCACGAGGCCGAGCCCGTAGGAGAAGTTCAGCGTGTAGGTGTTCGCGACCGCGTTGCCCTCCGAATCCACGACCGAGAAGTGTGTGGTCTGGTCGGACTCGTAGGGCAGCGGGTCGCCCGCCCTGACGTCGTCCGAGACGCGCGCGCGATCGGGGAGGATGCCGGCCGCGAGCCCGGCCGCGTAGCGTTTCGAGATGAGCCCGGCGACCGGCACCTTGGTCCGGTCCGGGTCGCCGAGCCAGGCGGCGCGGTCCGCGTAGGCGGGCTTCATCGCCTCCGCCATGAGGTGGATCGCGTCGGCCGAACCCGCCCCGGCGGCCGCGAGGTCGAACCGCTCCAGGATGTTCAGGATCTCGATGAGGTGCACGCCGCCCGACGAGGGCGGCGGCATCGACACGACCTCGTAGCCGCGATAGCGCCCGCGCACGGGCTCGCGGACGACCGGCCGGTAGGATGCGAGGTCCCCCACCGTCATGACGCCGCCCGCGCCCTGCACGGCCGCCACGATCCGCTCCGCCACGGAGCCACGATAGAACGCGTCGGGCCCCCGCGCCCCGATGGCGGCGAGCACCGCCGCGAGGTCGGGCTGCACGAGGCGGTCCCCCATGCCGAGCGCCCGGTCGCCGGGGAGGAAGACCGCTCGGCTGGGCGCGTAGCGGGCGAGCCGGCCTGATCCCAGCGAGTCCGCGAGATCGTCCTCGACGGGGATACCCTCGCGCGCCAGCCGCTCCGCCGGGGCCATGAGGTCCGCCAGCATGAAGCGGCCTGACCCGTAGCGCTCGAGCGCCAGCGACATCCCGGCGACCGTGCCGGGCACGCCGACCGACAGACCGGTATCGCGCGACTTCGCGGGATCCGGCCGGCCCTGCGCGTCGAGGAACATGTCGCGGGTCGCGGCGGCGGGCGCGGTCTCGCGGTAATCGACCGCCACGTCCTCGCTCGGACGGCCGTCCCGCCCAGCGCGATGCACCAGCATGAAGCCGCCGCCGCCGAGGTTGCCGGCCTTGGGCAGCGTCACCGCGAGCGCGAAGGCGACCGCCACCGAGGCGTCGACCGCGTTGCCGCCCCGGCGCAGGATGTCGACCCCGACTGCGGTCGCACGCTTCTCCTGGCTCGACACCATACCGTGCTGGGCGCGCGCGGGCAGCAGCCGCGAATCGTCGGACGGGATCGCGGTCGCGCCCGGCATGCCGGGCGGCGCGCCCTGGGCGTGGGCGTTCGGAGAGATGCACGCGAGCGATGCCGCGAGCACGGCCGATAAGAGGCAGTTGCGGCGGGGCGGCGGGACGGCGATCTGGACCATGGCTGAGGGCTCTTCTATGCGCCTTGGCGATCGTCCGAAAGCGGAACAGACCATGAGCGCACGCCAGCCATCCACCCCCGGCCAGGAGGGCGACGAGGCCGCGACCCGGGCCGAGATCGTGGCGGCCTGCCGCAGCATGGTGGGGCTCGGCCTCGCGCAGGGCACCTCCGGCAACGTCTCGGTGCGCTGGCGCGAGGGCTGCCTCGTCACGCCGTCCGGCATCCCGGCCGACGCCATGCGGCCGGAGGATATCGTGCCGCTCGCGATGGACGGCACGCATCGGGGGCCGCTTGCGCCCTCCTCCGAGTGGCGCTTCCACCGCGACATCCTGGCGGCCCGGCCGGAGGTCGGCGCGATCGTGCACGGCCACCCGACCTACGGGACCGCCTTCGCGATGTGCCGGCGCGAGATCCCGGCCGCGCATTACATGATCGCGGCGGCGGGCGGCCCGACGGTCCGGTGCAGCGACTACGCGCTGTTCGGCACGCAGGCGCTGTCGCGCACGGCGCTCGCGGCTCTGGAGGGCCGGACCTGCTGCCTGCTGGCGAACCACGGCGCGATCGCCACGGGGCCATATCTCGCGCGCGCGCTCTGGCTGGCGGTCGAGCTCGAGGCGCTCTGCCGGCAATACGCGGTCGCGCTCCAGGTCGGCGCGCCGTTCATCCTGTCGGACGCGGAGGTCGCCGAGGCGGTCGAGGCGTTCAAGGGCTACGGGCCGAGAGCACCAGTCAGGTGAGCTCGTCGCCCAGCACCTCGCGCGCCCAGCGGAACGCGCCGTTCGCGGCCGGCACCCCGGCATAGACGGCGCATTGCTTGAGGAGCGCGCGCAGCTCCTCGACGGTCACCCCGTTCTTCAGCGCGGGCCGGACGTGGAGCTTGAACTCCTCCTCGCGGCCGAGCGCCACCATGAGGGAGAGCGTGACGAGCGAGCGCGTCTTCCAGGGCAGCGTCTCGTCGCCCCAGATCTCGCCCCAGGCGTAGCGCGTGATGAAGTCCTGCCACGGCGTGCCGAACGCCCCTGCCCCCGCGAGCGAGCGCTCGACATGGGGTCCGCCCAGCACCGCCTTGCGGTTCGCGAGCCCGGCCGCGAAGGCGGCCTCGGTCTCGCCGGGCGGGGGTGTCGGCCGGCGCTCGGGCGTGGCGGTTCCGTCCCCGAGGAATTCCGCGATCAGCGCCGTCAGCTCGTCCGGCCGCTCGACCGCGATCAGGTGGGCGGCGCGCTCGACGACGGCGAAGCGCGAGCCCGCCACCTTGGCGTGGATCGCCTCGCCCATCGCGGGCGGCGTCGCGGGGTCGTCCGCGCCCGAGATCACGAGCGTCGGCGCGGTGATCGCCCCGATGAGGCCGCGCAGGTCCATCCGGCCGATCGCCTCGCAGGCCCGGGCGTAGCCGCGGGGGTCGATCTCGTCGACGAGGACGCGCAAGGTCTCGCGCGCCCCCGCGCCATCGTGTCCGTCGGACGTGAACCAGCGCGTGATGACGCCCTGCGCGATCGCCCCCATGCCGCGCGCCCGG
>CAXUHE010000180.1:3582-7840 GCA_964250725.1 uncultured Enterovirga sp. | reverse complement strand
ATCGCCTCGTCCGTCTCCGGGCGCACCTCCACGACGGTCAGCGGGTGAAAGCCGGATTCGCTTATCATGGTCGGAGAGGCCTCAATGGCACTTGAAGCGGTCGAACGGCTCCAGGCACGCGCGGCAGCGCCACAGCGACTTGCAGGGCGTCGAGCCGAACCGGCTGACCTCGACCGTGTCGAGCGAGGCGCAGCGGGGGCACGCGACCACGTCGCCGCCCTTGAGCGAGCGTGAAGCCGCGCCGGGCGGCGGGGGCGCGATCCCGTAGGCGAGCAGCCGATCGCGGCCGCCCTGCGTGATCCAGTCCGTCGTCCAGGCCGGCGCCAGCACCGTCTCCACCGGCACGTCCCGGAACCCGGCCTCGTCCAGCGCGAGGCGCACCGAGGCCTCGATCGCGAGCGTCGCCGGGCAGCCGCTATAGGTGGGCGTGATGAGAACGGCTGGCGGCTCGGCGCGCACGCCCCGCACGATGCCGAGGTCCACGACAGAGACGACCGGGATCTCGGGGTCCGGCACGCCCGCGAGCGCGGCCATGATCCGCCCTTCGGCCGAGGCGTCGAGACGCGCGAGCATGGCGCTACCAGACCGCGTCGGGATAGCTGCGGGGCAGGTGCTGCATCACCGCGAGGAGCGGACCCAGGTGCTCGGTGTGGTGGCCGACGCGACCGCCCAGGATCGCCCGGGGATAGGTGGGAGCCGGGACCGTCGCCTCGGCCAGCACCGCCGCGACCGCCGCGTCGAAGCCGGCGCGCAATGCAGCCCGGTCGACCGCCACGCCGGAGGCGGCGAGCGCCCGTTCCAGCTCGTCCATCTCGAACATCTCGTCGACGAAGCGCCAGAACCAGTCGAACCCCTCGATCATCCGCTCGCGGCTCTCCGCCGTGCCGTCGCCGAGGCGCACCACCCAGTCGGCGGCGAGCTCGACGTGGTAGCGCACCTCCTTCACGGCCTTCGCGGCGATCGCGGCGAGGCGCGGCTCGGTCGAGCGCGTCAAGCCCTCCATCAGCGCGAGCTGAAGCGTCGAGTAGAGGAACTGGCGCGCCATCGTCTGGGCGAAATCGCCGTTCGGCTGCTCGACGAGCAGGCAGTTGCGGAACCCGAGCACGTCGCGGTGGAACGCGATGCGGTCGGCGCTGCGACCCGCCCCCTCCAGCTCGGCCGCGAGCTCGAGCAGCATCGTCGCCTGCCCGATCAGGTCGAGGCCGATATTCGCGAGCGAGAGGTCGACCTCGAGCGCCGGGGCGCGGCCGCACCATTCGGTGAGCCGCTGGCCCAGCACCAGACTGTCGTCGCCGAGCCGCAGCAGGTACTCGACCAGGCGATGGTCGCGCGGCGGCTCGGCGTGCGGTGCGTCGAACGCACCCGCGTGGGACGCGTGCTCCGCGCGGGCCTGGACGTCCGCCTCGATGGTCGGGAGCGAGGGCATCTCAGATGTGCTTCACGATGTCGGGGATGTCGTAGAAGGTCGGGTGGCGGTAGACCTTGCTCTGCGCCGGCTCGAACATCTCGCCCGCCTGCGCGGGATCGGACGCCACGATGTCGGACGATCGCACCACCCAGAGGCTCACGCCCTCCATGCGGCGCGTATAGACGTCGCGCGCGTGCCGGATCGCGAGCTCGGAGTCCGGCGCATGGACCGAGCCCACATGCTTGTGGGAGAGGCCTCCGCGGGAGCGGATGAACACCTCCCAGAGCGGCCAGTCGCGCTTCGTCGCGGCGGCGTCCATCGCGGCATCCCCGCTCAGGCGGCGCGGCGCGCGGCGCGCTTGGCCTCGTGTGCCTGCGCGGCCTCGCGCACCCAGGCGCCCTCGGCCCAGGCCTCGCGGCGCGCCTTCATGCGCTCCTTCGCGACCGGGCCTTCGCCGCGCACGACCGCGTAGAACTCCTCCCAGTCGATCGCCCCGTAATCGTGGCGGCCCGTCTCCTCGTTCCACGTGAGGTCGGCATCCGGGACGGTCAGCCCGAGATAGGTCGCCTGCGGCACGGTGATGTCGACGAACTTCTGGCGCAGCTCGTCGTTCGTGTCGCGCTTGATCCGCCAGCGCATCGATTGCGCGGTGTTCGGCGAGTTGTCGTCCGGCGGGCCGAACATCATCAGCGAGGGCCACCACCAGCGGTTCAGCGCGTCCTGCGCCATCTCGCGCTGCTCGGGCGTGCCGTTCGCCATCGCCATCAGAATCTCGTAGCCCTGGCGCTGGTGGAAGCTCTCCTCCTTGCACACCCGCACCATGGCGCGCGCGTACGGACCGTAGCTCGTGCGCTGGAGAGGCACCTGGTTCATGATCGCCGCGCCGTCGACCAGCCAGCCGATGGCCCCGATATCCGCCCAGGTGAGGGTCGGGTAGTTGAAGATGGTCGAATACTTCGCGCGGCCGGCGTTCAGCGCCTCGGTCATCTGCTCGCGACTGGTGCCCAGGGTCTCGGCCGCGCAGTAGAGATAGAGCCCGTGGCCCGCCTCGTCCTGCACCTTCGCCAGCAGCACCGCCTTGCGGCGTAGGGAAGGGGCGCGGGTCAGCCACGCGCCCTCCGGCAGCATGCCGACGATCTCGCTGTGGGCGTGCTGGGAGATCTGCCGGACGAGGGTGCGGCGGTAGGCCTCCGGCATCCAATCCTTCGGCTCGATGAACTCGTCCGCCGCGACCCGCGCCTCGAAGGCATCGAGCAGGGCCGCATCCTCGACCGCGACCGGACCCGCCTTCATCCCGTCGGACTTGGTCCGGTCAGACTTGGTCCGGTCAGACTTGCCGAGCTCGGTCGTGTACATCGCGGCTCTCCCGTGTCGGACCTCGTATGGCATTTCCCGACCGATCGGTCAACGAATCCAGCCGAGGCTCCGGATATCAATCGGCATCGCGATCGGCCGTTCCGAGGACCGCTCCTCCGATCGTCCGCGACAGGCCCTGGAAGCGCGCGATGTCGGCGCCTTCCTGCGTCCGCACCGCGACCGCGTAGACGCCGCTGCGTCCGGCGAGCGCCTCCTCCCGCGCCTCGGCGACCAGCACGTCGCCGGCTTTCGGGGAGGCCAGGAACACGATCGACGCCTGGGCGGCGACCGTCGCGGTATTGTGGGAGTTGCAGGCATACGCGAAGGCCGCGTCCGCGAGCGCGAAGATCATCCCGCCATGCGCGCCGCCGAAGCCGTTCAGCATGTCCGGCCGCAGGACCATGCTGACTCGGGCGTAACCCGCCCTCGCCTCCTCCAGGACGAGCCCCCAGGCGGCGGCCGCGCCCTCCTGAGACATCATGTGTTCGGCGATCAGGCGCGGGGTCACCTCTGCCATGCGCGCTTCCCGACCCGTGCGGCACGCCGCGATCCCCGACGGTCTACCGGGTCGCGCGAGGGTTGCCAATAATAGACCGACCGGGCAGTCTATCGGCAAAATGGGAGGTCGCCCTGGCCTACGAGACCATCATCTTCGAGGCGGTCGACGGTGTCGCGCGGCTGACGCTCAACCGGCCGAACCGCCTGAACAGCTTCACGGCCGCCATGCACGAGGAGGTGGCGGATGCGCTGACCCTCGTGGAGAGCGACGCGACGATCCGGGCGCTGCTGCTCACGGGGGCGGGCCGCGGCTTCTGCGCAGGCCAGGACCTCTCCGACCGCGCGGTCGCGCCGGGCGGCGCGGCCGTGGACCTCGGCGAGTCGGTCGAGCGCTATTACGCGCCCCTGATCCGGCGGCTGACGGAGCTCGACAAACCCGTGGTCTGCGCCGTCAACGGGGTGGCGGCGGGTGCGGGCGCGAACATCGCGCTCGCCTGCGACGTCGTCTTGGCGGCGCGCTCGGCCAAGTTCATCCAGTCCTTCGCGAATATCGGGCTGATCCCGGATTCGGGCGGCACCTGGGCGTTGCCGCGCCTCGTCGGCCTCGCGCGCGCTCTCGGCCTCGCGCTGACGGGCGAGCCTCTCTCGGCGGAGACGGCCGAGAGCTGGGGCATGATCTGGCGCTGCGTCGACGACGACGCGCTCCAGGCCGAGGCGTCGACGCTCGCCGCGAAGTTCGCGTCCGGTCCGACCCGGGGACTCGCGGCCACCAAGCGCCTGATCCGCCAGGCCTCGCTCAAGTCGCTGGAGGACGAACTCGCGATCGAGCGCGACGCCATGCGCGAACTCGGCTCCAGCGCCGACTACCAGGAGGGTGTGGCGGCCTTCGTGGGCAAGCGACCCGCGACCTTCACCGGCCGCTGAGCTTCATCCGACAAAGGACGCCCCCGTGATCCCGACGCTGCTGAACTACGCCGCCGACGCCTGGGTGGCGGG
>CAXUHE010000180.1:0-3572 GCA_964250725.1 uncultured Enterovirga sp. | reverse complement strand
TTTCACCACCGCGCCCGAGATCAGCCAGATGTTCGGCGAGCTGCTCGGGCTGTGGGCGGCGCAGGTCTGGCTCGACATGGGCGCGCCCGCGCAGGTCCGCTCCGCGGTGACGGGAGAGGTGGTGGCGCAGGGAGGCAGCGCCGGCCTCGACTTCGCGGGCATGCTGCATCACGCCCGCACGGTCGGCGGCCCGGCTCTGCGCGCCATGACGTTCCACGCCCGCGCCCGCACCATCAAGGCGCTGGCGGAAGCCGTGATGGCGCGCAAGGAGGAGCTCTACACGCTCTCCTGGTTCACGGGCGCGACGCGCACCGACGGCTGGATCGACATCGAGGGCGGGGCGGGCACGCTGTTCACGACCGCGTCCAAGGGGCGGCGCGAACTGCCCGACGACACGATCCTGATCGACGGCGACGTCGAGCCGATCGGGAAGCGCGGCACCTTCATCGGCCAGCACGTCTACACCTCGCTCCAGGGCGCGGCACTCCACATCAACGCCTACAACTTCCCCGTCTGGGGCATGCTGGAGAAGCTCGGGCCGACGCTGCTCGCGGGCGTGCCGGCGATCGTGAAGCCCGCCTCCGCGACGGCCTACGTGGCGGTCGCGGCCTTCCGCATCATGATCGACAGCGGCGTCCTGCCCGAGGGCGCGCTGCAGCTGATCTCGGGCTCGGTCGGCGACCTGTTCGACCACCTGACCGGCCAGGACGTCGTGTCCTTCACGGGTTCGGCGGATACCGCCTCGAAGCTGCAATCCCACCCGGTGATCGTGCGCGAGGCCGTGCGTTTCGTGGCGGAGCGCGACAGCCTCAACGCCTCCGTGCTCGGGCCGGACGCCGCGCCCGGGACGCCGGAATTCGATCTCTTCGTCAGGGAAGTCGCCGCCGAGATGACCACCAAGGCGGGGCAGAAATGCACCGCCATCCGCCGCGCCTTCGTGCCGGCCGCCCATCTCGACGCCGCCGAGGAGGCGCTGCGCGCCCGTCTCGCCAAGGTCGTGGTCGGCGATCCCCAGGCCGAGGGCGTCACCATGGGGGCGCTCGTCAGCCGCGCCCAGCTCGAGGACGTCCGGGCCCGCGCCCGCGAGCTCGCGAAGGATGCGCGTCTCGTCTTCGGCGACATCGACCATGTCGAGGTCAGGGGCGCGGCGGCGCAATCCGGCGCCTTCATCTCGCCGCTCCTCTTCCGCGCCGACGACCCGTGGGCGTGCGAGCGGGTCCATCACCTCGAGGCGTTCGGGCCCGTCTCGACGCTGATGCCCTACCGCGACCTCGACGACGCCATCGCGCTCGCGAACCACGGCAAGGGCTCGCTCGCGCTCTCGCTCTTCACCTACGACCCGGCGGTCGCGCGGCACTTCATCCTGGGCGCGGCGGCCTTCCACGGGCGCATCGTGATGATCGACCGCGACTGCGCGCGGGAATCGACCGGGCACGGCTCGCCGCTCCCGATGCTGGTGCATGGCGGCCCCGGCCGCGCGGGCGGCGGCGAGGAGATGGGCGGCGTCCGAGGCGTCAAGCACTACATGCAGAGGAGCGCCTTGCAGGGCAGCCCGCGCACGCTGGCGGCGGTCGTGAACCGCTGGCTCGCCGGGGCGCCCCGGCCGACCGGGGACGTCCACCCCTTCCGGATGACCTACCACGAGCTGGAGGTCGGATACACGCTGAACACCGCGCCGCGCATCATCACGCTGGAGGACATCGAGCATTTCGCCGCGTTCACGGGGGACACGTTCTACGCCCACATGGACGAGGCGGCGGCAGTCGCGAACCCGTTCTTCCCGGGCCGCGTCGCGCACGGCTATCTCATCCTGTCCTTCGCGGCGGGGCTGTTCGTCGATCCGGCGCCCGGGCCGGTCCTCGCCAATACCGGGCTCGACAACCTGCGCTTCCTCAAGCCCGTCTCGCCGGGCCAGTCGATCCAGGTCGCGCTGACCGTCAAGGCGAAGACGCCGCGTACGGCCGAGTACGGCGAGGTCCGCTGGGCCGTGGCCGTGACCGATTCCGCCGGCGATACGGTCGCGACCTACGAACTCCTGACGATGAACGGCTACGGCGCGTGAGACTCACGCGGCCATCGCGATCGGGCAGGCGAGGCGATGAGCTTCGCGACAGAGATCCCTTGACGGTCGCGGCAGGCGCACGCGTGCTGCCGTCTGATGAGCCTGCGCGAGGACAAGAAAGCGTACCGAGATTTCGGGCCTCGGGACCCCGATCCGCGCGACCGGCAGGAGGTGACCTGACGAGCGTGTTCAAACACGCGCCCGGCACGCTCGCGCCCATAGCCGGCACGGTCGAGCGCGCCCGGCTCGACGGGCACGTGAACCTCATCTCGGCCGAGTTGCACAAGGCGTTCGGGGCGCTCTTCAACCCCGGCGCTCGCGCCGGAGGCGCGCGCGGCTGCGGTCGCCAATGTCGGCCGCGAGCTCGACGTGACCGACAAGGTGCCCGCCGACGGGCGCGCATACCTCACCGGCCCGGGTTTCACCGTGGCGAACGCCTACCTCCGAGCTGGGCGCCGAACCTCGGGATCGATCTCGCCCGCTGGCCGCGCCTGGGCGGGTTCGGCCAGCGCGCCGGCGCCGGGTGGCCGTCCCGGCCGCGATGTCGCTCGAGCGGCATCACGCGGATGAGCGCGCCGTCGACACGAGTTGCGTGCCACGGTCCGATGGCTGACCCGCACTGTTCGCACGCTCGACAGCACGGGGCAACGGACTGATCATCGCCCCATGCTCGAGGAGACGGCGTGACCTATATCCTGATGAATCTCTTGGCGATTCTGGTCGCGACCTGCGCAGGGTTGGTCGTAGGAGCCGTCTATGCGGGGCTGTACCGCGGGCTTGCAGGCGACCTTGAGACACGTGTCCGGCGCGGCGGCGTCGGGTTTCTCCTCCTCGCCGTCGTGGCGGAGTTCTGGCTCGCGGCGATCCTCGCGGGCGCGCTCATCCTCGCGCCGCCCGGGGCCGGCGCCTGGACGATGTCGCTCGGCAGTGCCTTCATCATCTGGATCGGCTTCGTGGTCCCGGTGCTCGCCGTCACGCTCCCGTTCCACGGTTTACCGGCGCGCGTCGCGATCCTCGACGGCGCGCATTGGCTCGTCGTCATGGCGGCCCAGGCCGCCACGCTTCAGGTGATCGGGCTCGCGAAGCCGTAGCGAGCGCGATCCTGTGACGGAGCGTGGCGCGGTCAGGCGACGGTCTGGGGCGCCATGCCCTGCTCGCCGGTCTCGGCGCGCTTCTGGTTGTAGAGCCCGACGAAGTCGATCGGGTCGATATACAGCGGCGGGAAGCCGCCGTTGCGCACCGCCTCGGCGACGATCTGGCGCGCGAAGGGGAAGAGCAGACGCGGGCACTCGATCATCACCACGGGGTGGAGCTGGTCGGCCGGGATGTTGCGGATGCGGAACACGCCCGAATAGGTCAGGTCGAAGGCGAACAGCACCTCCTCGCCGATCTTGGCGTTGCCCTCGAGCGAGAGGTCGACCTCGAAATCGGTATCCGCCAGCTGCTTCGCGTTGACGTTCACCTGGATCGAGATCTGCGGCCCGGATTCCTGCGGCGTCAGCGAGCGCGG
>CAXUHE010000179.1:6494-7897 GCA_964250725.1 uncultured Enterovirga sp. | reverse complement strand
ACGAGGTTGACGAGGAGGTGGAACGCGCTCTGGACGCCCTCGCCCGCGAGGCCGACGACGAGGCGGCGCATCAGCGCGGGCGCGCGCGAGCTCCGCCCGGGCGGCGCGGCCGCGACGTCGTGCAGGGCCATCTCCGTCTCCATGCGGGCGGAGTTTGGACCGATTGGGTGTGCATCCGGATAATCGCCGCGCGGGTAGCCCCGATCACCGCCTTGAAGAACGCATTCCCTCGACCTTCGTCATCCCCGGATCATGTCCGGGGCAGGCTCTGAGGAGCCTGCGCGCCGGCGAAGCCGGGAAGCGGGCGTCTCGAAGGACGCACGGCGGTCATGCGTGGTTCGGCGACGCGGCCTGCGGCCGCTCCTCAGCATGACGAAGGTGGAGGATGCGATGTCCAAACGGTCTCCTACCCCTTCACGATCCGGAAGGTGATGACGCCGTCGGCCTCCGACACGGCCTCCAGCCGGTCGCCCGTTGCGTGCAGCAGATGCGGCACGTCGATCGCCGACATCGGGTCCGTGCAGGCGACGACCAGCCGATCGCCCGTCGCGAGGGAGCCCAGCGCCTTCGCGGTCTTCAGCGCCGGCAGCGGGCATTTGAGCCCGCGCAGGTCGAGATCGTGATCCATCACAGCTCCAGCCCGCAGGTCTTGCCCGCAGGTCTTGCCGGAGCCGCACGAGCTTCGCCAGCCCATGACATCCTGGCCGGGGCGTTCTAACCACGTGCATGGACCGACCCGGCCCCGATCTCCCGAGCATGGCCGCCTGATGGCGCAGCTCTCCGACGATTGCTTCGCGCATGGCGACGAGCCGTTGCGGCTCGACGACGCGGTGCGGATGATCGGGGAGCGGCTGGACTGCGCGGTCGGGACCGAGACCGTCCCGCTCATTGGGGCCGGCGGGCGCATCCTGGCAGGCGCGATCGTGGCACCGCGCGACCTGCCCGGTTTCGACAATTCCGCGGTCGACGGCTACGCGGTCCGCCACGGCGATCTCGACCTCGGCACGGACACGATCCTGGACGTCGTGGGGCGCGGCGCGGCCGGCCACCCCGTCGGCTCGCCGCCGCCGGGAGCCGCCTATCGCATCTTCACGGGCGCGCCGGTGCCGGCCGGGCTCGACACCGTGTTCATGCAGGAGGACGTCCGCCAGAGCGAAGGCGGCCGCGCGGTCCTGCCGCCCGGCCTCGCTCGAGGAGCCAACGTCCGGCGTGCCGGCGAGGACATCACGCGCGGCCGGCCGGCGCTCCCGGCCGGGCGGCGGCTCGCGCCGGCCGACCTCGCGCTCATGGGCGCGCTCGGCCTCACGTCCGTCGAGGTCCGGCATCCGCTGCGGGTCGGGCTGTTCTCGACCGGCGACGAGATCGAGGGAGACAGCCCGGGCGGCCCGGGCCGGCTCCACGAC
>CAXUHE010000179.1:0-6484 GCA_964250725.1 uncultured Enterovirga sp. | reverse complement strand
CGAGGCCGGGTGCGGCGCGGCTCCGCCCGATGGCCGGCTCCACGACGCGAACCGCCCGATGCTCGCCGCATCGCTCCATCGCCTTGGAGCCCGGGTGACGGATGGCGGCATCCTGCCCGACCGGCCCGACGCGGTCGCGGCGGCCCTGCGCGGGGCGGCCTCGGGCCACGATCTCCTCATGACGTCGGGCGGCGTCTCGGCCGGCGAGGAGGACCACGTCAGGGACGCGGTCGCGGCCTCCGGCTCGCTCACATTCTGGCGGGTCGGCATCAAGCCCGGCCGGCCGGTCGCGTTGGGGACCGTCGCCGGGACGCCGTTCATCGGGCTGCCGGGCAACCCGGTCGCGGCCTTCGTGACCTTCGCGTTCGTGGCGCGCCCGCTGATCGCCCGCCTCGCCGGGGAGGCCTACGCGCCGCCCGCCGGCTTGGCCGTCCGGTCGGGTTTCGCCTATGCGAAGAGGGCCGGCCGGCGCGAATTCGTGCGGGTGCGGATCGCCCACGGCCCGGACGGCGTCGCAACCGCCGTGAAGCACCCGCGCGATGGGGCGGGCATCATCACGTCGTTGACTGAGAGCGACGGCTTCGCGATGCTCTCCGACGACGTGACCGAGGTCCGGCCCGGCGACCGGGTGGCGTTCCTGCCCTTCTGCGCGCTGGTCTGACCCTCATGGCGCGAGGCGCTCGGCCTCGACCAGGTCCTCCGGCGTGTTGACGTTGAAGAACGGGTCGAGCGGCGTGTCGGGCCAGGACACGGTCGCGATCCCGTGCCGGGCGGTCCAGCGGCCCACCTTGCGCTCCCCCTCGTGGACGACGGCGCGTCGCAGGTCGTGCCGCAACGCGACCGGCCAGAGCGCGATCACCGGGTGGGACCGGTCTCCCGAGCCCGCGCGCGCGAGCGGCCGGTCGGCCGCGACCCGGCCCGCATGGAGACGGGCCACGAGGTCGCCCGGCAGGAACGGCACATCGGCGGCGGCGCTCGCCACGTAACCGATCCCGGGCCGGTTCGCGGCCGTCCAGTCGAGGACCGCGAGCACGCCCGCGAGCGGGCCCGCGAAGCCCGGCACGTCGTCCGGCACCACGGGTCGCCCGAGCGCTGCGAAACGGGCCGGGTCGCCGTTCGCGTTGAGCACGAGCCCGTCGCATTGCGGCGCGAGCCGCGCCACGACCCGATCGAGGATCGTGCGGCCGCCGACCTCGCGCAGCCCCTTGTCGCCGCCGCCCATGCGCCGCGCGAGCCCGCCGGCGAGGATCGCCCCCAGGGTCGGCGGATGGCCCGTCACGCTCATCCGGCAACGACCCCGTTCACGATCCGGAAACCATGGTCGGAGATAACCTGCTCCCTCGCGAGCGTCGAGCGTGTCGGGTCCGACCCTGCCCGAATCGCGATGCCGGGACGCATGGGACTCGATGAAGCTCGCGCGAACGAGATGGGTCTGCGCCACCGTGGCCCCTTGGGGCATCGCGGCCGGGATACTCGTGTCGTTCACCGCGATCGCGAGCAACGACCCCAAGGCCGGGATCAGCGGCTCGCCGGCCTACCTGGCCCAGCGCCCTCTCGACGCGGCGCTGGTCGGCGGATCGGGGCGTCTCGCCTGGGCGGCTCCGGCCGGTCTCGGCCGTGCGATCGGGGCGGATCGTCCGACGAGCGAAGCCCCGCGATACGAGGCGAAGCCGGGCGCCGAGGGCGAGCCTGCCGTGCGGCGCGACCGCAAGGGGTCGCTGGCCGCCCGGAGCTCGTTCAGCCGCCGCGGCCTGGAGCTCGCGGGGTCGCGGGTCGACGTCGCGCAGCACCTCGCCTTCGCGCAGGACACGCGCGTGCTGCCGCCGACCGTGCTCATGCCGGGCTCCGTCGAGGGGCCGGACTGGGAGGCCTCGCGGGGCCTCGAACCCTGGGCGGGCGAGGACCCGACCAAGACCGGGAGCTCGAGCTCCGTCCAGTCGCCCGCCGCAGCCGCCGCGGGCTCGACCGGAGCTGCACGCGGACCCTCCCGGCTCTCGGGCCAGGGCACGACGCCCGCGACCGGCCGGGCCGTCGCGCTCTCCTCGGCGACGCCCGCGCCGACGGACGCCATACCGATGCAGATCGCGGCCGCGCCCGTCTCGCTGCCGCGCCTGCCAGGGCTGCCCGGGCTGCCAACCCCCGAGCCACGGCCGAGCTATGCCGACCTCTTCGCCGGGACCGACGCGGAGCGCGAGCAGCGCTGCCTCGCGGAGGTCGTGTATTTCGAGGCCCGCAGCGAGCCGGAGGAGGGCCGCGCGGCGGTCGCGCAGGTCGTCCTCAACCGCGCGCGCAGCGGCCTCTATCCGGCGAGCGTGTGCGGCGTCGTGTACCAGAACCGCAACCGGCACCTCGCCTGCCAGTTCACCTTCGCGTGCGAAGGTAAGGCCTTGCGCATCACCGAGCCCGACGCGTGGGAGGCCGCCAAGCGCATCGCACGCGACGTCCGCGAGGGCCGCACCTACCTGGCGGATGTCGGCGGCTCGACCCACTACCATGCGGACTACGTGACGCCCTACTGGGCGCGCCGCCTGAAGAGGATGGACGTGATCGGCCGCCACATCTTCTATCAGCTGAAGCCCGGGCAGACCTGAGAGCGGTGCTCAGGCGGCTCGCTTCGTCACGCTCGGCAGGAGGTCGGCCTGGAGCGCGTGACCGAAGGGCAGGCTGAAGACGAGGCAGCCGGCCTCGGTCACCACATCCATACGCCAGTGCCGGCGGCAGAAGCCCCGGACATCGCCGTCGGCAAGGATCAGGCGCACGTCCTTCACCGCCTCCTCCCTCGCGATCTGGCTATTGTCCAGTTCGGTCCCGTCCATGTCCACGGTCACACCGTGTCCGTCCGTGACATTGAAGAAGTACCGCATCCGACCCCTCGCCTAGCTCGTCGATCACACAACCGTGATCCGGGATGCGTGAATAGAGTCAATACCGCACCCTTCCTGCTTCGGTTCGGAACGTGACGATCGTGACGGCACGAGCCGGCCGTCGCATCTGCGGCCCGGCACGGCTCGTCGAGCCACACCGCGCTGTGACGTATTCGCAACGTGCCGTGTGCGACGGGCGTGTTAACCAGCCTTAGTTTCGGCGCGAAACTGCAGGAACCAACGCCTCATGAGACGACCGGGCCTCGCGATGGTGGCGGCGGCGTTGTGCCTCGCGGCCGGCCCCGCTCAAGCACAGAACTTCTTCGAGCGCCTCTTCGGCATCACGCCGTCGCGCCCGGCGCCACCGCCTGTCCTCTATCCGAGCCCCCCACCGTCGAACCCGATGCCGCAGGAGGAAGCCCCGCGCCGCGCCGCGCCATCACCTGTCCAGGCGCGGCCGACCTCGATCAGGATGCCCTCCGACGACAGCGTGATCGGGCGCGACCTGAAGCAGAACGGCTCGAACGGCACCTTGCGGATCGAGCGGACCGGACGGGGCGACCTCAAGGCGCGGCTCGTGCTGGCGGGCCGGCGCGCCGCGCAATCGGTCGACACCTGCACGGTGGAGCTCGGCGGGTCCGAGGGCGTGACGCTGATCTCGCAGGGCCGGCCCGAGGGGACGAGCCGCTATCAGGTGCAGGACCCGACCTGCCCGCTCCAGCTCGACTTCCTCGACGAGGCCGTGATCGTGAAGGGACCTGCCGATATCTGCGTGTTCCAGGCAGCGTCCTGCCAGAGCGATCCCAGCGGCGTGTGGGGGCCTGAGCCGGCCCAGCTCCTCGGCCGGGTCAAGGACTACGAGTCGCAACGCGCCGCCTCCGACAGGATCGTGCGTGACAACTACAAGGTCATGACGCAGCGCGCCCGGCCCGAGGGCGTGCGCCCGATCGTGGCCGAGCAGGCGGCTTTCTCGGCCGACCGCGAGATGATGTGCCAGAACTACGCGCGCGAGGGCACGACGAGCTTCTGCAACGCGAAATTCACCGAGGCGCGCGCGCTGGCGCTCGCGACGCGGCTCGGGGTCACGACGACCGCCTCGACCGGTGAGCCGCGCCCGCGCCGTCGCTCGAGCGACCCCTACAGCCTGCCCTCGTCTGACGAGTTGATGCAGAAGCCCTCGGACGACGACTAGCCCGCGACGCGGCCGGTCTCCCACCCGAGCATGGCCTGCTTGCGGGTGAGGCCCCAGTGATAGCCGGTGAGGCCGCCCGACCGCCCGATGACGCGATGGCAGGGCACCACGAAGGAGATCGGGTTCCGACCGACCGCCGCCCCCACGGCGCGGGCCGCGGTCGGCCTGCCGATGCCGCTCGCGATGGCCGAATAGGTCGAGGCCGAGCCCAGCGGGATGCGAAGCAGCGCCTTCCAGACCCGCACCTCGAAATCGGTGCCGATCATCACGACGCGCAGCGGCGTGTCGGGATTCCAGCGCGAGGGCTCGAAGATGCGTCGCGCCAGCGCTTCGGTCCCGGCGCCGTCCTCGATCAGGCTGGCGCGCGGCCAGCGCCTGCGCATGTCGGCCACGGCCGCCGCCCGGTCACCCCCGTCGACGAAGCCGAGACCCGCGAGGCCGCGGCCCGTCGCGACCAGGATCGCCTCGCCGAAGGGCGAGGGATGGTAGCCGTAGGTGAGATCGAGCCCAGCCCCGCCCGCCTTGAACTCGCCCGGGCTCATCGCCTCGTGCGCCACGAACAGGTCGTGGAGGCGCCCCGGCCCCGACAGCCCGACCTCGAGCGTCGCGTCGAGCACGCTGGCCGAGGAGGCGAGCAGGCCCTTGGCGTGGTCGAGCGTCAGCGCCGCCAGGAACGCCTTCGGGGTCAGCCCGCACCAGCGCCGGAACAGGTGGTGCACGTGGGTCGTGGACAACCCGACATGCCCGGCGATGACGTCGAGCGAGGGCTGGTCGCGCCAGTTCTGCGAGATGAACGCGATGATGCGCCGGATGCGCTCGTAATCGTCCACCGACGTCGCGATGTCGGGTCCACGCGCGGCCGTGCCGGTGATGTCCTCCACGAGGTCGAGCATGATGTCCTCCGTCCAGACCCTCCGTGTAGGAAGATCCGGACGGACGCGACACCCGTTTCCTGCGAACACGTTCAGGCAGGAAGCGCGGCCGCCTGGAGCAGCGCCCGGACCAGCGTCTGCCGGCCGAGCGGCACCTTGTAGGTGTTGTGCCCGCGCGTATCCGCGTCCGCGAAGGCCGCATGCGCGGCCGCCGTGGCGCTCGCCTCGTCCAGCGTCCGGCCCGTGAGCGCGGCCTCGGCCTCGTGCGAGCGCCAGGGCACCGTCGCGACGCCGCCGAGTGCGATGCGGCAGCCGCGCACGACGTCGCCGTCGAGATCGAGCGCCACCGCGGCCGACGCGACCGCGAAGGCGTAGGATTCCCGGTCGCGGATCTTGAGGTAGAGCGAGCGCTTCGCCCAACGGAGCGCCGGCACCGTGATGAAGGTGATGAGCTCGCCGGGCTCGAGCACCGTCTCGATCTCCGGCGTGCTGCCCGGCCGCCGGTGCAGTTTTGCGAAGGGGATCGTGCGCGGCCCGTCCGGCCCGATCGTCTCGATGCCGGCCTCGAGCGCGATCAGGCTCTGGGCGAAATCGCCCGGGTAGCTCGCGATGCAATCCCCGCTCGTGCCGAGAACCGCGTGCAGGCGGTTGACGCCCTCCATCGCGGCGCAACCCGAGCCCGGGTCGCGCTTGTTGCAGGCGGCCCAGCTCGTATCGCGAAAGTAGCTGCACCGGGTCCGCTGGAGCATGTTGCCGCCGAGCGTCGCCACGTTGCGGAGCTGCTGGCTCGCGGCGAGCTGGAGCGACTGCGCGATGGCCGGGAAGTCGCGCTTGATGCCCGCATGCTCCTGCGCGTCCCCCATGCGGACCAGCGCGCCGAGCCGCAATCCGCCGTCGTGCACTTCGATCCGGCCGTGTTCGTCCGCCGAGAGCGGGTTGACGTCGACGAGCACGGAGGGGCGCATGACGTCGAGCTTCATCAGGTCAATCATGGTGGTGCCGCCCGCGATGAACTGGCCGGGCGCGGAGGTCGGCGCGAGGCCGAGAGCCGGGCTCATCGCGACGGCCGCGCGGGCGGCCGCGTCGGGAGAGGTCGCGCGCTCGTAGGAGAAGGGACGCATGTCAGGCTCCCATCCGGGCCGTCATCTCGATCCTGGCCTGGGCGACCGCCTTGACGATGTTCGGGTAGGCGGCGCAGCGGCACAGGTTCCCGCTCATGTATTCGCGGATCTCGGCGTCGCTCGTCGCGTGGCCCTCGCTCACGCAGCCGATGGCCGACATGATCTGGCCCGGCGTGCAGTAGCCGCACTGGAACGCGTCGTTGTCCACGAAGGCCTGCTGCATGGGATGCAGCGGACCGTCGGGCGAGGCCAGGCCTTCGATCGTGGTGATGGCGGGGCTCTGTGCCGCGACCGCGAGCGTCAGGCAGGCGAGGGTCCTCCGCCCGTCCAGTAGCACCGTGCAGGCCCCGCACTGGCCGTGGTCGCAGCCTTTCTTGGAGCCCGTCAGGCCCAGGTGGTCGCGCAGCGCGTCGAGCAGCGTGGTCCGGACGTCGA
>CAXUHE010000178.1:0-7990 GCA_964250725.1 uncultured Enterovirga sp. | reverse complement strand
GTCCCGGAAGGGAATCGAACCCCTGACCCCAGGTTTAGGAAACCTGTGCTCTATCCTGCTGAGCTACCGGGACTACCTCGCGCCCCGCCGGACCGGCGATCGGCCGTCCCGCACCGGGCCGTGGCATATGAGCCGAACGGGGGACCTGTTTCAAGAGCGTCAGCGTCGCCCGGCGCGCATCGTGGCGATCGCGGCGCGCGCCATGCCGTCCACCCGGTTGTTGAGCGTGTCGCTCGCGTGGCCCTTCACCCAGTGCCAGACGACCTCGTGGCGCTGCCGCGCGGTGTCGAGCCGGCGCCAGAGGTCCTCGTTCTTCACGGGCTTGCGGTCGGCCGTCAGCCAGCCCCGCGCCTTCCAGTTCTGGATCCAGGACGAGATGCCGTTCCTCACGTATTGCGAGTCCGTGTAGAGGTCGACCGCGCAGGGACGGCTCAGCGCCTCCAGGGCCGAGATCGCGGCCATCAGCTCCATGCGATTGTTCGTCGTCACCGGCTCGGCGCCGGAGACCTCGCGTTCCTCGACTCCGACGATCAGGAGTGCCCCCCACCCGCCGGGTCCCGGGTTCCCCGAGCAGGCCCCGTCCGTATAGATCTTCACGCGCTCGCTCATGCCTGCCAGCCGTACTCCGCCGCGCTCGTCACGTGCCGATGGAATGCGAGCTTGCGGTCGTATTCGAGGGGGTCCTTCGGGCGCACCAGCGCGCCCGGCGGGACGTTCAGCCAGTCGACGAGGCGGGTCAGCATGAAGCGCAGCGCCGACCCGCGCGCCAGCGTCGGCAGCGCCTCGACCTCATCGGGTTCGAGCGGCCGCACGGCCCCGTAGCCGGCGATCATCGCCCGGCCCTTGGTCACGTTGAACGCGCCGTCCGCCTCGAAGCACCAGGCGTTGAGGCAGGTCGCGAGGTCATACGCGAAGGCGTCGTTGCACGCGAAATAGAAGTCGATCAGCCCCGACAGCTCGCGCCCGATGAAGAACACGTTGTCGGTGAAGAGGTCGGCATGGATGACTCCGTCGGGCAGCCCCGACGGCCAGGCGGCCGCGAGGTGGTCGAGCTCGGCGCGCGTGCGCGCCGCGAGCCCCGGCGCGACCCGGTCGGCGTCGCGCTCGGCCAGCCTGAAGAGCGGCGCCCAGGCATCGAGCGAGAGCGCGTTCGGTCTGCGGACCGCGAAGTCGCGCCCCGCCGCGTGAAGCTGCGCGAGCGCCGTGCCGACGGCCCGGCAATGCGCGGCCGCGGGGCGCTTCACCGCGAGCCCGTCGAGGAAGGTCGCGATGGCGGCGGGCCGCCCGGCGAGTCGCCCGAGCGCCGCGCCCGCGCGGTTGCGCACCGGCTGCGGACAGGTGAGCCCGCGCGCCGCCAGATGCTCCATGAGCCCCAGGAAGAACGGCAGGTCGGCCTCGCGCACCCGCTTCTCGTAGAGCGTGAGGATGAAGGAGGCGCGCGACGTCTGGAGATAGAAGTTCGAGTTCTCGACGCCCTCCGCGATGCCCTTGCACGACGTCACCTCGCCGATGTCGTAATCCGCCACGAAGGCGCGGAGCTCCTCGTCGGAGACGTCGGTGTAGACTGCCATGATGCCGGCCCGTGTGACGGGCGGGCCGGGCGAGGTCAAGCGCGCCGGGACGCCTATTCCGCGGCCTCCGCGATCGGAATGACGCGGCCGGAGCCGAGGTTGTCGAGGCTCATGCGGATCTGGTCGGCGAGCGCGTCGGCGGTGCGGTTCGCCTCGTGCGTGCTGTGGATGAGCCCGACCTTGCACGAGGGGAGGGCGGGGAAGCCGTCCTTCGGCCCGAGGATGCGCATGCCGGGCTTCAGCGCGCTCTCGGGCAGCACCGCGACCGCGAGCCCGGCCGCGACGGCGGCGCCCAGCGCGGTCGCGTGCCAGCTCACATAGGCGATGCGGTAGGGGCGGCCCGTGGCGTCGAGCGCCTCGGTGGCGATGCGCCGCCAGTCGCAGGTGCCGCGATCGAGCGCCAGCGGCAGCGGCGTCTCGTCGTGGACCGCGTGGCGGGCTGACGTGACCCAGAGGAGCTGCTCCACCCGCACCGTCTCGGCCGAGTCGCGGCCCTCGACCTGTGTGACGATCGCGAGGTCGAGCTCGCCGTCGCGGATGCGCTCGACGAGGCTCGGCGTCGGCTCGCACAGCACCGTCACCTCGGCGCGCGGGTTCGAGCGCGAGAACGAGGCCAGGATCTCCGGCAGGTAGCGATCCGCGTAATCGTCCGGCAGGCCGAACCGGACGCGTCCGACGAGGTCCGCCTCCGCGAAGGCCGACACGCACTCGCTGTTCAGCCGCACGATGCGGCGCGCGTAGTCGAGGAGCCGCTCGCCGTCGTCGGTCAGTCGCGAGGCCCGGCCGTCCCGCTCGAAGATCGCGCGGCCGATCCGCTCCTCCAGCCGCTTCATCTGCATCGACACGGCCGACTGCGTCTTGTGCACGATGTCGGCCGCGCGCGTGAACGAGCCGGTATCCGCGATCGCCACGAAGGTGCGCAGCTGGTCGATGTCGAGCATGTGGGGCATGACGGCTCCGCATCAGAGATGGTGATGCGAACCATCTCAATCATTCGTTTTCATAATGCGTCACGGACGCGTAGTCCAGATCCCGACGCCGACGCGTCGCGACCTGCCATCCTGACAGGCCAGCCGAAGAGGTCTTCGAGGAACACGACCATGTCCGCCAGCATCACCCGCCTGCATGCCGCCCCGACGTCTTCCGCAACCGCCTCCCGCGGGTTGCGCGAGATCCTCGGCCGCGTGGTCTCGCTCTGGACGGCCGTGCTGCACCGGCGCGACGTCGTGCGCCTGCTCGACCTCGACGACCGCCAGCTGCGCGATATCGGGCTCATCCGCAACGACGTGCTGGGCGCGCTGGCGGAGCCGATCACGCACGATCCCTCGCACGTGCTCCTCGACCGGTCGACAGACCGGATGAGCCGCGTTCGGGCGCTCGCGTCGGCGCCCCGCGGCGGGGTCTAGAGGTTTGATTCCCGGGCCTCACGGAGCATCCGCTCGTCCGACGGGACGGATGCTCCATGGGCGGAGCCAGCCTGAGACTACAGCAGGCTTGGCCAGTCTCTATGGACGCCGGACGCCAAGCGGCCCGGCCGGCCCTCGCGGACGTCCAACCCGATCACTCCCGGCTCCCGTTTGAGAGACGGGGCGGTTATCTCAGACCGACTTGCCTGGTCCAACCCGGCTGAGCACTAGGACGCCGTCGGATCGTAGCCTTCGATCACGAGGAGATCGGCGGTCGAAACGAACCTTCTCAGGTTCAGAGCCTCCTGGTACTCGGGCGATCGCCAACACGCGAGCGCGACCTCGTACGAGGGAAATTCGATCACCACGTTGCGAGCGCGGCTGACGCCTTCAAGCGTCTCGGACCGGCCCGCCCGGACGAGAAATCTTGCGCCGAACGATGCGAAGACCGGTCCGTTCGCCGCGACGTAGGCCTTGTAGGCCTCAGGATCGGCGATATCGACACGGGCGATCCAATAGCCTTTCGGCATGGCAAGCTCTCCTTGTTGGGTCCACTCAGGACTTACGCCGGGTCACATGCCAGACTTGGTACGGGCTCCGCCGTTTGCACCAGAATGTCGATCATCACTCGCCGATCCTCGAGCAGGATCGATGGCGGTTCGCCGACCAAGGCAAGCCAGCGGGCCGCGAATTGCTCATCGGACAGGCTGTCCAGCGCGTGACATCGGTTTTGATCCATGAGCGACATTCGTGGCCCGTCATTCGAATTTCGATCAATTACGGAAGCCGGAGCCGTAAGTTTCCACCCTGATGACCCCACGGTCCAAACACGTAGGCCGTGCTGAACAGAGGTATAACGAAACCGTCACGTCCTCGCCGACCGACCTCCAACTCGACTGCCGGCCGAACGGGGTTACGCACCGGCGAGCGAGCGCGCAACGCCGGAACCGGACCCGCCGGGCCGATGTTGGCCATCGACGTTGGGTTTGCGAAACCGCTAACACGTCGCATGATCCATCGTGACAACGCGGAATCGGCGGTGCGGTCGGCCAGGGAGGCGAGCGTGAGACCTGCTCTCGTGATGGCCGCGACGACGATCGCCGCCACGGCCGCCATCGCGATCGGACATGCCGCAGCTCAGGAACCCGCGCTCACGGCGCCGCTGGAGATCACCGTGCACCCGTCCGGCTTCGAGGCCGGCCCGGCCGGGCCGGCCGGCGAGACGCTGGACGAGAAGCTCGCGCGACGCGACCGGAGCTTCCGGTTCATCTGCATCGGCTGTGTCCGGGTGGACGGCCGGGTCGCGGATGCACCCTTCCGGCCGATCGAGACCTTGAACGCGTCGCAACTGACGGCCGCGCTCGCGGTCCGGCCGCAGCCCGTCGAGGCCGCGCCCGAGTAGCGGTCAGACCCAGGCGGGCATCACCCGGCCCTGGCGGCGCAGCTCGGCGTCGGCGCTCCACGGTCCGCCGCCCGCGAAGGCGAGGAAGAAGAACACGAAGCAGTAGAGTACCGCTAGCTCGCCGCCGTTGAGGAGCGGGAAGAAGCCGCGCGGCGAGTGCACCATGAAATAGGCGACCGCCGTGAAGCCCGAGAGGATGAAGGCCACAGGGCGGGTGAAGAGCCCGATCGCCAGGAGCACGCCGCCGATCAGCTCGAAGAAGCCCGCGTACCAGCCGGGCGTCATCGCGGCCGGAGCCTGCGAGGCCGGGAAGCCCAGCAGCTTCATCGTGCCGTGCTCCAAGAGGAGCAGAGCCGCCATGATCCTCAATATGCTCAGCAGCCGATAACCCCACACCGTCTCGTCCCGCATGTCTCGTTCTCCCATCGCTGAAGGCGCAAGCTTCGAATAGCCAAGCTAAGGAGCAAGACGCGGGCCCGCGCAACTCTATTCCGGTGCCGATCGAGATTCATGCGTGCCGCGGGGCGTCGCGGCGAGCCAGTCCAGCACGCCCTCCGCGGCCGCGATCCCAGTCGCGAAACAGGCCTGGAGCAGGTAGCCCCCCGTCGGGGCCTCCCAATCCAGCATCTCGCCCGCGACGAACAGGCCGGGTCGGCGGCGCAGCATGAAGCGGGCGTCGAGCTCCTCGAAGGCCACACCCCCGGCCGACGAGATGGCCCGCGCGATCGGCATTGTGCCGGTGAGCCGGACCGGCACCTCCTTGATGAGGCCGGCGAGCCGCTGCGGGTCGCCCGGCAGCGCGAGGCCGTGAGACTCGTGCATGAGCCCGATCGCCGCGGTGGACAGGCCTGTGCTCTTCCGGAGGAAGGTCGAGGTGGATTGCTTTGCCCGCGACCGGTCGAGTTGCCGCGCCAAGGCCGCGTGGTCCAGATCGGGCCGGAGGTCGAGGATCACCGTGGCCGAGCCGTCGAGGTCGATGGCGTCGCGCAACAGCCCGGAAACCGCGTAGATCAGCCCGCCCTCCAGACCGTCGCGGGTCACGGTGGCCTCGCCGCGATGCGTCCGACCCGCGAAGGTCAGCGCGACGCGCTTCAAGGGCTCGCCCTCGTGGCGCGCGCGGAAGACCTCCGACCATTCGACCCGGACGCCGACATTGGCCGGGCGGAGCGGTCGGACCCGGACGCGCTCGGCGTCCAGCACCTGCGTCCAAGCGCCATCCGAACCGAGCCGGGGCCAACTCGCGCCGCCGAGCGCCAGGATCGTCGCGTCGGGCCGGACCGAGACCGGGCCGGACGGCGTCTCGAAGGTCAGCGCGCTCGCCTCGAACCCCGTCCAGCGATGCCGTGTCGCGATCTCGACACTCTGCGCGTCGAGGCGCGTGAGCCAGGCGCGCAGCAGCGGCGAGGCCTTCATGGCGACTGGGAAGACGCGCCCGCTCGATCCCACGAAGGTCGGCTGGCCGAGGCCCTCGCACCATGCGCGCATCGCGTCCGGCGTGAACCGATCGATCGCAGGGCGGAGATGAGGTGTCGCGCCCCCGTAGCGGGCGAGGAACCGGGGGAGGGGCTCGCCATGCGTGAGGTTGAGCCCGCCGCGTCCCGCCATGAGGAACTTGCGCCCGACCGAGGGCATGCGGTCGTAGAGCGTCACGCACGCACCCGCGCCCGCGAGGCGCTCGGCCGCGATCAGCCCGGCCGGGCCGGCTCCCACGATCGCGACGTGCGGGGCAGGGTGGGGCGCGTGCGTCGGGTCAGAGGTCATGGCGGGCCCGCCCCGCTTGGGGCCAAAGCGAGCGCGCCGCAACCGCCGCCTTTGACAAACACCTCGCTCTCCGGCGTGGATGGCGGCCGTTTCGCCAGCCGGGGTTCGGGCGGATTTGTATCTCGTGGTCGAAGACCTCGACTGCCGGCGGACGGGCCGCCGCGTGCTCGCCCGCGTCGGCTTCCGGCTCGGCCCCGGCGAGGCGCTCGTCGTCACCGGGCGCAACGGGGCCGGCAAGTCGACGCTTCTGGCGGCGATCGCCGGCCTGGTGCGGCCCCGGTCCGGATCGGTCCGGGCGGAGGGGACGGGCGACGCGACACTCGGTGAATGCACGCATCTCGTCGGCCACCGCGACGCGCTGAAGGGCGCGCTGACCGCCGCCGAGAATCTCGCCTTCGCGGCCTCCCTTCTCGGGGACGCCGCGCTCGCGTCCGCCGACGCGCTGGCGCGGGTCGGGCTGCCGGGCGCGGCCGACTTGCCGGTCGCCTACCTGTCGGCCGGGCAGCGGCGGCGGGTCGCGCTGGCGCGGCTGCTGGTCGCGCGCCGCGCGCTGTGGCTGCTCGACGAGCCGCTGACCGCGCTCGACGCCGCCGGCCAGGCGATGCTGCTCGGCCTCCTGCGCGAGCACCTCGCGGGCGGCGGTCTCCTGGTCGCGGCGACGCATGCGCCGCTCGACCTTCCCGGTGCGACGGAGCTGCGGCTCGGGCCCGCGTTCCCCGCGCAGATGATCGCGTGATGCGCCTCGCATGATCCGTGTCGCCTGGGCGCTGATGATGCGCGATCTCAGGCTCGCGGCCCGGGTCGGCGGCTCGGGGGCGCTCGGCCTCGTGTTCTTCCTCATGGTGGTGACACTGGTGCCGTTCGGACTCGGGCCGGACCTCAAGCTCCTCGCCCGGATCGGCCCCGCCATCCTGTGGATCGCGGCCGTGCTCGCGACGCTCATCGGGCTCGACCGGCTGTTCCAGGCGGACGAGGAGGACGGCGCGCTCGACCTGATCCGGCTCTCGCCCGCGCCGCTCGAGATCGTGGTCATCGCGAAGGTCGTGGCGCATTGGCTGACCACGGGGCTGCCGCTCGCGCTCTGCGTGCCGCTGTTCGGTCTCCTGGTGGCGCTCGACGGCGACGCGATGCTCCGCACCGCGCTGGCGCTCCTCGTCGGCACCCCGGCGCTCACCTTCACGGGCGCGGTCGGGGCCGCGCTCGCGGCCTCCATCCGGCGCGGCGGGCTCATCATCGCGGTCCTGGTCCTGCCGCTGATGGTGCCGATCCTGATCTTCGGCGTCGCGGCCGCGGACTCGACCGGCGAGGCGGCGGACGGCGCGCTGCGGATCCTCGCCGGCCTCTCGCTCGCGTCGGCTGCGATCGGCACGCTGGCGGCCGCGGCCGCGCTGAAGGTCGCCGAATGAGGGCGCTTTCGGCCGCATTGCCCGGAGCCGGGCGCCCGTCTAGCACGGTTCCATGCTGACGCGGCTCGCGAATCCCGCCACCTTCATGCGCCTCTCCGGGCGGGCGCTGCCGTGGCTCGCCGCCGTGGCGGTGGTGCTCCTGGGCATCGGGCTCTACCTCGCGCTGTTCGTCGCGCCGCCCGACTACCAGCAGGGCGAGACCGTGCGGATCATGTTCGTGCACGTGCCGGCCGCCTGGCTCGCCTCGTTCTTCTACGTCACGATGGCGGTCGCGGCGCTCGGCACCCTCGTGTGGAGGCATCCGCTCGCCGACGTCGCGCAACGCGCAGCAGCCCCGATCGGAGCCGCCTTCGCGCTGATCTGCCTCGTCACCGGGTCGCTCTGGGGCAAGCCCATGTGGGGCACCTACTGGGTGTGGGATGCGCGGCTGACCTCGATGCTGAT
>CAXUHE010000177.1:4898-8162 GCA_964250725.1 uncultured Enterovirga sp. | reverse complement strand
AGATGTAGGTGTTGCGGACCATGAACTCCTTGAGGATGTCGTTCTGGATCGTGCCCGCGAGGCTCGAAGGCGGCACGCCCTGCTCCTCGGCCGCCACCACGTAGAGCGCGAGCACCGGCAGCACCGCTCCGTTCATCGTCATCGACACGCTCATCTGGTCGAGCGGGATGCCGGCGAACAGCGTGCGCATGTCGTAGATCGAGTCGATGGCGACGCCCGCCATGCCGACATCGCCCGAGACGCGCGGGTGGTCGGAATCGTAGCCGCGGTGCGTCGCGAGGTCGAAGGCGACCGACAGGCCCTTCTGGCCGGCCGCGAGGTTGCGCCGGTAGAACGCGTTCGAGTCCTCCGCCGTGGAGAATCCGGCATATTGCCGGATCGTCCAGGGCTGGTTCACGTACATCGTGGAGTAGGGGCCGCGCAGGAACGGCGGCAGGCCCGGATAGGTGTCGAGGACGTCGATGCCGTCCCGGTCAGCCGGACCGTAGACCGGCTTGACCGGGATGCTCTCGGGCGTGAGCCACGGCTCGCCGGCGCCGACCTGCGTCACGGCCGGCGGTTCGGGCGCGTAAGCCACCGAGCTGAAATCTGGAACACGGGTCATGGTTCGCTTCCGCCCGGCCGACATATTCGAGGGATGATAGGCGCGCTCGGGCCGGACACCAAGGCGGGAGCGTTTCGATAATCATCGCGGAGCGGCCTTGGATCGATCTCACCGTCATGACGGAGAGGGGGGGCGACACGACATCGACGCGAAGTCCGCTCGTGACACGCTGAACAAATTCCTATAGCGCTGGGGTCATTCCTCTCCGGCGGGGGAGCGGCGGTCGACACCGGTCATCGCTGTCGAAGGCAAGCGGGTTCGGAGGTCACGGTCCGGAACGGCTGTCGGCGCTTCGACGCTCTCCCGTTCGTTCGGGGCCGAGCGAAAAGACCGGGCGGGACGTCGGGAGGGACCTGGCACCCACAGCACATCGTCAGTCGAGGCCGGAGAACCGGCGCCCCGCTCCCCACTCGTCCGGGCAGCGCTCTTTGAACCGGGACGCCACGCCGTGGCCGGCGACGGAGAACCTCCGAGGTACGGCGCGTGGGCGGGTTCAAGCTAACCCGGCTCGTGAGCCTGTCGAAGCAACCCCAGGAGATCGCACCCGACATGGACGAAGCCCGCGACCCCGGCCGCCTTGAGCTCGGTCTCGGTCTCGCCCGGCCGTCCGGCGAGGTAGGAGCGGGCGCCCGCGGCCTGGAGAGCGGCCGCGGCCGGGAGGCCCTGCGTCGCGTAGATCTCGTCCGAGGAGCAGATGCAGGCGAGCTTCGCGCCCGAGCTCGTGAAGGCGGCCGCAAGGTCCTCGATCGACGCGAAGCCGTCGTTGCCGATGGCCTCGATGCCGCCCGCCTCGAAGGCGTTCTTGGCGAAGGTCGCACGGGCCGAGAAGGCCGCGACCGGCCCGAGATTGGCCAGGAACACGCATGGCCGAGCCCCCGTACGCGCCTGTAAATCGTCCGAACGTTCACGCAGACGTTCGAACGGCTCGGACGAACGCCGCGAGGGCAGAGCGGTCTCGACCTCGTCCGCATGCGGAAGCGGCATCAGCACCGTCACGGGCGCCTCGTGGACGTTCGGGAACTCGCTCGCGCCCGTCAGCGGATCGCGCCGCGTCGCGACGGCCCTCTCCCGTTCCGCGCGCGTCTCGGCGATCCGCCCCTGGAGCGCGCCCGACGCGAGGCTCGCCACGATGCCGCCCTCGCGCTCGATCTCCTGGAACAGCCCCCACGCCCGCTCCGCGAGTTCGGCCGTCAGTGCCTCGAACCCTCCCGAACCGGCGACCGGGTCCGTCACGCGCCAGAGATTGGCCTCCTCCAGGAGGATCAACTGCGTGTTGCGCGCGATCCGCCGCGCGAAGGCATCGGGCAGCCCCAGCGCCGCCGTGAAGGGCAGCACCGTCACGCTGTCCGCGCCGCCGATCCCGGCCGCGAACGCCGCCATCGTGCCGCGCAGGATGTTCACCCAGGGGTCGACGCGCGTCGTCATCCGCCACGCCGTCTCGGCGTGCAGGCGGATCGGCTTCGGCTCCATCGCGCAGGCACTCTCGACGCGGCCCCACAGCAGGCGTAGCGCCCGCAGCTTCGCGATCGTGAGGAACTCGTCCGCGTCCGCGACGGCGAGGAACGAGAGCGCGTCGCGTGCCCTCTCCAGCGTGAGGCCGGCCGCCTCGAACGTCCGCAGATACGAGATCGCAGTCGCCAGGACGGCCGCGAGTTCCTGCGCCTCGCCGGCCCCTGCCTCGTGGTAGGGACGGCCATCCGCGATCACGATACGGCCCGTGAACCCATCGCCTCCGGCGTCATCGAGGGTGCGTGCGAGGTCCCCGTCGGCCGGCGTCGCGCCGCCGCGCCGCGCGAAGAGCCCGACGGGATCGAGTCCCAGATCCGTGTCGAGGACATCCGTCGGATGTCCGCGACGCTTCGCGAGGTCCATGACGGCGCGGGCTGCCTCGACACTGCCCTCGAGGCGCAGATGGATCAGGTCGAGCATCACACCGTCGAGCGCGCGGTCGAGGTCCCCCGGCGCGATCCCGAACCCGCGGCTTGTCGGCGCACCCGCCACGACGAGCGTCAGCGAGTCGGCCCCGCCCTCCAGGTCGGAGAGCGCCAGCGCGTTCGCCGCTGCGGCGCCGGGGTGGTCGACGCGTTGCGACACGCGCCATGGTCCGGGCACCGCGCGACCCAGCACCGCGCCATGCTCCGCCTTCGGGTAGAGCGGCTCGATGCGCAGGCCGTCATAGGTGCGGCCGACGAGCTTGCGCTCGAAATCCGCGCCCTTCAGCACCTTGTCGACGAGCCCGGCCCAGGCCTCCCGCGTGGCGGTGTGGACGTTCGGTGCCGGATCGGTGACGGTCATATGGCTGGCGGGCCTGGGTGAGTGTGTCGCGGGCACGGCCTACCTTAGCGCGGCGCTTGGGACCGCGCCACGATCGCTGCTTTATGATAGACATCGTTTCGGCATGGGATGCTTCACCGCATGAAGACTTGGCTGCTCCTCGCGACGCTGCTCGCGACCTTCGTGGGCGTGGCACCGCCGGCAGCTGCCGCTCCCAAGGCGTCAGATTTGGTCCAGGCCGAACTCCTGGCCGAGCCGGACGCAGTCAAGCCGGGCGAGCCGTTCACCGTCGCGGTCAAGCTGACGACGCGGGAGCACTGGCACACCTACTGGCGCAATCCGGGCGATTCGGGGCTCGCGACCGAGATCGCCTGGGCGTTGCCGGA
>CAXUHE010000177.1:3671-4888 GCA_964250725.1 uncultured Enterovirga sp. | reverse complement strand
CTGCGATGCGGAAGCTGCAGGATTACACGCTCGCGGGCGTCGCCGAGCAGATCCATCGCATCGGTGCTCTCAACCAGCTCGAGCCCGACAACTCCGTGCGGGCGATCGACTCGCTGCCGGGACCGGTGGACGCGCTGCGCTCCGGCGCCACGGTCGACCTCGTCAACTACGCGTTCGAAGGCGAGACTTACCTTCTCACGCGGATCACGCCGCCCGCCGGTCTCGCGGCCGGAGACGCGGTCTCGCTCGACGCGACGGTCAGCTATCTCGTGTGTGAGCGAGAATGCATCCCGGGCGAGGCGAAGGTGTCCACGACGCTGCGGGTCGCGGGGCCGGGCGAGGCGACGCCGATCGATCCCGCTTCGCGCGCCACCTTCGACGCCGCGCGGGCGAAGCTCCCGACCGTCCCGCCGTGGACGTCCCGGATGGAGGCGTCCGGCGGCGACCTCGCGCTGAAGCTCGCCGCTCCCAACCTGCGGGCAGCCGCGATCCGGTCCGCCTATTTCTTTCCCTACGACGAGACCGCGCTCGATCATGCGGCCCCGCAGGCACTCGCGGTCGGTCCGGACGGGCTAACGCTCACCTTGAAGCGGAGCGCGGTCGCGGGAGACAAAGCCGCGAAGCCGGACGGCGTGCTCGTCATCGACGAGGCTCTGGACGGTCGCGTCGCGCGCCAGGCTTTCGCGCTGGGCGACGCCGCCGCGGCCGGCGCCGGGGCCGCGAAGGGCGAGACCGCCCCGGCACCGGATGTGTCGTGGTCGGCGCTCGGGCGGGCGGCGCTCTTCGCCATGCTGGGCGGCCTCGTGCTCAACCTCATGCCGTGCGTGTTCCCGGTCCTGTCGATCAAGGTGATCAGCCTTGCCAAGCATTCGGGCCTGTCGCCGCGTCTCGTGCGGCTGAACGGGCTCGTCTACGCGGCCGGGGTGGTGGCGAGCTTCCTCGCGCTCGCGGCGGTCCTGATGCTGGTGCGGGCCGGCGGGGCCGAGCTCGGCTGGGGGTTCCAGCTGCAATCGCCCGCGATCGTCGCGGGCCTCGCCTGCCTCATGCTGGCGCTCGGGCTCAACCTCTCCGGTGCGGCCGAGTTCGGGACCTCGCTTGCGGGGATCGGCGGCGGCCTCGCGTCGCGCTCCGGGCTGTCCGGCTCCTTCTTCACGGGCGTCCTCGCGACAGTCGTGGCGACTCCTTGCACCGCGCCCTTCATGGGGACGGCGGTCGGC
>CAXUHE010000177.1:0-3661 GCA_964250725.1 uncultured Enterovirga sp. | reverse complement strand
GGGGGCAGCTCTGGGCTACGCGCTGACCGCGCCCGCCGCCGAGGCCTTCGTGGTCTTCGCGGCTCTGGGAATCGGCATGGCGCTGCCCTTCCTGATGCTGAGCGTCGCGCCGGGTCTCGCGAGCCGCCTGCCGCGGCCGGGCGGCTGGATGGAGATCCTGAAGCAGATCCTCGCCTTCCCGCTCTATCTCACGGCGGCGTGGCTGGTTTTCGTCCTGTCGCAGCAGGTCGGACCTTCCGGCCTCTTCGCGGGATTGGTGGCGCTGGTCGCGGTCGCCTTCGGGCTCTGGGCGTTGAAGGCCGGAGCCTGGTCGGAGGGCTGGCCGCGCAGGTTGTCGCAGGGTGCGGGGCTCGCCTCGCTCGCGGTGCTCGCCGGGTTGCTCGTCCTGGTCGAGCGTGACCGGGGTACGG
Source organism: uncultured Enterovirga sp. (assembly GCA_964250725.1). GTDB lineage: Bacteria > Pseudomonadota > Alphaproteobacteria > Rhizobiales > Beijerinckiaceae > Enterovirga. The sequence goes on along the minus strand of CAXUHE010000177.1, from coordinate 3,251 downwards.
CGACGGACGTCGCGTCCTCCGGTTCGGCCGCGGTCCAGCCCTTCACCCAGGCTCGCCTCGACGGGCTGCGCGCCGCGGGTCGCCCCGTTTTCGTGAACCTCACGGCCGCGTGGTGCATCACCTGCGCGGTGAACGAGCGGGTCGCCCTCTCGTCCGAGGCGGTGAGGTCCGCGATGACCTCGCGGGACATCACCTATTTGAAGGGCGACTGGACGAACCAGAACCCGGAGATCACGCGCATCCTGGAGAAAAACGGGCGTAGCGGAGTGCCGCTCTATCTGCTCTACTATGGGCCGGGCGATCCTGTCGTGTTGCCGCAGATCCTGACCGAAGGCGCGGTTCTCGACGAACTCGGCAAGGTCGGCGAAAATCCGGGTCGTCGGGCCAGTCTTTGATTCATCGCGAGGAGATATGTCCATGACCATCACGCGTCGGGCCGGTCTGGCCCTCTTCACCACTGCGGCGATCCTGTCGGCGGGCGCCGCCTCGGCACAGTCCGGCCCCAAGGTCGGCGCGCCGGCCCCGGCTTTCGTCGCCAAGGACTCGAACGGCCGCGCCGTCTCGCTCTCCGACATGAAGGGCAAGACCGTCGTGCTCGAGTGGACGAACGACGAGTGCCCGTTCGTGCGCAAGCATTACGGCACGCAGTCCATGCAGACGCTCCAGAAGAAGTGGACCGAGAAGGGCATCGTCTGGCTCAGCATCGTGTCCTCCGCGCCGGGCGAGCAGGGCGCGGTCACGCCCGAGAAGGCGAACGCCCTGACGGTGCAGCGCGACGCGCACCCGAGCGCCGTCCTCCTCGATCCGGCGGGCGATCTCGGCCGGACCTACAACGCGCAGACGACGCCGCACATGTTCGTCGTGAAGCCGGACGGCGTGCTCGCCTATATGGGCGGCATCGACGACAAACCCTCGACCAAGACCGAGGACCTGAAGAGCGCGAAGAACTTCGTCGACGCGGCGCTGAGCGACCTCGCGGCCGGGAAGCCGGTCGCCGTCACGACCTCTCGTCCCTACGGGTGCACGGTCAAGTACTCGTCGTGACGTGACGCTTCAACCGGGATCACGCCCGAGGCATCCACGCCGGCAACCCAGTCCCTGACGGCCCGGCCGGACACGATCCGGTCGGGCGCGATCTCGGCGAGCGGCACCAGCACGAAGGCACGCTCCGTCAACCGGGGATGCGGGATGGTGAGTACCGGCTCATCCAGCGCGAGTCCGTCGTAGGTCAGGATGTCGATGTCCAGCGTGCGGGGTCCCCACCGCACCTCTCGCTCGCGACCGAATCCAAGCTCGATCCGCTGCGTCAGAGCGAGAAGCTTTCGCGGGCTGAGGTCGGTGCTGGCGCGCGCGCAGCCGTTCAGGAAGTCCGGCTGGACGACCGGTCCCCAGGGCGGCGTGCGGTAGAGTCGCGAACGCGTCACGATGAGGACGCCCTCGGCGTCGAGACGTTCCAGCGCGGCCGCGATCGTCCGCGCGGGATCGCCGAGATTGCCGCCGAAGCCGAGGAGAATCTCAGCCACGCGCGGCTCGGCGCCGCTCGATCGCGACCCCCACGTAGCCGAAGACGGCGTCGATCGGGGCGGCGGGCTTGCGCACCTCGACATCAACCTGCTCGATGGAGGGCAAGCGCGCCAGCAAAGCCGCCGCCACCGCCTCGGCGGCCGCCTCGATCAGCGCGAAGCGCTCGCCCGTGAAGCGCTCCGACGCCACCGCGATCAGGTCCGCATAGGACACGCTGGCCGCGAGATCGTCCGAGGTCCCGGCTGCCCGGAGGTCGAGATGCGCGGTGATGTCGAGCACGAAGCGTTGGCCGAGCACGGCCTCCTCGGGCAGCACGCCGTGGCGCGCGACGAGCTGCAGGTCCCGCACGAGGATCCGGTCGCTCACGAGGCGGCCCTCAACGTATCCAGCATACGGACCGCCTGGACGTGCGGCGCGACGTCGTGGACGCGGATGATATCGGCGCCGGTCAGTGCCGCGTAGACGTTGCCCGTCAGCGTGCCCGGCCAGCGCTCCTTGGGTATCGGCAGCGGCTCCGCCATGGAGCCGACGAAGCGCTTGCGTGACAATCCGACGAGGATCGGGAACCCCAGCGCCCTCAGGCGGGGCAGGGCGGCGAGCGCCGCGAAGCTCTGCGCGTGCGTCTTGCCGAAGCCGAGCCCGGGATCGAGCACGATCCTGTCGTCGGTCACGCCGGCACGCCGCGCGATCCCGACCGAGCGCTCCAGGAACCGCAGGATCTCCTCCACGATATCGACCGCGGCATCGACGGTCTCACGGTTGTGCATGAGGATGCACGCGGCCTCGCTCTCGGCCGCCACCGACGCGATGACGGGGTCGCGCTGGAAGCCCCACACGTCGTTGACGATCGAGGCCCCGGCCGCGAGCCCGCGGCGCGCGACCTCCGCCTTCCGGGTATCGACCGATAGCGGCGGCAAACGCTCGTCTGTCCCGAGTCCGTCGAAAACCGGCGCGAGCCGACGCCACTCCTCCGCCGCCCCGATCGTGTCGTGATGTGGTCGTGTCGATTCGGCCCCGAGATCGAGAATGTCGGCTCCCTCTGTCTTAAGCCGGCGAGCCGCCGCAACCGCGTCCTCCGGCGCCAAATGATCGCCACCGTCGGAGAAGGAATCGGGCGTCACGTTGACGATCCCCATCACCAGCACGCGCGGCCCGAGTGCGAGCCGTCCGGTGCGGTGCGCGAGATGTCGCGCCGATGTCTCCGGGCCGGTCACCGCGGCCGACCCTCGGCCGTTCACACGAACTGAGACAGGCCCGGCACGGAGCCGACGATTGCGCCGAGCGTGTCCTCGCCAGCCGCCTCCCGCGCATGGGCGAAGAGCTCGTGGCCGAGCGTCTGCATCTGGCCCATCGGCACGCCGGCCGCCATCAGCTTCTGGCCGAGCGCCATCACGCCGCCGCCCATCATGCCGCCGAGCATGCCCATGAGGCCGCCGCCGCCCTCGTCGGCGTTCGAGGTCGCGACCAGGGATTCGGCGCCCGGCATCGCCGCCATCAGCTGGCTCACCTCCGTGGCGGGGCCCTCCTTCTGGAGGAACGCCAGGATGTGCCCGATCGCGGTCTGCGCCGTCGCGGCATCGAGCCCGGTGCGGTTGGTCACGCGGGCGATGAGTTCTTCCATGATCGGCAGCTCCCGAGGGTGTTTCCTCGTCCTTCGGGCTTAGGGAAGCAGAAATCAAGCAAAACGGCCGCGCATCTGGCAAAGCCGGTCTTCGGCCGGCATAACC
>CAXUHE010000176.1:0-8187 GCA_964250725.1 uncultured Enterovirga sp. | reverse complement strand
AGGTGCGCCGCGCCGCGTCCCTCGCCTCCGCGGACGCCTTCGTGGAGGCGCTGCCGGAGGGCTACGCCAGCCTGATCGGGGAGCGCGGCGTCACACTGTCCGGCGGGCAGCGCCAGCGGATCGCGATCGCGCGCGCCATCCTGCGCGACGCGCCGATCCTGCTCCTCGACGAGGCGACATCGGCGCTCGACGCCGAGAGCGAGCGGGACGTGCAGGGCGCGCTCGACCGGCTGATGCGCGGCCGCACGACGCTCGTCATCGCGCACCGCCTCGCGACCGTGCGATCGGCCGACCGCATCCTGGTGATGGACGGAGGCCGGATCGTCGAGGAGGGCACCCACGACGCGCTGTCTCGCCGCGGCGGGCTCTACGCCCGGCTCGCGGCCCTGCAGTTCGACACGGAGGCCGCCCCGAGCGAGGCGGCCGAGTAGCGTTCAGGCGGCCTTCGCCAGCACGCCCTTGTCGGCGAGGAGCTGCTGGAGCTCGCCCGCCTGGAACATCTCGCGCACGATATCGCAACCGCCCACGAACTCGCCCTTCACGTAGAGCTGGGGGATCGTCGGCCAGTTCGAGTAGGCCTTGATGCCGTCGCGCAGCGCCGGGTCTTCGAGCACGTTGACGCCCTTGTAGGGAACGCCGACGTAGTTCAGGACCTGCACGATCTGTCCCGAGAAGCCGCATTGCGGGAACTGGGGCGTGCCCTTCATGAACAGCACGACATCGTTCGACTTCACGTCCTGGTCGATCAGGGTGTGGGCATCGGTCATGGCGATCGGTCCTTCGTCAGAGCATCGAGCCTGTCATATAGCCGCTTCACGGCTGTTTCGTAAGTGAACCCCTCGTCCAGAAGATCGTCCAGCGTGAAGGGACACGCGGCCGGAATCCCGGGCGGTACGGTCAGGATCTCGTCGCGAACGGACTGGATCGCGAGGTCGAACGCCTCGCTCCAGAGCGCGTCGAGGTCGACGCGCGTGCGGACCGTGTCGGACAGCATGGTCTCGATATCGATTCGGGCGATCGCGACACCGACCGACCACCCGATGCGCCGATGCGAATCGGGGTCGCAGTAGCCTTCGATGACGTGACGCAGGATCGTCCGCACCCCATCGTGGACGCGCATTTCTTCCTCTCGGCCGACCGTCGCGATCACCGCGATGACGTTCTGCCAATCGATCCCCGTCGCGCGATGAGCGCGCGAGAGGGCCGCGAGCGCCGCGGTCTGATCGTCCGACCAAGCGAGTACATCTTCGTCGTAGAGCCTGGCCGCGCTCATCGCAGCGCCTCCAGGAGAACGTCGACCTCGCGGCGATGCCGGAGAAGATGGTGCAGCGTGAAGGGACACGCGACGGGGACGCTGGCAGACAGCGACTCACCGTAAGGCGCCAGATTGGCGCGGGCCGATTCACGCGCCCGGCCCCACATCAAGTCCACATCGAGCGACACGCGCAGGCTCGGGTTGAGCGCGTCGTCGGCCTGGTCGAGGAACATCGTCACCTCGTCGCGCCAGCTACGAGCCGAGAGCGATCGCGGGCTCGACGCGACCTTGATGAGGTGCACGAGGGCGTTTCGGACGAGGCTCTCCACCTTGCTTCGCTGGCTTCGCCCCACGCTCTCGATCTCCTCGATCACGTTCTCCCAGTCGACCGCGTTCGAGCCGACCGTCGCGGCGAGCGCGCGCAGCTTCGCGACCTGCTCCTCGGACCAGGCCACCACGTCGGTGTCGTAGAGCGTTCCCGTGGGCATGGCGGCAATGTCGGGCGAAGCGCGGCGTCGCGCAAGATCGCGCGTGGCAGCAGCCGAATGACATCGCGGTCGCCGGCTGGTACCGGCCGCAATGCGCTACACGATCGGCCTCGCCACCACCTTCCACGACCCCGCGATCGCGATCGTCGCGCCCGACGGCGAGGTGCTCTTCGCCGAGGCGGCGGAGCGCTACCTCCAGTACAAGCGTGCGCCGAACTGCGAGCCGGACCTCGCGCCCCGCATGGCGTCGCTCATCGCGCGCTGGATCCCGGAGGGCGCCGAGATCGCGGTCGCGACCTCGTGGGGGGAGCAGTTCACGGGGTTCCTGGCGGGCTCGGCCCGGTCCGGCGCCTTCGACCTCGCGGCGCTGGCCGGCCTGTCGCCCGAGCTCAACCGCTCCTTCGTGCCGGAGCGGGCGGAGCGGGCCTTCGTGGCGTCGCTGCACCTCGCCCAGCAGAGGGCGGGGCTCGGCACGCTGCTCGGGCTCGACCGGGCAGGGGGCGGGCGGCGCTTCGCCGGGCTGACACGGCACGGGCACCACCTGTCGCACGCCGCCTACGCGTGCGGCACGAGCCCTTTCGCGGAGGCGGCCTGCCTCGTGGTCGACGGCATGGGGGAGACCGGCGCGTCGGCGCTCTACGCCTGGCGCGAGGGCCGCCTCGTCGAGGTGAGGCGCCAGTCCGGACGGGGCTCGATCGGCTTCCTGTACGGGCTCGTGACCGATCTCGCGGGGTTCGACCAGAGCGCCGGCGAGGAGTGGAAGATCATGGGGCTCGCACCCTATGGCCGGCCCGACCCCGAGCTCGAGGGCCTCCTGCGCCGGCTCTACCGGATCGAGAGCGGGCGGCTGGCCTTCGCGGAGGCGGCGACGATCCGCGAGGTCGCGGACGAGGTCGCGCGACGTCGCCCGGACCTCGCGCGTGATTGGGGCGACCTCGCGCGTGCGGGTCAGGTCGTGTTCGAGGAGATGATGGACGTGCTCGTCGCCGAGGCGCAGGCCCTCGTCGGGTCGCAGACCCTCGTCCTCGCGGGCGGTTGCGCGTTGAACTCCTCGTTCAACGGCAGGATCGTCGGCCGGCACGGTTTCGCGCGGCTTCACGTCCCGTCCGCGCCGGCGGACGACGGCAACGCGGTCGGGGCCGCCTGGCTCGCCTGCGCGGAACGGGACCCCGCCTTCCGCCCGCCGCCCGGACCCGCCTCGCCCTATCTCGGCTCGACCGTCTCGACCGAGCCCCTGGAGCGGATGACCGCCTGGGAGCCGCGCCTGCGGCGTCTCGGCCACGAGGGCGTGGTCGAGGCCGCGGCCGGGATCCTGGCGGATGGCAAGCTGCTCGGCTGGGTGCAGGGCCGCGCCGAGTTCGGTCCGCGCGCGCTCGGCAACCGCTCGATCCTGGCCGACCCCCGCCCGGCCGACGCCAAGGATCTCATCAACGCCAAGGTGAAGTACCGCGAGGCGTTCCGCCCCTTCGCACCCTCGATCCTCGCCGAGCACGGGCCGGACTGGTTCGAATCCTACCAGGACAGCCCCTACATGGAGCGCACGCTGACGTGGCGCGAGGCGGTGCGCGGGCGCGTCCCGGCGGTCGTCCACGCGGACGGGACGGGGCGGCTCCAGAGCGTCACGTCCGAGCGCAACCCCCTCTACGCGGCGCTGATCCGCGCCTTCGCGGCGAGGACGGGCGTGCCGATTCTCCTCAACACGAGCTTCAACATCATGGGCAAGCCGATCCTGCACAGCGCGGAGGACGCGATCGCGATGTTCTACACGACCGGGCTCGACGCTCTCGTGATCGAGGATTGGCTCCTCGTGAAGTGACGCGATGGTGCGATGCGGGAACGGATGGCCCAGAGGCCGGTTGAACCCCGTTGCCGAGCCGGACGCGTCCACGAGCCATGCTGAGATCCGAGGATCGACCCGAACCCCTCTCGCGCCTCCCGGCCGAGCCCGCCGCGATCGTCGATCCCGAGTTGCGCGCCGCGCCGGAGGTGGAGCCCGGCGCCCGCGAGGCCGCCGAGGCGGCCAAGCCCGAGCCACAGGCGCGCGGACCCCGTCCGCAGGAATCGCCCCGGACAGGCGAGGGCGACGGCAAGGACAAGGAACAGAGCGAGGGGTCGGATGACGAAGCCGAGGAGGAGCCCGAGGACGACCGCTCGACAGCCCGGAAGGGCAAGGACTTCGTCCGCAAGCACCCGGTCGGTACCACCATCGCGGCGATCGTGCTCCTCGCGGCGATCGTGGGCGCGGTGCTCTGGTACCTGGAGGCGCGGCACTGGGAATCGACGGACGACGCCTTCATCGATGCGCGCAGCTTCTCCATCTCCGCCAAGGTCGGGGGCTACCTGACCGAGGTTCCGGTCACCGACAACCAGCATCTGGCGGCCGGCTCCATCATCGCGCGGATCGACAAGCGCGACTACCAGGTGGCGGTCGACCAGGCGCAGGCGCAGGTCGAGGCCGGCCAGGCGAGCGTCCGGTCGGCCGTGGCGCAGATCGCCGCCCAGCAGGCGCAGGTCCAGGAGGCGCAGGCGCAGGTCAGCCAGAACCAGGCGGCCTTCGAGTTCTCGCGCGACGAGAACCAGCGCGCCCAGGACCTCGTGACGAAGGGCGCGGGCACGGTGCAGCGCGCCCAGCAGACTTCGTCCGAGCTCGTCCAGGCGCAGGCGAACATCGCGCGCGTCCAGGCCGCGCTGAACGCCGCCGTGCGACAGGTGTCGGTCAACGAGGCCCAGCAGAAATCCGCGGAGGCGAACCTCGCGCAGGCGCAGGCCCAGCTCGAACAGGCGAAGCTCAACATGAGCTATACCGACATCATGGCGGACCAGCCCGGCCGGGTCGCCCGCCTGACGGCCGCCAAGGGGCAGCTGACCCAGGCCGGAACGTCGCTGACGATGTTCGTGCCGGACGAGCTCTGGGTCACGGCGAACTACAAGGAGACCCAGCTGAACGACATGCGGCCCGGGCAGCATGTCGAGATGACGATCGACGCCTATCCGGGCCGCAGGATCACCGGCCGGGTCGATTCGATCCAGTCCGGCTCCGGCACGGTCTTCAGCCTGCTGCCGGCCCAGAACGCCACGGGGAACTACGTCAAGGTCGTCCAGCGCGTGCCCGTGAAGCTCGTCTTCGACGGCCTGCCGGACGACGTCGCGATCGGGCCCGGCATGTCGGTCGTGCCCAAGGTGCGCGTGCGATGAGCGCCGCCGCGGCGAGCGGCGGCAAGGTCGGAAGCAAGAGCAGGAGCGCGTCGCCGGCCGGGGTCAATCCCTGGTTCGTCGCGATCATCGTGTCGATCGCGACCTTCATGGAAGTGCTGGACACCACCATCGCGAACGTGGCGCTCCGCTACATCTCGGGCGGGCTCGGCGTCGGTCCGGACGAGGCGTCGTGGGTCGTCACGACCTACCTCGTGGCGAACGCCATCGTGCTCTGCGCGTCCGGCTGGATCGCGGGCGCGATCGGCCGGCGCAACTTCTTCCTCATCTGCATCGTGACCTTCACGGTCGCCTCGGTCCTGTGCGGGATCGCGTGGAACCTCGAATCCCTGCTGTTCTTCCGGGTGCTCCAGGGGCTCGCCGGCGGCGGCATGACGCCGGTCGCCCAGTCGATCCTGGCGTCGAGCTTCCCGCCCGAGAAGCGCGGACAGGCCTTCGCGCTCTACGGCATCGCGGTCGTGGTGGCGCCGGTCGTCGGCCCGACGCTCGGCGGCTGGCTGTCCGACAACGTGTCCTGGCACTGGTGCTTCCTGATCAACGCGCCGGTCGGCGTCGCCTGCACGTTCCTGGTCTACGGCTTCGTGCACGACACGGAGGACGCGAGGAAGGAGCGCAAGGCGCAGGCGAAGCGCGGGTTCGATTTCGACTATGTGGGCTTCCTGCTGGTCGCGGGGTTCCTCGGCGGGCTCGAGGTCTGCCTCGACGAGGGCCAGCGCAAGGACTGGTTCGGGTCTCACCTCATCCAGGTCTTCGCCGCCATATCCGCCCTGTCGCTGATCCTGTTCATCCCCTGGGAGCTCGCCCAGAAGCGGCCGCTCATCGACCTCAGGATGCTCGTCGGACGCCAGTTCGGCTCCTGCTTCCTCATCATGCTGGCGACGGGCGGCATCCTGATCGCCACGACGCAGTTCGTGCCGCAGCTCCTCCAGGAGTATTTCGGCTACACGGCCACCTGGGCCGGCCTGGCGCTCTCGCCCGGCGGGCTCATGACGGTCGTCATGATGGGGATCGCGGGCCGGCTCGGCGGCCTCGTGCCGGCGAAATGGCTGATCGCCACGGGCGCGCTCGTCATCGCGGCCGCGATGTACAACCTGACGAACCTGAACGGCGACCTGAACTTCGGCTGGTTCGTCTGGCAGCGGGTCTATGTGGGGATCGGGCTGCCGCTGATCTTCCTGCCCATCACCAGCGCGTCCTACGACGGCATCCCGGCGAACAGGACGGACCAGGCGTCCGCGCTGATCAACGTCGCGCGCAACACGGGCGGATCGATCGGCGTCTCCATCGGCCAGAACGTGCTCGCCTACCGCATGCAGTTCCACCAGAGCCGGCTCGTCGAGAACGTAACGCCCTCCGACACGCAGTACCAGGAGACGATGCGCCGGGTGACGGACTACTTCGTGCAGGCGGGCTCGCCCCTGGTGCAGGCTCAAGGGCAGGCGACCGCCTGGATCGGCCAGCAGGTCCAGTTCCAGTCCGCCTACTGGGCCTATATCGACGTGTTCTTCGCGCTGTGCCTCATGGCGCTGGCGGCCGTGCCGCTCGCGATGCTGCTGCGGCAGACCAAGGGCGGCGCGCCCGCCGGAGCGCATTGAGGGCGGGCCGAGCCGCCCCCGGGACTATCGCATTTGAGACTTGAGTCTGGCGCGGGGAACCCTCTCCCGATGGGAGAGGGCAGGGTGAGGGGTTACGAGCTCTCCGGAGAGGGCGCTTCCCCCTCGCCCGGTCGGCTATCGCCGACTCGACCTCGGATCGGGTCCGGGGCAGGCTCTCTCCCACTCGGGCAGAGGTAACCGCGCTCGGCACCCATATGCGATAGCCCTGCCGTCCGCCCTCCAGGCTACATGACCTGGGCCGGCACGACGCGGTCGATCGCCAGCATGCTGATCATGCGGTCGTCGACCGTGATCAGCCCGCGCACGAACTCGCCGGTCGTGCTCGACCCCACGTTCGGCGTCGGGTGGAGGTCGGCGTCCGACACGGTCAGGATGTCGCTGACGCCGGTCACGAGGAGGCCCACGATCTTGTCCGCCGCCTCCGCCACGATGATCGCGTGACGCGGTGTCGGCTCGGTCGGGCCGAGACCCAGGCGTGCCGCGAGATCGATGATCGGCAGGATGGTGCCGCGCAGGTTCACCACGCCGCAGACGAAGGCGGGCGAGTGGGGCAGCGGCGTCGCGGGGATCCAGCCGCGGATCTCGCGCACGGCCGTGATGCCGATGCAGTACGCCTCGGACCCCACGCGGAACGATAGGAGCTCCGACCCCTTGTGGCCTTCCCCGGCACGGCCCGGAACGGTCATGGCTTGTGCGGTCGCGGACATGGTCAGAACTCCTCCCAGCCGTCTTCGGCGGGCGCTGCTTTGAGGGCGAGATTGCCGTGGGTTGCGGGCGAGGCGGCGGGTCTCGGGGCGGGCCGGGCGGGCTTGCGGGCCGGCGCCGGGGCGGGACGCTGCGAGGTCGCGCGCGGGGCGGATGGGCGGGACACGGGGGCGGCACGGCTCGCGGCCGCGTCCCCGACGTTGAACCGGCCTATGAGGGAGGCCAGCTGCTCCGCCTCGCCGACGAGCGAGTGGGACGCGGCGGTCGACTGCTCCACCATCGCGGCGTTCTGTTGGGTCATCTGGTCCATCTGGTTGACGGCCGTGTTGACCTGCGCGAGCCCCGTCGCCTGCTCCTGCGCGGAGGCCGAGATCTCGGACACGATCCCGGTGATCTCGCTCACCTGCACGACGATGCGCGCCAGCGCCCGGCCGGTCTCGCCCACGAGGTTCACGCCCGACGCCACCTGGCCCGACGAGGTCGAGATCAGCGCCTTGATCTCCTTCGCGGCCTCGGCCGAGCGCTGCGCCAGCGCGCGCACCTCGGAGGCCACGACCGCGAAGCCCCGGCCCGCCTCCCCGGCGCGCGCCGCCTCGACGCCCGCGTTCAGCGCGAGAAGGTTCGTCTGGAACGCGATCTCGTCGATGACCCCGATGATCTGGCTGATCTCGGAGGCCGACTTCTCGATCGCCCCCATGGCGATCACCGCGTCCTGCACCACCTGGCCGGAGCGCTCGGCATCCGCCCGCGCGCCCGCCACCACCTCGCTCGCGTGCCGCGCGCCCTCGGCGGTCTTGCGCACCGTCGCGGTGATCTCGTCCAGAGCCGCCGCGGTCTCCTCCAGCGAGGCCGCCTGCTGCTCCGTGCGACGCGACAGGTCGTCCGCCGCCTGGCTGATCTCGCCCGAGCC
>CAXUHE010000175.1:1191-8228 GCA_964250725.1 uncultured Enterovirga sp. | reverse complement strand
CAACACCTGCCCGGTCGGGGTCGCGACGCAGGACCCCGTGCTGCGCAAGCGCTTCAAGGGGACGCCCGAGCACGTCATCAACTTCTTCTTCTTCGTGGCCGAGGAGGTGCGCGAGCTGATGGCCTCGCTCGGCATCGCCAGCGTCGACGAGCTCGTCGGCCATTCCGAGATGCTGGACCGCCAGCGCGCAGTCGAGCACTGGAAGGCCCACGGGCTCGACGTGTCCAAGATCTTCCACCGGCCCGAGGTCGGGCCGGAGGTCGCGATCCGGCACGTGGAGCGGCAGGTCCATCCGATCGACGACGTGCTGGACCGCAAGCTGATCGCGAAGGCGCGCGCCGCGATCGACGGCGGCGACCCGGTGGTGATCGAGGCGCGCGTGCGCAACGAGAACCGCACGGTCGGCGCGATGCTGTCGGGCGAGGTCGCGAAGCTGCACGGCCACGAGGGCCTGCCGGACGACACGATCGTGGTGAAACTCACCGGCACGGCCGGCCAGAGCTTCGGCGGCTGGCTCGCGGCCGGGGTGACGCTCGATCTCTTGGGCGAGGCGAACGACTACGTGGGCAAGGGTCTGTCCGGCGGCAAGCTGATCATCCGGCCCTCGCCCGCCTCCCCGGCGCTCGCTGAGCGCTCGATCATCGTGGGCAATACGGTGCTCTACGGGGCGGTCGCGGGCGAGTGCTATTTCCGGGGCGTCGCGGGCGAACGCTTCGCGGTCCGGAACTCCGGCGCGATCGCGGTCGTCGAGGGGACGGGCGATCACGGCTGCGAGTACATGACGGGCGGCGTCGTCGTGGTGATCGGACAGACCGGGCGCAACTTCGCGGCCGGCATGTCGGGCGGCATTGCCTACGTGCTCGACCAGGATGGCAGCTTCGCCAAGCGCTGCAACCTATCGATGGTCGATCTCGAACCCGTCGAGGAGGAGGAGGACCTGATGGAGCGCCTCCACCTCTCCGGCGACCTCGAGACCAAGGGCCGGATCGACATCCTGGCCGACATGTCGCGCGGCGACGAGGAGCGGCTGACCGCGCTCCTCACGAACCACGTCGCCTACACGGATTCGGCGCGCGCCCGGGCGATCCTGGACGATTGGGCCGCGTACCGGACAAAGTTCGTGAAGGTGATGCCGGTCGAGTACCGCCGCGCCATCCGCGAGATGGAGCGCGGGCGCATGCTGCAGGCCGCGGAGTGACGACATGACCGCGATGACGTTCGACACGCTGAAACTCGCCAAGCGTCTTCGCGCGGGCGGTTTCTCGGAGGATCAGGCCGAGTCGGTCGCGGATGCCTTGCGCGAGAGCGTGAGCGGCGGCGATCTCGTGACGAAGTCGGATTTGGCCGCCGGTCTGGCCGAACAGAAGGCCGACATCCCGAAATGGATGTTCGGGGCGATCATAGCGCAGGGGGCGCTGGTCGTGACCCTGATCAAGACGTTGCCGGGCAAGTGACCGGATGAACCGTGGAGCAGCGCAATCATGAGTGCAGTCGCGTTCGACACGCTCAAGCTGGCGAAAGGCCTTCGCGAAGGAGGGTTCTCGGAGTCTCAGGCCGAGTCCGTCTCGAACGCGCTGAAGGAGAGCCTCACCGGCGGCGATATCGCCATGAAGGCGGACGTGCTCGCCGTCAGCAACGATCTGAAGGTGTTGAGGAACGAACTGAAGGCGGACATGGCCGGGTTCAAGGCCGACATGGCCGAGTTCAAGGCCGAGATCATCAAGTGGATGTTCGGGGCGATGCTGGCGCAAGGTGCCGCCGTCGTGGCCCTCGTCAAGCTTTTGCCGGGTAAGTGAGCCGAATGGGCAAGGTCACGGGGTTTCTCGAATACGATCGCCAGGAGCGTAAATACCAGCTCGCGGGCGAGCGGGTCCGGCATTTCCGCGAGTTCACGCTGCCGCTCGACGAGGGCGACCTCGGCAAGCAGGCGGCGCGCTGCATGGATTGCGGCATCCCGTTCTGCCACGGGCCGACCGGCTGCCCGGTCCACAACCAGATCCCGGACTGGAACGAGCTCGTCTACCAGAAGGACTGGGAGGAGGCCTCGCGCAACCTCCATTCCACGAACAACTTCCCCGAATTCACCGGCCGCATCTGCCCGGCCCCCTGCGAGGAGGCCTGCACGCTCAACCTCGAGAACGCGCCCGTCACCATCAAGACGATCGAGCAGGCGATCGCCGACAAGGCCTGGGGCGCGGGCTGGATCCGGCCGGAGCCGGCCGCGATCCGCACGGGCCGGCGCGTCGCGGTGATCGGCTCGGGGCCGGCGGGGCTCGCGGGCGCGCAGCAGCTCGCGCGGGTCGGCCACGAGGTCCACGTCTTCGAGCGCGACGCGCGGGCGGGCGGGCTGCTGCGCTACGGCATCCCGGACTTCAAGATGGAGAAGACCCATATCGACCGCCGCGTCGTGCAGATGGAGGCGGAGGGCGTCGCGTTCCATTACGGCGTCGAGATCGGCCGGCACCGCACGCTCGACTCGATCGAGGCCGAGTTCGACGCGGTGATGATCGCGGGCGGCGCCGAGGTGCCCCGCGACCCGCAGCTGCCCGGCCAGGACCTGCCCGGCGTCCATTACGCGATGCCGTTCCTCGTCCAGCAGAACCGGCGCGTCGGCGGCGAGGACGGGTGGTCCGGCGAGCCGATCTACGCGGCTGGCAAGCACGTCGTGGTGATCGGCGGCGGCGACACGGCGTCGGATTGCGTCGGGACCTCGTTCCGCCAGGGCGCGCTCTCCGTGACCCAGCTCGACATCCGCCTGAAGCCGCCCGAGCGCGAGGACAAGCTGACCGTGTGGCCCTACTGGCCGACCAAGATGCGGACCTCGTCGAGCCAGGCCGAGGGCGCGGAGCGCGAGTTCCAGACCGCGACACTGGGCATCGAGGGCCGGAAGGGGCGCGCCACCGGGGTCATCTGCGCGCGCGTCGATGACCACCGCCAGCCCGTGCCGGGCTCGGAGTTCGTGCTGAAGGCCGATCTCGTGTTCATGGCGATCGGCTTCGCGGGCGCGAAGGCCGAGGGGCTGGTCCGCGAGGGCGGGTTCGCGCTCGACCGGCGGGGCAACGTCCAGGCGAACGACGACGACTACCGGACCTCGCGCCAGAACGTCTACGTCGCGGGCGACATGCGCCGCGGCCAGTCGCTGGTCGTCTGGGCGATCCGCGAGGGCCGGCAGGCCGCCCGCGCGATCGACATTGCGCTCATGGGCGACAGCGTATTGCCGAGGTGAGCGCTTGGCGGCGGCCGGACTAGAACTCCTCCCATTCGTCGTTCGCCGGGCGCGGCGCGGCCCCGCCGCCGCGAAGCTCGGGGCGGGGCAGGCGCTTGACGTTCGGCCGCAACCGAACGACGTGGCCGGCCTCCCCGCGTCCGGCCGCGCTCTCGCCGAGCGAGAACCTGCCGACCAGCACGTCCAGCTCCTCGGCCTCGGCCGCGAGAGAGTGGCTCGCGGCTGTCGACTGCTCCGTCATCGCGGCGTTCTGCTGGGTGACCTGATCCATCTGGTTGACGGCGCTGTTCACCTCCGCGAGCCCCGTCGCCTGCTCCCTGGCCGACGCCGCGATCTCCCCCACGATCTCGTTGATCTCCGCCACCTGGCCGGCGATGCGGGTCAGGACGTCGCCAGCCTCGCCGACGAGCTGTACGCCCGACCCGACCTGGAGGCCGGACGATCGGATCAGCGCCTTGATGTCCTTGGCTGCGTCGGCCGAGCGCTGGGCCAGCGCGCGCACCTCGGAGGCCACCACCGCGAAGCCCCGGCCTGCCTCGCCGGCGCGTGCCGCCTCGACGCCGGCATTCAGTGCGAGCAGGTTCGTCTGAAAGGCGATCTCGTCGATGACCCCGATGATCTGGGCGATCTCGCCGGAGGATCGCTCGATCTCGCCCATCGCGGCGATCGCGCGACGGACGATCTCGCCCGAGTGCCCGGCATCGTCCTTGGCGCTCGCCACGACGCCGCGCGCGTGGCCCGCACCCTCGGCGGTCTTGTTCACCGTCGCGGTGATCTCGTCGAGGGCCGCCGCCGTCTGTTCGAGCGAGGCCGCCTGCTGCTCCGTGCGCCGCGACAGGTCGTCGGCGGCCTGGGAGATCTCGCCCGTGTTCGACCGAATGCCCCCGGCAGTCGCGGCGATCGTGCGCATCGTGGTCTGGAGCGACTCGACGGCGGCGTTGAAGTCGCCGCGCAGCTTCTCGTAATCGGGCGCGAAGGCCTCGCCCAGCCGGAACGTCAGGTCGCCCGCCGAGAGGCGTTCGAGACCGGACGCGAGACCGTCGACGACGCGCGCCTGCTCGGCGGCGGAGCGCCCTCTCTCGGCCTCGTTCGCCGCCCGCTCCGCCTCGGCCTGCCGGCGCTGCTCCGCGACCTCCGCCTCGACGCGGATCTTCTCGACGGCCGCGTCCTTGAAGGTCGCGACGGCGCCGATCATCTGCCCCACCTCGTCGCCCCGGTCCCGGCCCGACAGGTCGATCGTCAGGTCGCCCGCGGCGAGCCGGCGCATCGACGTCACGAGGTCGAGGACGGGTTTCGTGATGCCGCGGCCGATGACGAGCGACAGCACGAGCCCCAGACCCAAGGCCAGCGCGACCCCGCCTCCGAGAAGCCAGAGCGCGCTGCGGCGTCGGCTGTCCATCTGGGCGAGCTGCGCCTCCCCGATCTTGCGCGCCTGCGACGCCAGACTGTCCGTCGTGGCCGCGATCGCCTTGCGACCTTCCCGCTCCAGGCGATCGGCCGCCAGGATCTCCGGAATGCTGGCGCGGTAATCCTTGACCTGCGTGAGGAGGCCACCGATCACGCGGGCCGATTCGGCATCGTTCACCTTGAACGAGATGTCCTGGGCCGAGTCGAAGAGCGTCGCGGCCGCGGCGTCCATCCTCTTCGCGTTCGTGTCGGAGCCCGTGCGGAACAGCTCCAGCTCCTCGACTTCGGCAGTCCGTGCGGCGATCGTCGCATCCGCGCTCGTGGCGAGCAGTTCCACGGCTCTCGCCATGTGATCCCTCGAGTCCTGCATGCGCGTGCGGATGGAGCCTGCGAGATTGAGGATCTGGCCGTCCAGCCGGGCCAACCCACCCTGGATCTCGTTGGAGATGTCGAAGAGCTCGGTCGGTACGCTCACGCCGCTCGCGATGTCCGCGACGATCGCGCCGTAGCGGCCCGCGGCGTCGATGATCGGCTTCACGCTCTCGCTGAGGTACGGTGTCGCGGCGAGTCGCGAGAGCAGGACCTTCAGGAACTTGATCTGGCGCTGCGCCTTGTCGATACCGTCCGGCTCGCGAACGATCAGCGCCTCCACCAGCCGCAATTCGTAAGTGATCCTCGTGGCTTGCGTGGCCAGGGATGAGATGGTCGAGAACTCGGCCTGCTGGGCGATGCTGGTTTCGAGTTCTTCCGTCGTCTGGTTCAGGTTGGTCTTCTGGGCGCCCCCGATAGCTTGCGAAACCGTCTGGAACTGTTCGACGAGCTTGCGGTGATCGGTCTGCAGGCGAAGCTTGGTCGTGTGCCGCTCGCCCAACGTCCTGGCTTCGTTCGCGAAGGCTCGGAGCGATTCCCGCAGAGGTTCGATCGCGCCGGACACGGCCGGGTCGTCGGCTCCCGAGGCCGAGAGAAGCCCGATCGCGCCTTCGACGCGATCCACCGCAGCTCGGATCGCGGAGGGATTGCCGACCGATGCGTCGTCCAGCACCACGAGGGCGAGCCGGCCGCTCTCGCTCGCGAGCTTCTGGGCGGCGGTCGCGGTCTGCGCGCCTCCCGCATAGGTGCTGAGACTCCGCCACGCGACGCCCGCCACGCAGACGGTCAGGAACAGGATGGCGATGAAGCCGCCGAAGATCCGGAACTTGATGCTCATGATATGTGCCTGGACAACACGTCGGAATGTCGTCTGCACGTCTTAAGAAGAACTCAACATAAACGTTCTTTTAGACAATCACATCAAAGTATAGAGGGTGGACGTGATCCTGTGATCCCATCATGGATGATGACTTTCATCCTTACCGGCAGAACCTGATTGCTGAGTTTGAATAATATGACGGTCAGCTGCGTTCATAGAGGATACGGGCGCGGATCGTGCCGTCGAGCGACCTGATCTCGTCGAGGATCGCCTCCGCGCGCGCACCGATCTCGTCCGCTTCCACCACAACGTAGCCGATCTCGCCGTCGGTCTGGTAGTACTGGGCCGCGATGTTGACGCCGCGGCGGGCGAAGATGTCGTTGAGGCGTCCCAGCATGCCGGGCGCGTTGCGCTGCACCTGCATGAAGCGCGTGCCCGTCGGGCGGGGCGGCAACTGCACCTGCGGGAAGTTGACGGCCCCGACCGTCGAGCCGGTATCGGAGTAGTCGGCGAGCTTGCGTGCGACCTCCGAGCCGATGCGCTCCTGCGCCTCCTCCGTCGAGCCGCCGACATGCGGCGTCAGGATCACGTTGTCCAGGCCCTGGAGCGGCGTCGTGAACGGGTCGGCGTTCGAGGCCGGCTCCTCTGGGAACACGTCGATCGCGGCCCCGCGCAGGTGGCCGTCCCGGAGGGCGCGCGCCAGCGCGTCGAGGTCGACCACGGTGCCGCGCGAGTTGTTGATGAGGTAGGCGCCGGGTTTCATCGCGCGGATCTCGCGCTCGCCCATCATGCCGTTCGTCGCGGGGGTCTCGGGCACGTGGAGCGTCACGACGTCGCTCGCCGCCAGCAACTCGTCCAGCGTCTCGGCCGAGACCGTATTGCCACGCTGGAGCCGGTCGGTGTGGTCGTAGAAGACGACGCGCATACCCATGGCCTCGGCGAGGCTCGACAACTGGCTGCCGATATTGCCGTAACCGACGATCCCGAGCGTCTTGCCGCGCAACTCGTGGCTGTTCGCGGCCGACTTGTCCCAGCGCCCCGCATGGGCGGCGTTCGAGCGCGGCCCGACGCGGCGCATCAGCATGACGATCTCGCCGATCACGAGTTCCGCGACCGAGCGCGTGTTCGAGAAGGGCGCGTTGAAGACCGGGATGCCGCGCCGCGCAGCCGCCCCCAGGTCGACCTGGTTCGTGCCGACCGAGAAGCACCCGACCG
>CAXUHE010000175.1:0-1181 GCA_964250725.1 uncultured Enterovirga sp. | reverse complement strand
CCCGACCGCCACGAGACGCGAGGCCGCCGCGAAGATGTCCTCGGTGAGCTCGCTGCGCGAGCGGATGCCCAGGATGTGCACGCCCGGCAGCCTCGCCTTCAGGTCCTGCGGATCGAGCGCCTTCGGGAGGCGCTCGATCTGCGAGTAGCCGGCGGCACGCAGTATATCGACCGCGGAATCGTTGATGCCTTCGAGGAGAAGGATCTGGATGCGGTCTTTGGACAGGGACAGGCGCTGTTCGGACATGGAGCGGGAGATGCCGGAGGGGCGTCGGCCTTAGCCCCTCGGCACTCACCCGTCCAGCATCGCCCCGCCCGTAGCGTCCGAGGGCTATCGCGCAACTCCGTCGTTGCGAGGCGCGTCAGCGACGAAGCAACCCAGGAGTTGCCGAGCTGCTCCTCTGGGTTGCTTCGCTCCGCTCGCAATGACGGAAATCGCGCAAGTCCCCCTCGGGGAGACGGTTCCTCCGCGCCAGACTCAAGTCTCGAAGGCGATGGCCCTGCCCGTCGCCCCGGTCAGCCCTTGCGGCTGACGAGGTAGTAGTTCGCGCCCCGGCCGAAGAGCAGGCTGCGGAGCATGCCGCGCATCCGCTCGCTCCGGCGCAGGGGCTCGAGCGGGGCGCGAAGCGCCGTGTAGGCCGCGGCCTTCGCCCAATCGAGGGCGGGATGGCGCCCGACCGGCGCCTGGGGCAAGCCCCATTTGCGCAGCATGCCGTTGACGAACAGCACCTTGTTGGAGCGCCGCACGGCGGCCGACTTCCAGGTCATCGCCATCGAGATCGAGTAGGTCTCGCCCGTGCGCACCCAGTGCGGCCAGAGATACGGCACGAAGCACCCGTCGCCCGCCTTCATCTTGAACACGGTCGCGCGGTCCTCGAAATCAGGCCGGTAGGGCAGGTTGCGGTGCATGGAGGGCGTCACCTCGAAGGCGACGTCCGGCACGACCGAGCGGTCCGTGTTGTCGATGACGTGGAAGAACTTGTCCCCGTGGATCTGCACGAAGACGTTGTCCTCGGGGTCGGAGTGGAAGGGGGTCGTGGCGTTGGGCGAGGACACGAACACGAAGCCTTCGAGCTGCGTGAAGCCCGCGGCCTTTGCGTCGGCATGGCCCATGTTGCGCGCGACGTCGTCGAGCACATTCTGGAGGAGCGCCGCGTAGGCCGGCACCCGGGGCAGGTCGCG
>CAXUHE010000174.1:0-8344 GCA_964250725.1 uncultured Enterovirga sp. | reverse complement strand
GCGCAGCAGCCAATCGGCCTGGTAGAGGCGGTTCTCGCGCTGGAGCGGCGGGGCCTGGGCGGGCAGCTTGGAGGACGCGTCCGGGATGGGGCTGAAGGCCGAGTAGTAGACGCGCCGCAGTTCGTATTTGCCGTAGAGGTCGGCTGAGGTGCGCAGCACGTCGTGGTCGCTGGCCTCGTCCGCGCCGACGATGAGCTGCGTCGATTGCCCGGCGGGCGAGAAGGTGCGGCGCTCCTCCTTCGCCTCCGCGATGCGCTCGCGCATCTGCCCCATCGCGCCCTTGATGTTCGTCGCGCTCTTCTCCGGCGCGAAGCTCGACAGGCCCGCATCGGTCGGCAGTTCGAGGTTGATCGACAGGCGGTCGGCGAAGAGCCCGGCCTGCTCGACGAGCCAGGGGCTCGCCTCCGGGATCGTCTTCAGGTGGATGTAGCCGCGATAGCCGCGCTCCTGGCGGAGCGTCTTCGCGACCAGGATCATCTGCTCCATCGTGTAGTCGGGCGAGCGGATGATGCCCGAGGAGAGGAACAGCCCCTCGATGTAGTTGCGCTTGTAGAAGGCGATCGTGAGGTCGACGACCTCCTTCGCGGAGAAGCGCGCGCGCTCGACGTTCGAGGAGCGGCGGTTGATGCAGTAGGCGCAGTCGTAGAGGCAGAAGTTCGTGAGCAGGATCTTGAGCAGCGACACGCAGCGCCCGTCCGGCGTGTAGGAGTGGCAGATCCCGACAGCGTTCGTCGACCCGATGCCGCTCTTGTCCGCCGCGCGCTTCGGGGCGCCCGACGACGCGCAGGACGCGTCGTATTTGGCGGCGTCCGCCAGGACGCGCAGCTTGCGTGCGACGGTCTCGTCCACTGATCGTTCCTGATGTGTTCACTTAGATGGCCGTTCTGGCGGCCGGGAGCAAGCCCGTTCAACCCTTCGTGAGGAGCGCCGCCCCCAGCAATCCGGCGAAGAGCAGGAGCCCCGCGTCGCGGTTGGCGCGGAACAGCGCGAGGCAGCGCGCCGGGTCGGCAGGGTCGAGCCTCGCGACCTGCCAAGCGAGATGCGACGCGAAACCGCCCAGCCCGATCCAGGCCGGCCAACTTCCGCCGCATCCCGCGACCGCCGCCCCGATCGACAGGGTCGCGATCGCGTAGAGACATGCGACGATCGTGCGGCTGTGCCGCCCGAAGGTGCGCGACGTCGAGCGCACGCCGATGATCGCGTCGTCGCGTTGGTCCTGGTGGCCGTAGACGGTGTCGTAGCCGATCACCCAGGCGATCGACCCGAGGTAGAGCGCCAACGCCGGCCAGGCGAGCGACGCGAAGACGGCCGCCCAGCCCATCAGGGCCCCGTAGCCGAAGCAGAGGCCGAGCACGGCCTGCGGGGCGGAGAAGACGCGCTTCATCAACGGGTAGACCGCGACCGGCGCGAGCGACGCGATGCCGAGCGCGATCGTGAACCCGTTGAACTGGACGAGGACCAGCAGCCCCACCAGCGACTGCGCGACCGCGAAGACGAGCGCGTGGCGCGCCCGGATGCGCCCGGACGCGATGGGGCGGTCCCTCGTGCGCTCGACCCGGGCGTCGATGTCGCGGTCGAGGATGTCGTTCCAGGTCGAGCCCGCGCCCCGCATGACGAAGGCCCCGACGAGGAGCAGCGCGAGATGCACGGGGAGTTGAGCGAGCCGTCCGGACGCCAGGCCGGCGAGCGCGGCCGACCACCAGCACGGCCACATGAGAAGCCACGAGCCGATCGGCCGGTCGTAGCGCGCGAGGCGCAGCCACGGCTTCCAGGCGGGCGGCGCCAACCGGTCGACCCAGTTGGCCGAGGGTGCGTCCGCGATCTTGCGGTCCGGTCGGGCCGATACGCTCATGTCGTGGCCTGACGCTCGCCTTCTGCCCACCCGGTCGGGTCATAGCGCGGCGAGGCTGCGGCCGCTACGACGCGCGGTCTCGATCGCTCGGATATGACCCGGGGCTCGACGGCCCTCCTCGACGGACCGCGCGAACGCGTCGACGGAGCGCTCCTCCCGTGAGACGCCGGGTGTTCGGTCATGAGCCAGATGATCATCGCACCGCACTGAGCGACCCCGTGTGTCGTCTCACGAATGCTACGCGACGCGCAGCATGGGTGCATGGCACAGTTCGGTGAAGATTGGGCGTGAGACCTGCATGCTACGTGCACCACAGGATGCCGAGGTAATCATCCCGCCACCGGACCGATACACGAGAGAGCGTATCGCGAGTAGAACGGCATGCCCAGAAGAACGAACGCTTGTTCGAGGTGTCAGGTAAGAGTGGATTATTCTATGTTTCGCTTGAACTACGAAATCGCGTTTCATTGACGGGGACGGCCCAGATCTGCACCTTCTGAAAACGAATCCACGAGCACTGGCGGATCCTGACGCGGACACTCCACCCGCGAAGAGATCGTGCACGCGACGGGATCGGCACGTCGCAGACACGGACCAACATGACCACGACGACTACGATCTCGCCTCGTCCGGCGACCCTGTCTCAGGCGGCGGAGACGCGTGAGCCGGGCTCCGACCGGCTCGGCTGGAGCGAGTTCTGGCGCAAGGAAGATTGGTGGGCGGTGTGGGTCGGCCTCGCGACGGTCGCGGTCGCCTACGCGGTCTATGCCCGAGGCGGCAGCATCGGGTGGATCGCGGTCGCGCCCGCCAGATGGTCGAGTGTCGACCAGCTCGTCTCGCATTTCGCCGCGAACGGGCTCCGCTACGTCACGCAGTTCGTCGTCTTCGCGGCCGTGTTCACGGTGGCGCTCGCCGCGATCGGTCACCGGGCGGGCGCGTTCCTCGGCTCGTTCGTGCTCGTCTACCTGCTCTCGCTCGCGATCTTCGCGCTCGGCGCCTGGGACAAGGCGCAATATTACAACCTGGAGCCGCCCCTCGTCGCGCTGCTCGCCGGCCTCCTGATCTCGAACGTGATCGGCGTGCCGGACGCGCTGCGGGCCGGCTTCCGGGTCGAGTTCTACGTCAAGCTCGGCATCGTGCTATTAGGCGCGACCCTGCCGTTCACCCTGATCCTCTGGGCCGGGCCGGTGGCGATCCTGCAGGCGTCGATCGTGTCGATCGTGACCTTCTCGGTCATCTTCTTCACCGCCCGCAAGCTCGGGCTCGATCACAGGCTCGCGGCGACCTTGGGGGCCGGCGGGGCGGTCTGCGGCGTCTCCGCGGCGATCGCGATCGCCGGGGCGGTCCGGGCCCGCAAGGAGGACCCGCCGATCGCGATCACGCTCGTCGTCCTCTGGGCGATCGTCCTGATCTTCGCGCTGCCGCTCGCGGCCCGCGCGCTCGGCCTCTCGACCGGGGTCGGTGGCGCGTGGATCGGCACCTCCGAGTTCGCCGACGCGGCGGGCTTCGCGGCCGCGCAGGCCTATGGCGGTCTCGCGGGACCCTCGACGGGCATCACCGGGACGGCCGACCAGGCGGTCTGGTCCTACACGCTGATCAAGGTCGTAGGCCGCGACGTGTGGATCGGCATCTGGGCGCTCGTCCTGTCGATCGTCTCGGTCACGTACTGGGAGCGCTCGGAGACGGGTGGCAAGGTCGAGTATGGCCAGATCTGGTGGCGCTTCCCGAAATTCGTCGTCGGGTTCCTGGTCGCGTCCGTGCTCGTGACGCTCGTCACGCAAGGCGTCTCCTATGCCGACTACGACAAGCTGGTGAAGCCGTCCCTCATCACGCCGATCACCACACTCCGGACCTGGGCCTTCACGTTCAGCTTCCTGTCGATCGGCCTGACGACCCGGTTCCGCGATTTCGCGCCCGCGGGCGGGCGGCCGGCCATCGCGTTCACCGCCGGGGTGATCGTGAACCTCGTCCTCGGCTTCGTGCTCTCCGTCCTCGTCTTCGGGCAGTACTGGACGGACCTCGCCCGGTGAGGTGGATCCTCGGCAAGGTCGCGCGGGAGACGCCCGCGACGGCCGGCCAGTGCCGGACCTGCGCGCATTTCGACAACGCGCCCGCGACGCTGGAGGCCGAGTTCGGCAATCTCGCGTCGATGAGCTCCGGCTTCGCGTCCGTGAGGGCGCAGGACGGGATCTGCCGCGCGCGCGACATCTATCTCTCGGCGCGGGCGGGCTGTAACAGCCACCAGACCGTCGGGGTCTAGGCGCGCGTCATGGCGGATATGGACAGGATCGATCGCGCCATCCTGCGCATCCTCCAGGAGGACGTGAACATCCCGATCGCGTCCATCGCGGAGCGCGTCGGGCTGTCCCAGACGCCGTGCTGGAAGCGTATCCGCAAGCTGGAGACGACGGGCGTCATCGAGAAGCGGGTGGCGCTGCTCGACCCGCAGAAGATCGGTCTCGGGCTCACCGTCTTCGTGTCGATCGTGGCGCCGAACCATTCGGGCGAGTGGCTCGCGACGTTCGCCGAGAGCGTCACCGCGATGCCGGAGGTGATGGATTTCTACCGGATGGCGGGCGACGTCGACTACATGCTGCGCGTCGTCGTCAGCGACATGGCGGCCTATGACGGGTTCTACAAACGCCTGATCGGCGCGGTGCCCCTGAAGGAGGTCACGTCGCGCTTCGCCATGGAGAGGATCAAGTCGGAGACGGCCTACGTCATCGCGTGACCTCGTCCGAGGTCAGAACTCCCCTGAAAGAGCCCGTTCGGAGACGATCCTGCCCTCTGGGCGGCCGATTTAGAACGTCGATGTCGTTGCGTGAAAGCCGGCCAGCGCAGATATAGAGCCTCGTGTCAGCCCCAGCATTTCTCCCCCGGACCGCGCCGTTCGGGGACGACGATATCGCGAGCCTCGAACGCGTGCTCGGGGGCGCGACCGCGGTCCAGCGCGCCTGGTTGTCCGGGTTCCTGGCGGGGCTCGACGCAGGCGCGGCGCCTGCGGCCGTGCCTGCGGAGGCCCCGAGGGCAGCCGAGCCGCTGACCATCCTGTTCGCGAGTGAATCCGGCAATTCCGAGCGGCTCGCGGGCGACGTCGCCAAGCTCGCGCGCAAGGGCGGCTTCAAGCCCAAGGTCGTCGACTTCGCGGATCTCGACCTCGCGGACCTCCCGAAGGCGAAGCGCCTGATCGCGATCGCCGCCACATGGGGCGAGGGCGAGCCGCCGGCCCGCGCGGGCCGGGTCTATGCCGAGCTGATGGGCGACTCCGCCCCGCGTCTCGACGGCGTCCAGTTCGGCGTGCTGGCGCTCGGCGACACGTCCTACGTGGAGTTCTGCGCCGTCGGCATCGCGCTCGACGCCCGCTTCGAGGCGCTGGGTGGCAGCCGCGCGGTCGAGCGCGTCGATCTCGACCTCGATTTCGAGGCGGGCGCGTCCGCCTGGATCAAGGGGGCGCTGGACGCGCTCGCGCCCGAACCCGCGGGTGTCGTCGGCAATGTCGTGGCGGTCGATTTCGGCCGCGCGGCCGCGGAGCCGAACACCGGGCCGGTCGAGGCGGAGGTCGTCGAGCATGTCGACCTGAACTCCTCGCGCTCCGACAAGGAGACGATCCACCTCGCGCTCGCCTTCGAGGGCGCGGCGCCTGCCTACGAGCCGGGCGACTCGCTCGAACTCTACCCCGAGAACGATCCGGCGCTCGTGGAGCAGATCCTGGCGGCGGCCGGCCTTTCGGGCGACGACGCGCTGCGCCGAACGCTGCTGGCCCAGCGCGACATCACCACTCTCTCGCCCGTCACGGTCGAGCGCTTCGTCAAGGCGACGGGCCATACGGACGCGAAGCGACTCGTCGAGTCGGGCGAGGTCCGCGCCTGGATCGCAGGACGCCACCTCGTCGACCTGCTGGAGACGTTCCCGGCCGCACTTGAGGCCGGGCATCTCGGCGACATCACGCGCCCGCTGCCGCCGCGCGCCTACTCGATCGCCTCCTCCCGCAAGGAGGTCGGCGACGAGGCGCACCTCCTCGTCGCGGCCGTGCGCTACGAGGCCCACGGGGCGGCGCGCTCCGGCGTCGCGTCCGTCCACGTGGCGGACCGCATCCGCGACGGCGCGAAGCTGAAGGTGCGGCTGAAGCCGAACCGGCATTTCCGCCTGCCCGCCGATCCCGCGACCGACATCCTGATGGTGGGGCCGGGCACCGGAATCGCGCCGTTCCGCGCCTTCACGCAGGAGCGCCGCGCCATCGGCGCGACGGGCCGGTCGTGGCTGTTCTTCGGCGACCGCCGTTTCACGCACGATTTCCTCTACCAGCTCGAATGGCAGGACGCGCTGGAGGACGGCAGCCTCACCCGGATCGACGTCGCGTTCTCGCGCGACCAGCCCGAGAAGGTCTACGTGCAGGACCGGATCTGGGAGCGCCGCCGCGATGTCGTCGACTGGCTCGAAGGCGGGGCCGCCTTCTACGTGTGCGGCGACGCGACCGCCATGGCGAAGGACGTCCGCTCCGCGCTCGTGCGCTCCTATGCGGACGTCAAGGCGCTCTCGGCCGACGACGCGGAAGCCGCCGTGGCCCGGCTCGAACGCGACACGCGCTACCTTCAGGACGTGTACTGACCTGTCATCCCCGGCGGCTGCGCAGCAGCCGGGAAGGGATCCAGGATCCCTCGCGACTGGATCCCCTTCCCCTCCGCTTCGCTCCGGCCGGGGATGACGTGGAGCGAGGATGACCTGGAGAACGTTTCCGGCACGGTGACGAGAGAAAGACCGAGATGACCGACACCATCGACCAGCGCTCCCGCAACGAGCACATCAAGGAGGCCTCCGGCCTCCTGCGCGGCACCTTGGCGGACGGCATCCTCAAGGAGGTGACGGGCGCGATCTCCGAGGATGACGGGCAGCTCGTCAAGTTCCACGGCATGTACCTCCAGGACGACCGCGACCTCAGGCCCGAGCGCGCGAGGAAGAAGCTCGAGAAGGCGTATTCCTTCATGATCCGGCTGCGCATCCCGGGCGGCGTGGTCACACCCGCGCAATGGCTCGTGCTCGACGACATCGCCCGCACCTACGCGAACGGCACTTTGCGCGCGACGACCCGGCAGACGTTCCAGTACCACGGCGTCATCAAGTCGAACCTGAAGCGCGCCATGCGGGCGATCGATTCCGCGCTGCTCGACACGATCGCGGCCTGCGGCGACGTGAACCGCAACGTGCTCGCGGCCACGAACCCGCACCAGTCCGGCGCGCACAAGGCCGCCTACGATCTCGCGCGCGAGATCTCGGACGGCCTCCTGCCCAAGACAGGGGCGTGGCGCGAGATCTGGCTCGACGGCGAGAGGGTGGTGGGCGGCGAGCCGGAGGACGAGCCCGTCTACGGCCGCACCTACCTGCCGCGGAAGTTCAAGGCGGTCGTGGCCGTGCCGCCCTCGAACGAGGTCGACGTGTTCGCGCACGATCTCGGCTTCGTGGCGATCCTCGACGAGGCGGGCGGCCTTGCCGGCTGGAACGTCACGGTCGGCGGCGGCATGGGCATGACGCATGGCGAGCCGGAGACCTACCCCCGCGTCGCCGACGTGATGTTGTTCTGCGAGCCGGACTGGGCGGTGCGCGTCGCGGAGGCCGTGATGACGGTGCAGCGCGACTGGGGCGACCGCACCAACCGCAAGGCGGCGCGGCTCAAATACACGATCGACCGGCGCGGCCTCGCGGCCTTCCGGGCCGAGGTGGAGGCCCGCCTCGGCCGCGGCTTCGCGGACCCGAAGCCGTTCGCCTTCACGAACAACGGCGACCGCTACGGCTGGACCGAGGGCGAGGACGGGCGCCACCACCTGACGCTCTACATCCCGAGCGGGCGCATCCAGGACGTCGAGGGGGGGCCGCGCTGGCTCGCGGGCCTGCGCCGCATCGCGGAGATCCACGACGGCGAGTTCCGGCTGACGGGCAACCAGAACGTCATCGTGGCGAACGTGTCGGCCGAGCGGCGCGCCGAGATCGAGGCGCTGGTCGCCGAGTTCGCTCTCACCTCCGGCGCGAGCGCGCTGCGGCGCAACTCGATGGCCTGCGTGGCGCTGCCGACCTGCGGGCTGGCGGTCGCGGAGAGCGAGCGCTACCTGCCCGACCTCGTGACCCGGCTGGAGGCGAGCCTCGCGTCGCACGGCCTCGCCGACGACGAGATCACCATCCGCATGACCGGCTGCCCGAACGGCTGCGCGCGGCCCTACATCTCGGAGATCGGCCTCGTGGGGAAAGGTCCCGGCCGCTACAACCTCTATCTCGGGGCGGCTTTCGACGGCTCGCGCCTCTCGAAGCTCTACCTCGACAACGCGGACGAGACCCGGATCGTCGACACGCTCGACGCGCTCTTCGCGGAATACGCGGGCGACCGGCAGGCCGGCGAGCGCTTCGGGGATTGGGCGGTGCGGGCCGGCCACGTCGCCCGGACGGAGAGCGGCCTCACCTTCCACGAGAACACGGGCGCGCTGCGGCAACTCGCGGCGTGAG
>CAXUHE010000173.1:0-8492 GCA_964250725.1 uncultured Enterovirga sp. | reverse complement strand
GCGAAGGCTACGCCAAGACCTTCAAGGAGTTGATGGAAGACACGAACTGGGACAATTACGGCGTTGGAAACTATGAGAAATGCGCCGACTGCATGGTGCATTCCGGCTTCGAGGCTTCGTCCGTGAAGGACACGATCCGGCGTCCTTGGGTGGCCGCGAAGGCCCAGCTCTTCGGTATCCGCACCGAGGGTCCGATGGCGCCCGACATCCCGCTCGCGAACCAGCGCCCGGCCGAGTACGTGTTCTCGCGCAACGTGCAGCAGAAGCTCTCAGAGATGAAGACCCAGCCGCGGCCCGAGAAGGCCGCGAACGCGGCGTAAGGCGCGAAACGCCACGCCCGCGTCCCGCGCCGTCGCGACGAGCGGCCCGATCTGCGACGGGTCGCGCGCGAGGCCCCGCAGGACGCGGACGATATCCACCGAACCGTTCGGCCGCATCGCCCGGCCGGCCACCTTCGGCAGTGCGTGGTCGGCCGCGTCCGACACGATCCTGAGCGCCGCGAAGGGCAGCCCGTGCATGGCCGCGTAGGTGGCCGCGGCATGCGATTCCATGTCGACCGCCATGGCGCCCGTCGCGCGCCGCAGGTCGGTCTTACCCGCGACGTCGAGCACGGGCGCGTCGACGCCCGCGACATCGCCCGAGCGCGCATCCACCCGGCTGAGCCAGGCGTCGCGCATGTCCGGCGAGCACGTCCACGCGTCCTCGCCCGCAAGCACCCGCTCGGGCACGACCACGTCGCCGACGCGGAGCGCGGGGTCGAGCGCGCCCGCGATGCCGAAGCTCACGACGGCCGAGATCGTGTCGGGATCGATTGTCGCGAGCCGGGCGCGCAGGGCGTCCGTCGCACCCCCGCCCGCCACGACCATGAGGCCCGGACCGGCCGCGATTCCGGCCTCCCGGTTCAGCCCCGTGACGACGAGAATAAGCGGAGTCGTCGGCGTCATGTGTGGGGCGTGCGCACCAGACGCGCACACGGCCATTCGCGTGCTTCGAGACGCGTCGCCTCGCAACGCTCCTCAGCATGACGATGGTTGGTGACTGGAACGGTCGTCATATCGAGGAGCGGCCGAGGGGCCGCGTCTCGAAGCACGCGCCGTCGATCACCTCCTGCCTCAGATCCCCCAGGCGACCCGGCGATCGTTCGACTGCTTCAGGTTGCGGTAGCGCGACAGGGCCCAGAGCGGAAAGTACGCCGGGTAGCCGTGGTAGCGCAGATAGAAGACGCGCGGGAACCCGCCGCCCGTATACTCCTCCTGCGGCCACAGCCCGTCGCCGCCTTGCGTGGCCACGAGATACGCAATGCCGCGCGCGACCGCCGGATGGTCCACCTCGCCCGACGCCATCAGGCCGAGGATAGCCCAGGCGGTCTGGGACGCGGTCGATTGGGCCGGCTCGTAGCCGCGGTAGTCGAGCTTGTAGCTGTCGCAATCCTCGCCCCAGCCCCCATCCGGGTTCTGGGCGGATAGCAGCCACTCGACCGCGCGGCGCACGGTGGTCGAGTTCGCGTCGAGCCCGGCGGCGTTCAGCGCGCAGAGCGCCGACCACGTCCCGTAGATGTAGTTGACGCCCCAGCGCCCGAACCAGCTGCCGTCCTTCTCCTGGTCCTTGATCAGGTAGGCGATCGCGGCCGTCATGCGCTCGCTCCCGGCCGGCTCGCCGAGCTGCGCCAGCATCCCGACGCAGCGCGCCGAGACATCGACCGTCGGTGGGTCGAGCAGCGCCCCGTGATCCGCGAAGGGGATGTTGTTCAGGTAGTCCGAGGTATTGTCGACCTCGAACGCGCCCCATCCGCCGTTACGACACTGCATGCCGGCGATCCATTCCCGCCCGCGATCGATCGCCTCGTCGTAGGACGGGTCGTCGGCCGTGAGCTTGGGGCGCAGCCGATCCATCGCCATCACGACGACGGCCGTATCGTCGGTGTCGGGATAATGCGCGTTGGCATACTGGAAGGCCCAGCCGCCCGGGCGCAGGCCGGGCCGCTTCTCCGCCCAGTCGCCCTCGACGTCGAGCACCTGGCGCGGCTTCAGCCAAGCCATCGCGTCGGCCGCCGCGCGCTCGGCCTCGGGCTGCCCGGTCTCGATCAGCGCGTGTGCCGCGAGCGCCGTATCCCAGACCGGCGAGACGCAGGGCTGGCAATAGGCCTCGTCGCCGTCGATCACGAGCAGCTTCTCGATCGCGCGGCGCGCGGTCGCGCGGGGCGGATGGTCCTCGCCGAAGCCCATCGCGTCGAACATCATGACGGTGTTCGCGATCGCCGGGTAGATGCCGCCGAGGCCGTCCTCGCCGTTCAGGCGCTCGGTCGTGAACGCCACCGCCTTCTCCATCGCGCGAGCGCGCAGCTTCGTCGGCCAGAACGGGTCCGCCCGCTTCAGGATCTTGTCGAGCGTCGTGAAGACCGACGACCAGACGCGGTTCACGTGGCTCGGCCTCTTCGCGGGCCATTTCGGGCGCGACGCGATGAACAGCTCCGCGATGCCGATCCCGAGCGGGTTGCGCGCGCGGGGTTTCAGCGCCTGAATGACGAGCAGCGGCGCCAGTACGGTGCGCGCCCAGTAGGACATCTTGGAGAGGTGGACCGGGAACCAGGCGGGAACGAGCATCAGCTCGACCGGCATGGTGGGCACCTCGTCCCACCCCACTTCGCCGTAGAGCGCGAGCTGCATGCGGGTGAAGACGTTCGCCTCGGCGGCCCCGCCGCGCTCCAGGATCGCGGCGCGGGCGCGCGCCATGTGCGGCGCGTCGACGTCGTCGCCGATCATCTTGAGCGCGAAATACGCCTTGACGCTCGCGCTGACGTCCAGCGGGCCGTCGTGGAACAGGGACCAGCCACCGTGAACGCCCTGAATACGCCGCAAATACCGGGCGATCTTCTTCTCGATCACCGAATCGACCGGCTCGGCGAGATAGTGCCGGAGCAGGATATACTCGGACGGGATCGTGGCGTCGGCTTCGAGCTCGAAGCACCAATGGCCGTCGGCATGCTGCTCGGCCAAGAGCGCACGCGTGGCAGACGCGATCCGATCGTCGATCGACGACAGGCTCGGGATCGTATCCGGTCGCGGCCGGATCGGAACGACGAAATTCACGCGCAAGCCTTTGACACACAACGCGGCTTTTCGCCATTGCGCCGATGCAACAATGAGGAAGCGTTTGTACCCGAGCGTATCGCGCCTTCGATCGTGGACGGCAACCCGGTCGCGGTCCAATCGCCAGCCAAAACCAGATTGTCGTAAATGCTGGACGGTCCGGAGCGCTTCCGCGCCTGCTCGGGCGTCGCCGCGAAGGTGGCGCGGCGCTCCTTGACGATCTGCCAGGTCGGCATCGCGAGGCCGGCGAGGCCCGTGACGGCGGAGACCTCGCGCCAGATGTCCGCCGCCAAGGTCTCGCGCGGCGTATCGAAGAGACGGTCGGCCGCGCTGATCGTGACGGAGAGCCGGTCCGGATAGGCGAAGAGCCACTCGGAGAGGCCGCCGACGAGCCCGAGCACGAGCGGCGTGCCGGCCGGTGGCACGATGCGGAAATGCGCGTTCAGGATGCCGCGGAAATCGCTTGGCGCGGAGATACCGGGCATCACCCCGGCGGCGATCCAGGGCGGGACCGCGAGCACGACGGCGTCGCCGGGGTCGAGCACGACCTCCGCGTCCCCGAAGGCGAGCCGACGGACGACGTCGCCCGAGGCGTCGATGCCCCGCAGCCGCGCCCCGAAGCGGGTCTCGACGCCGCGCGCCGCGAGATGCGCGAGGGCGGGTTCCACGAAGGCGGCCGAGAGCCCGCCGGTCGCGACGACAGGCCGGCAGGCCCGCCCGCCGGCGCCGAGCGTCTCGCGCAGGATCGGGGCCGCCAATCCGGCATCCGAGCCCGGCACCTCGGTGTTGAGCGCCGCGAGCAGGACCGGGTTCCAGAGCCGGTCGTAGAGCGTGCCGGAGCAGGTCATCGCGTGGCCGATCGGCGTCCCCGGGGCGGCCCTCAGGATGCCGACGGGCGAGAGATAGTCGCGGGCGCGGGTCCGCGGCACGCGCCGGCCGGGCACGAGCACCCACCAGGGCAGGCGGCCGGCATTCGGCCGCAGCGTCCAGCGCTCTCCCGTGGAAAGGTCCGCGAACGGGAAGCTCGCGTCGGCCGATTCGGTCAGCGCGGCGCGGCCGCCGACGAGATCCACGAAATCGAGCGCCGAGCGGTTGCCGGAGAGCAGCAGGTGGTTGCCGTTGTCGATCGTGAGGCCGAGCGTCGCGTCGTGATAGGAGCGGCAGCGTCCGCCGGCCGCCTTCGCGCCCTCGTAGAGGACGACCCGCTCTCCCGCCTCCACGAGCCGGACCGCGGCGCTGAGCCCCGCGAGCCCGGCCCCGACGACGTGGACGGTGCGGGCGCTCACGCCAGCCCGTAGCGGATCACCGCCCCGATGATCTTGAGCTTGTCCTTGCCGACGCGCGCGCGGGGCGCCCCGAAGCCGCGGCGGACGAGCCGGTCGAGCACGGACCGGTAGGCTGCCTCCATCAGGCGCGGCGCCCGTACGGTCCGGCGGCGCTGGCGTGACATCACGCGGTCGGCCTCGTCGTAGAAGGCGGCGGCACGGCCCGCCACCTCCAGGCAGGCCTCGCCGAGCCGTGGATGCGCCAGAACCGCATCGGGCGTTAGATCGCTCATGCCGGCCTTCTGCAACTCCTCTCGGGGCAGGTAGAGCCGGTGAATGGCCGCATCCTCGTCGAGATCGCGCAGGATGTTGGTCAGCTGAAGGGCGCGTCCGAGATGGTGCGCGAGGAGATCCGCCTCCGCCGGTCGCAACCCGAACACCCGTGCGGAGAGGCGCCCGACCGCACTCGCGACCCGGTCGCAGTACAGGTCGAGCACCGACCAGCTCGGCGCCTGGATCTCGGCCGCGACATCCATCTCCATCCCGTCGATGACATCATGGAAGGCGTCGCGCACGAGGCCGAATGTCGCGA
Organism: uncultured Enterovirga sp.; assembly: GCA_964250725.1. GTDB lineage: Bacteria > Pseudomonadota > Alphaproteobacteria > Rhizobiales > Beijerinckiaceae > Enterovirga. The sequence continues at coordinate 3,546 of CAXUHE010000173.1, read as the reverse complement.
TGTGGGGCGCCAGCATCGCGGTCGAGGGCCGCACCTCGCCGCGGAACAGCGCGTCGATGTCCTCCCGCCATGCGACCAGCGCGGCTCGGCGTCCGTCGCGCGGTCCCGGGGAATCGGCGATGTCGTCGACGGCCCGGCAGAAGGCGTAGATCGCGTACATCGCCTCCCGCTCGGCTCGCGGCAGGATACGCATGCCGAGATAGAACGAACTCCCGGCAGCCGGCAGCTCGGCCCCGGTCTGGACCATTGACGCGCTCACGGGACGGTCTTCGCGACGCGCGGGCGGCTTGCCGTCATGCGGCGCATGAGCGTCTTCGCGACGCTCAGCGCCGCGATACCGGCCGCCTCGGGTTTCGACGCGTGGACGCGCTGCGAGAGCGGGTCGCGTGTCGCGAGCTTGGTGGCGAGCGACCCGGCGAGACCCTGGATCACCGCGACCTCAAGCGCGAGACGCCGGTCCGCGATGATGAGCGGGAACACGGACGAGGTCGCGAGCAACTCGCGCGTCTGACCCGCGAGGTCGCGGATCGTGGCGAGCAGCGCCGGGCTCGCGCGGGCCGCGCCGAGATCCGACACGTCGGCGCCGTGGCGCGCGAGCGCGTCCGCCGTGAGGTAGACGCGGTCGAGGTTGCGGTAATCCTCCGCGCAGTCCTGGAGGTGGTTGATGACCTGGAGCGCTGCGCAGAGCGCGTCCGAGGCCTCCCAGGTCGACCGGTCCTCGCCGTGTACGTCGAGCACGAAGCGCCCGACCGGCATGGCGGAGAGCGCGCAATAGGCCATCAGGTCCGACCAGTCCGCGTAGCGCGTCTTGCGGGCATCCAGCCGGAACGCGTCGAGGATGTCGAGCGCGTGACGAGGCGCAAGACTCCGCTCGGCCAGAGCCAGCCGCAACGGCTCGGCGACCGGATCGGGCGGCCCGGACCCGGTGAGGGCGGCGCCCAAGCCGTCGAGCATCGCGAGCTTCTCGTCGGCGCCGAGCTCCGCGTGGTCCGCAACGTCGTCGGCCGCGCGCACGAAACGGTAGAACGCGAGGATCGGGCCGCGATGGCGCGGGCTGACGAGGTGGGACGCGACCGGGAAGTTCTCGTCGCGATGGCCCTTGCCCGACAGGGTGTCGGTCGCGGTGGTCATGCCCGGCTTGCCCGGGTGCTGGACGTGTCCGGGTAGCGGCCCTTCCACAGGCCGCCACGGCCGCGCGCATGCGCGACGACGGCCGATTCGAGCGTGAACGCCAGGTAGACGAGCGCGACGGCTGGCAGCGCGAAGCCGCGCCACCAGGGTAGATTGTAGGATCGCAAGGTCGGCGCGTAGGCCGCCACCATGAGGCCGAGCGACACCAGCCCGAGCAGGCCTGCGAGGCCGTTCAAGGTCAGCGCCGCGACCGGCGGGACGAGGTATGTCACCACCATGCCGAGCACCGTGCCGGCCAGGATGTCGGGGCGATGACGCAACTCCGCGTAGGCCGAGCGGACGATGGTGCGCCGGATGTCGTCGTAGGCCGAGTCGGGTCGCAGGCTCTGCACCCGGTGCGACAGGCCGAGCCAGACCGGACCGCGTGTCTCGAGGAGGGCGCCCATCGCGCAATCGTCGACCAGCTCGGCGTGGATGGCCGAGAGACCTCCCGCCTCCACGAGTACCGCACGACGCACCAGCATGCAGCCACCCGCCGCGACGGCCATCCTGCGTCGCGGATCGCTGACCCGGTCGAACGGGTATAGCTTCTGGACGAAGAAGATGAAGCCCGGCACCAGCCACCGTTCAGCCGCGGACCGGACGCTGAGCTTCGCCATGACGGAGGCCAGCACGAGGCCGTTCCGCTCCGCCCCGGTGACGAGGTGGTCCACGAGCCCGGGCGCGTAGCTGACATCGGCGTCGCAGAAGAGGACGAGGTCAGGCGGGGCGGCCTGCCTCTCGACATGGTCGAGCCCCTGCTTCATCGCCCACGGCCTGCCCGTCCATCCGGTCGGCAGGTCGCTTCCCGCCACGATGTCGAGGCGGTCTGCCCGGCCAAGCGCCTCGGCCTGTCGTCGCGCGGCCCCTGCGGTGCCATCCTGGCTGCCGTCATCCACGAGGACGACGCGGAACACACCCTCGTAGTTCTGGAGCAGCAGCGATCCGATCGAGGCCGCGACCGTCTCCGCCTCGTCGCAAGCCGGCACGATCGCGACGACCGATGGCCAGATGGACGGTCCTGGCATGCCGTCCGGAGCGAGTTCGGAGAGCCGCTGGCGGCCGGTCCCGATCCCGTCGCCGCGCCCGACCATCAGGTAGCACCAGACCGCGAGGGACAGGCCCGCGAGAGCGACGGCCATCATGTGACGTAACCTGCCTGGCGGAACCACGCGACAGCGTCGGAGAGCCCTTCGCCGTAGGGCCGCGACACGTAGCCGAGCTCGCGGCGAGCCTTCGAATCGTCGAAGAACATGCGATAGCGCGCCATCCTGAGCGCGTCACGGGTGACGAAGGGCTCGCGGCCCGTGACGCGCGCAACCGCCTCGGCCCCGACCGCCAGCGGCCAGATCAGCTGGCGCGGGAAGCGGATCGTCGGCGCGCGCCGGCCGACCAGGGCCGCGATGTCGGCGAGCATCCGCGAGAGCAGCACGTTCTCGCCGCCCAGGATGTAGCGCTCGCCGATCAGCCCGCGCTTCAGCGCCGCGAGGTGGCCGGCCGCGACGTCGTCGACATGCGCGAGGTTGAGGCCCGTATCCACGAAGCCGGGCATGCGCCCCGAAGCAGCCTCCACGATGACGCGTCCCGTCGGGGTGGGCTTCACGTCGCGCGGGCCGATCGGGGTCGATGGGTTGACGATGACGGCCGGCAGGCCGTCCCGCGCGACCATGCCCTCGACCACGCGCTCGGCCATGACCTTGCTGCGCTTGTAGGTGCCGATCGCGGATTGCTCGGTGAGCGGGCGGGTCTCGTCGAAGCCCGGCTGGATGGTCGCGACGCTCGACGTGTAGACGATCCGCTCGACGCCCTCCTTGAGGGCCGCCTCCATCAGCGCGCGTGTCCCGTGCAGGTTCGTGACCACGAGTTCGTCCGGATCGCGCGACCACAACCTGTAATCGGCGGCCGCGTGGACGAGGTAGCGCACGCCCGTCAGGGCGGTCCGGAGCGAGGGCGGATCGCGTAGATCCCCCTCGACCACCTCGTCGGCCTGGCGGATATTGGTGCGCGGACTCGCGGCCCGGACGAGCACGCGGACCCGGTAGCCATCGGCGCGGAACACGTTCGCGATCGCCGAGCCTACGAAGCCGGACGCGCCCGTGACGAGCACCCGGTCTCCGGATGCGCCCCCTTCTGACATCGCACGAAAGATCTCAGGCGAGCGCTTTGATCGAGCCGGCGTGGCGGCCCAGGATCTCGAAGACTTTCGCGACGATCGCGGCGGAATCGAGGCCTGCCTCGGCGTACATGCGCTCGGGCTTGTCGTGGTCGATGAAGGTGTCCGGCAGGACCATCGAGCGGACCTTCAGGCCGCGATCCAGCATGCCGCGCTCCGCCAGGAGCTGGAGCACGTAGGAGCCGAACCCGCCGATCGACCCC
>CAXUHE010000172.1:4991-8504 GCA_964250725.1 uncultured Enterovirga sp. | reverse complement strand
CGCCGAGCTCGCGCAGGATCAGCAGGCCGATCAGGTTCACGACGAAGGTCTGCGCCCCGAAGCGCTGGAGCTGGAAGATGCCCTGCTGGGCCACGATGCAGCCGACCAGGAACGAGATCAGCACGATGATCGGAACGCCCCTGAATGCGATCTGGTCGAGCTGGTTGACGAGCGCCGCGAAGCGGAAGCGGCTCGGCATCAGGATGACGCGGAGCAGCGCCGTCACGATCTCGCCGAGGAAGCTCACGCCGCGCGCGAAATCCTTGCCCGCGTAGACGATCGTCTCGCCGACATCCGCGAAGACGTCGACAAGCTGGTAGCGCCTCTTCGCGGGCTCCGGCTGGAAGCCGCGATACGCGACCTCGTTCAACAGGATGTGGTGCTCGGAACGAGCGCCGACGAAATCGGCCGCGATCCCGTTCTGTCCGAACTCGTGGCGCGTGCGGTCCAGCACCCAGGCACCGAGCGTATCGAGACGCGAGATGTCGGACAGGTCGATGACGACGCGGTGCTCGCCCTCGGCCGCGGCCGCGAGCTCCGCCATCTCGCGCTCGACCGCCCCGGCCTGCTCGACCGTCCAGCGGCCGGAGAGCCAGGCGCGCATGTTGCCCTTCGTGCGGTCGATCTCCGCGCGCGGCGTCTCGGCAGTGGTATCCTGCTGCAAGCTCGTGACGCCTCTCGACCCTGCCGCCCCTTGGCATCGATCCCAGCCGGTGATAGCGCGCCGAGGCGCCTCAAGTCGAGCGCGACGCACGGTGCGGAGACGGGATGGCCCGCGAACTCACGATCGCGATCGAGCGTTTTCCCATCGCGGGAGCTTTCACGATCGCGCGCGGCACGCGCACCGAGGCGGTCGTCGTCACGGTGACGCTGCGCGAGGGTGGGGCGACGGGGCGGGGCGAGGGCTTCCCGCTCGCCCGTTACAATGAGGACGCGGAGGGTGTGGCGGCCCTCGTCGAGACGCTGCGCGGACCGCTCGAATCCGGCCTGGACCGTGCCGAGCTGCAGCGCGCGATGCCGGCCGGCGCTGCCCGCAACGCGGTCGATTGCGCTTTGTGGGACCTCGACGCCAAGCTCACCGGCACGCCGGCCCATGTGCTCGCGGGCCTCGACCGCGTCCGGCCGGTCACGACCGCCTACACGATCAGCCTCGGCGAGCCGGACGCGATGGCGGCCGCCGTGTCGCGCGCCGCCGGCCGGCCGATCCTCAAGATCAAGCTCGGCGGCCCGGGCGGCGATCTCGCGCGCATCGCGGCCGTGCGGGAGGCGGCCCCCGACGCGACCCTGATCGCGGACGCGAACGAGGGCTGGACGAACGAGAACGTCTCCCTCCACCTTCGCGCCTGCGCGGATGCCGGCTTCCGGCTGGTCGAGCAGCCGCTCCCGGCCGGCAAGGACGCGATCCTCGCAACCGTGCCGCACGACGTGCCGGTCTGCGCGGACGAGAGCGCGCATGACCGCCAGGGGCTCGCCGAGCTCGTCGGGCGCTACGACGCCATCAACATCAAGCTCGACAAGACGGGCGGCCTGACGGAGGCGCTGGCGCTCGCGCAGGAGGCGCACAGGCTCGGGTTCACCATCATGGTCGGCTGCATGGTGGGCACCTCGCTCGGCATGGCGCCGGGCCTCCTCGTCGCGCCGCGCGCGAGCTTCGTCGACCTCGATGGCCCACTGTTGCTGGCGCGCGACCGCGAGAACGGCCTCGTCTACGATGGCAGCGTCGTTCAGCCCGCCTCCGCGTCGCTCTGGGGATGACGGGCGGCGGTCGTCCAACTCGCTGGATACGACCCTTGGATTCGAGGAGCCGGATGCTACCAAGACGACCGGGAAGCGTGTCGCGCGCTCCCGCATCTGGATTTGGGCCGGCATGACGGGTGAGGAGGCCTCGCAGGACGATCGCGATTACAGAGCGATTCAGTCCGCCCTCACCGAGACGGAACGGGGACGCTGGTTCCTGTCCGAGCATCTGCGCCGGCATCGTGGCAGCGACACCCAGATCCTGCTCGAGGCGATCGGCAGGATCGAGTCGGCCATGGCAGGGCGGCCGGCCGTCCTGGCGGCATCCGAGCGGCCCGGCGGTGACCAGTCCGAGATCGCCCTCATGATCACCCGCATCGATGTCGCCTTCACGGGTCCCGGGTCGCAGGAGAGCCTGCCCCGTCTCAGCGATGCCGCGACCTCCGACGTGCTGGACGCCACGGAGCGGATCCAGGAGGCCGCCTGGACGCTCCGCGAGCGGGGCGCCGACCCGGCGATCTGCGACCTTCTGGACCAGCGCGCCACCGAGATCTACGCGGCCTGTGCGGTGCAGGACGGCCTCGCGCGCCGACTCGCGGCGGCGCTCGAGCTGGTGCGGTCCCTCGACGAGCGGCTGAGCCGGACGCCGGCGACGGAGGCGCACGACATCCCGGTCGCATCGCCCCCCACTTTGGCTCGACCGGAGCCGTCGAACGGACCCCGGCTTGGGAGTGCGGCAGCAGCCCCCCGGGGGCGCGTCGCACCCGAGCCCTGGGAAGAGGCGACCGCGTGGCCGTTGACGGCACCGACGCATGACGAGGACAGCGAGCAGGCGCACGAGGCGGAGCGGCACGCGAGCGCGCCAGGCACATCAGCCTTCGTCCGACCGCTTTCCGAGGTCGCAGGGCATCTCGCGACGCTCGACGCCATCGACGCGCTCGATGTCCACGAGAGGCTGCGGCTATTCACGTGAGCGCTCCCGTGAAGACATCTGCCGCGTCCCGCATCGCCAGCCAAGACACCGTCGTCCTGACGCCCCTGCGGCGCCCGATCGTTACGGCGCTCCCGCCCGAGCCCTTCCCGGACGCCAACCCGCTGACGGGCATCGTACTCAAGATCCTGGCGGCACTCGCGTTCACGATCATGTCGGCCAGCATCAAGTGGCTCGGCGCCGGCTATCCGGTCGGCGAGATCGTGTTCTTCCGCTCCGCCTGCGCGCTGGTGCCGCTCCTCGTCTGGCTCGCCTGGAACGGCCGGCTGTTGCGGTCGGTCGCGACGTCGAACCTCGGCGGCCACATCGTACGAGGCCTGATCGGAAGCTGCGGCATGTTCGCGGGCTTCGCGGCGCTCTCGTACCTGCCGCTGACGGACGCGGTCGCGATCGGCTATGCGTCGCCGCTGATCACGGTCGTGCTGGCGGCCGTGTTCCTGCGCGAGACGGTGCGCATCTATCGCTGGTCCGCGGTCGCGGCCGGGTTCGTGGGCGTGATCATCATGCTCTCGCCCCATCTCGACCTCGGATCGCTGGCGAGTTCGTCATCCGGCGCCTCGATCGGGGCGGGTTTCGGACTTCTCGGCGCGTCCTGCGCGGCGGCCGCGACGATCCAGGTCCGGCGTCTGACCGCGACCGAGCGGACGGGCGCGATCGTGCTCTACTTCTCGCTCCTCACGACGTTCTTCGGGCTCGTGACGCTCGGCTTCGGGTGGGCGACGGGCTACATCTACGTCACGCTGGCGCGCCAGCGCCGCGTCCGCTTCGAGGGGCGGCTGCAGCCC
>CAXUHE010000172.1:0-4981 GCA_964250725.1 uncultured Enterovirga sp. | reverse complement strand
CGGTGCTGGTCGGCCTCGGCATCATGGGCGGGATCGGGCAGATCCTGCAGACGCAGAGCTACCGCTACGCCGACGCGTCGCTCGTCGCGCCGTTCGACTACACGACCATGATCTGGGCGCTGCTGCTCGGCTGGGTGCTGTTCGGGCAACTGCCCGGGCCGGCAGTGCTGGTCGGTGGCGCGATCGTGGCCGCGGCCGGTCTCTTCGTGATCTGGCGCGAGCACCGCCTCGGGCTGGTGCGCGCGAAGCACGTCGAGAGCCCCGCACAGCGCTCGACCTGATGTCCGGCATGGGACAGGCCGTCGTCGCGCTCACGATCGCGGGCTCCGATTCGGGTGGCGGCGCGGGCATCCAGGCCGACCTGAAGACCTTCGCGGCGCTCGGCGTCTACGGGGCCTCGGTCGTGACCGCGCTGACGGCGCAGAATACGCAGGGCGTCCAGGGCGTCCTGGACGTGCCCGCCGACTTCGTCGCCCGGCAGATGGACAGCGTCTTCTCCGATCTCGAGGTTCGGGCCGTGAAGATCGGCATGCTGTCGAACGCAGAGGTGATCGCCGTGGTGGCGGACGGCCTGCGCCGTCACGCGGTCCGCCCAATCGTGCTCGACCCCGTGATGGTGGCGACGAGCGGCGACCGGCTCATCGACGAGGATGCCGTCGCGCGGCTGCGCGAGGACCTGTTGCCGCTGGCCGACGTGCTGACCCCGAACCTTCCCGAGGCGGCGGCGCTGCTGGGCGAGCCGGTCGCCCATGACGAGGCCGGCATGGCCGCGCAGGCGCGGCGTCTCCTCGCGCTCGGGCCGCGCGCGGTCCTCCTGAAAGGGGGTCACGGGGACGAGCCCGAGAGCGTCGACCTCCTGGTTGACCGTGGGAGCGTACACCGGCTCGTGGCGGCGCGAATCGTGAGCCGGAACACGCACGGGACCGGCTGCACGCTCTCCTCGGCGCTCGCCGCGCTCATGGCGCGCGGCCTGCCGCTCCACGAGGCCGCGGACGGCGCGAAGGCCTATCTCACGGCCGCCTTGCGGGCGGCGGACGAGGTGGGCATCGGGCACGGACACGGCCCCGTTCATCATTTTCACGCGTGGTGGGGGCGGGAATCGCGAGGGTGACGCCTCGACGGCCTTGATCTTTCCGTGTCCGGACGGCCATGCCTGGATCGGGTGTGATGCGGGGCCGCATGGCGATCGAGGGGCGGGAGCGGACGCGGGAGCTGGAGGCCGGCGCGCAGGTGCTGTCCGGGCAGCTCGGCAAGACGATCCAGCGCCTGCGCAAGGCCTACAACCTCTCCCTCTCGGAGCTCTCCGAACAGTCGGGCGTCGCGAAATCGATCATCAGCCAGATCGAGCGCAACGAGACGAACCCGACCCTGGCGACGATCTGGCGCTTGAGCCAGGCGCTCGACGTCTCGATCGAGCGCGTGCTGGCGAGCGCCGACGAGGGCCCGTTCATCGAGAAATCGAGCCGGCCCGATACGCCGATCCTCGTGTCCGACGACGGGCGGATGAAGCTCGCCATCATCGGCTGGCTGAAGACGGTCGAGTGGCTGCAATGGTACGACGTGGTGTCCGAGCCCGGCGGCGTGCTCGAATCGGACGCGCATCAGCGCGGCTCGGTCGAATGCCTGTCGGTCATCGCGGGCGAGTTCGAGGTCGAGATCGGCGGCACCGTGCAGACTGCACGCGGCGGCGAGACCCTGCGTTATCGCTGCGACCGGCCGCATGTGGTGCGCTGCACCGCGCCCGAGGGCGGTCACGCCACCATGGTGGTCATCATCAAGGCCGCGGTGATGGAGTGAGCGCTACGAGAGCGTTCCGCCGAACGCCTTGATGGAGCCCAGCACGATCGCGGCGGCAGCCACGAGCGACGCGAGCGCGCGCCACGCGAGATGCGGCGGCGCCGTCATCTCCGCCTCGTCCGCGAAGGGCTCGACGGGCTTGCGGCCTACGATCATTGCGACCACGACCGGGTCGTGCTTCACGAACTGATAGAAAAGGTTCACCGCGATGTGGACCGTCGCGAAGATGAGGATCAGCCGAAACGCCCCGTGATGGTAGCGCGACAGCGCGCTCTGCACCGGCGTCGGGTCGCCGAAATCCAGGTTCGCGAAAGGCCCGCCGACGAGCCCGTTCGAATCGACCGTGAACAGGCCCGCGACCGCCTGCGAGCCGACGATCACGAGGAGCGCGATGATCATCCAGGAGCCGAGCGGGTTGTGCCCGAGATACGGGCGTCCCCGGCCCCGCAGAAGTGCGTAGCCGTAACCCAGCGCGGTCCAAGGCCAGCGCACCCAGGACGAGAATCGTGACGTGGAAGAGCCGACCACGCCCCAGATCAGCCGGAACACGATCAGCACCAGGACCGCGTAGCCGTTCCAGACGTGCCAGCGGATCCACGCGTCGCCGAGCCACTGCATAAGCCAGGCATTCGCGACCGCGAGCACGAAGGCCCATTTGAAGAGCCGGGTCGGCAGGTCCCAGGCCGCGACACTCCGGCCGCGCGACCGGTCCGGTGCGGCCTCGGCCGACGTCCCGCTCGCGAAGGCTCCGCTCACGGCAGGTCAGACCTTCTGGCGGTAGTTCTGATGGCAGCCGCCGCAGGCCTTCGTCAGTCCGCCGAACGCGGTCTTGAACCCGTCCAGCGTTTCGACCGAGGCCGCATCCGCCTTGATCTCGGTGTTCCAAGCGGCGAAGCGAGCGTCGAAATCGGCCTTGGTCTCCCAAATCTTGGGCGCAGCCGAGGTGCCCCCGCCTTCCTTCGCGTTATCCGGGAACAAGGTCGGCATCTTCTCGGCAGCCTCCCCGTAGGCGCGCAGCACGTCGCGCGCCTTCTGCGGGTCGAAGGGCGTCTCGCCCTTGACCAGCTGCGCGCCGAGCGCGCTCGCGCGGCCGACGCCCTTCATCAGGTTGCGCCGCTCGGTGATCGGGTCGCTCTGGGCGATGACGGCGGTCGTGACTCCCACGAGGGTGGCGATGATCAGCACGGGACGAAGCATGGTTCTCTCGCTCCAGCATGGCGGCGCGACCGCGATGCTACGCGATCGTCCATCGCGAGACGACTGGCTTTTTCACATTATTCCAAGGACGATCCGTTCACCTCCGCGGCGGTTCCCTGTGCGTCGGCCGGAACAGCCGGCCGCGCTCGGTGACGAGCACCACGATCACCGTCATGATCCCGAGGCCGAGATAGCCCAGCGCCAGCGGGAACACCGTCCCGTCGAAGGACTGCCCGACGAGCACGCCGAAGAACGCGCCGACGAGCGTCGTGTAGGAGCCGATGAAGGAGGAGGCGGTGCCCGCCACTGCGCCCAGCTGCTCCATCGCGAGCGCGTTGAAGTTCGGCATGGCGAGGCCCCCGGCGAGCTGGCCGAGGCCGAGCAGCGCCACGAAGGCGACGAGCGGCGGCCGTCCATCATAGGCCAGCGCCAGCGCGCAGAGCGCGATACCGACGCCCACGAAGGCCAGCATGCTGAGATGCGAGATGCGGTGCATGCCGTGCCGCCGCACCAGCCGCGAATTGATCAGCGCCGCGAGGCCCATCAGGGCCGCGACCGAGCCGAAGACGACCGGGAAATAGGCGCCGAGCCCGTACACATCGCCCGCGAAGATCTGCTGGGACGATCCGACATAGCCCATGATGGAGCCGAACATGCAGCCGACCGCGGTCCCGTAGCCGAGCGCCGGCCGGCAGGTCACGGTCGTGCGGATGCCGTCCAGCACGCGTCCGACCGAGGGCGGCATGCGGTGTTCCGGATGCAGCGTCTCGGGCATCCGCATCGCGAACCAGATCCCGATCACCACCGCGAGGACCAGCATCGAGCCGAAGATCGCGTGCCAGTCGGCGACCAGCAGGATGAGGCCTCCGATCGCGGGCGCGAGGACCGGCACCATGATGAAGATGATCATCGTGAGCGACATGACACGCGCCATCTCGCGCCCGGCATACCGGTCGCGTACGATCGCGACCGCCAGGGCCCGGCCCGCGCCCGCGCCCGCACCCTGGACCGCGCGGGCGACGAGGAGGGTGTGGAGGTCGTCCGACAGCATCGCCATGAGCGCGCCGGCCCCGAAGATCGCGAATCCGGCGAGAAGCGCCGGCCTCCGCCCGACCACGTCCGAGATCGGCCCGTATACGAGCTGCGCCACCCCGAATCCCGCCATGTAGACGTAGACGACGAGCTGGAGCTGGTTCGGGTCGCTCACGCCGAACGCCCGCGCCAGAGCCGGGAAGGCCGGCAGCGCGTTGTCGACGCCGTAGGCCGTGACGCCCATCATGAGGGCGACCAGCGCGACGAACTCGCCGAAGCCCGGCAGCCGCTTCCCCAGGATCTTCGGGTCGACGGGGGCGTGCATGATGGTCCTGTCCGGGCCGAGCCCCGAAGGCGACCGGCGTTGGAGGAGCTTGCCTGAAGTTCAGGCCCGGCCTCATCCTGAGGTGCACGACCAAAGGTCGAGCCTCGAAGGAGGCCGCCAGAGTTCACCGATCCTTCCCTCGAGGCTGCCGCGCGGCATCCAGGAATGAGGATCGGTCATGAGCCGTCTCACTGGCCCGTTTCGCAGCTCGCGGCAATCTCGGGCCGCACATGGCAGGGTCCCGGACGCTCGAACGGATCCAGGCTGACCGGACAACATTTCCAACCTGACCGAAGTTTAATGCGGACGCCAGGACGTCGTTACCCGCCAGGGTCCATCTCGTGGAGCACGGGATCGGAGTCCGGCGGGGGCATCCTCAGCGGCGCCGTCATCTTCCGACAGGAGATCATCATGTCCAATCCGAAATCCAGTCTGCCGCTACGCCGCAAGGCACTCGCCTCGGTGGCGGCGGTCGCGATCGTGGCGTCGGGTGCCGTCGGTGCGACGCTGGTGCAGGGCTTCCATCCGGCCTTCGCCCAGGCGCCCATCACAGTGCCGCAGGCGAGCGAGCCCGCAGGCTTCGCGAACGTCGTCGAGAAGGTGAAGCCGGCCGTCGTGTCGGTGAAGGTC
>CAXUHE010000171.1:0-8506 GCA_964250725.1 uncultured Enterovirga sp. | reverse complement strand
GGCGTGTTCATCACGATCACGCCGCGCGCCGTCGCGGCCGGGATGTCGACGTTGTCGACCCCGATGCCGGCGCGCCCGATCACCTTGAGCGAGGTGGCGCGCTCCAGGATCTTCGCCGTGACCTTGGTGGCGGAGCGGATCGCGAGGCCGTCGTAATCGCCGATGACCGCCGCGAGCCGGTCCTTGTCCTTGCCGAGCGCCGGCTCGAAATCGACCGCGACGCCACGGTCCCGGAAGATCTGCACGGCGGCTGGCGAGAGGGCGTCGGAGATGAGGACGCGGGGTGTGGGCATGATGGTCTACGCCGCCTTGGCGACGAGCTTCGCCTTCTCGGCCGCGAAGGCGTGGTCGAGCCAGGAGGTCAGGGCCGCGAGGTCGGAGGTCTCGACCGTCGCGCCGCACCAGATGCGGAGCCCCGCGGGGGCGTCGCGGTACGAAGCGATGTCGTAGGCGATCCCCGCGGCATCGAGCGACGACGCGATGCCCTTCGCGACCGCCGCGACGGCGTCCGGTCCCTTCGCCACGATGTCGGGGTCCTGGATCACGAGGCAGACGCTCGTGTTCGACGCGTTAGCGGGGTCGCGTGCGAGGTTCGCCGCCCAGGAGGAGCGCTCGGCCCAGTCGAGGATCGTGCGGGCGTTCGCGTCGGCGCGAGCGATGAGAGCGGAGAGGCCGCCGAGGTCCTTCGCCCATTCGAGCGCGTCGATATAATCCTCGACGCAGAGCATGGAGGGCGTGTTGATCGTCTCGCCCTGGAAGATGCCCTCCATGAGCTTGCCGCCCTTCGTCATGCGGAAGATCTTCGGCATCGGCCAGGGCGGCACGTAGCTCTCCAGCCGCGCGACCGCGCGGGGCGAGAGCACCAGCATGCCGTGGCCGCCCTCGCCGCCGAGCGCCTTCTGCCAGGAGAAGGTCACGACATCGAGCTTGCCCCAGTCGAGGTCCTGCGCGAAGGCCGCTGAGGTCGCGTCGCAGACCGTGAGCCCCTCGCGGTCGGCCGCGATCCAGTCCGCGTTCGGCACGCGCACGCCGGAGGTCGTGCCGTTCCAGGTGAAGACGACGTCGCGCGACCTCGTGTCGACACGGGCGAGGTCGGGCAGATCTCCGTAGCCGGCCTTGATGATGCGGGCATCCGCGAGCTTGAGCTGCTTCACGACGTCCGTGACCCAGCCCTCGCCGAAGCTCTCCCAGGCGAGCATGTCGACGGGCCGCGGGCCGAGCAGCGACCACATCGCCATCTCGACCGCGCCCGTGTCCGAGGCCGGCACGATGCCGATGCGGTAATCGTCCGGGACCTGCAGCACCTCGCGGGTGAGGTCGATCGCGCGCTTCAGCTTGGCCTTGCCGATCTTGGCCCGGTGCGAGCGGCCGAGCGCTGCGTCGGAGAGTGCGGCGGGGCTCCAGCCCGGCCGCTTGGCACAGGGTCCGGAGGAGAAGAATGGCGCACGCGGGCGCGTGTTGGGTTCGGTCATCGGTGATCCATCCTTCCAGATGGCAGCCCCTCGGTGGGAAGGGGTGGCCCGTCGCCGCGTATCCGCCCGATGACGGCGCGCGTCAACCGCGCCGGGCGCAGGACTGCGACGCGCTACCCGAGTCCAGGCGGGACGCGGTGCGTGTAGCGGTACGCGGTCTCGAAGCCGAGCGAGCGGTAGAGCTGGTGGGCGATCTCGTTCGTCTCGCGAACTTGAAGATAGCCTTGCGTCGCGCGCTCCTCGCGCCCCCAGTGGAGCAGCGCCCTCACGAGGCGACGGCCGAGGCCGAGGCCGCGCAGATGCGGCGCGATCACGATGTCGTAGAGCCCCACATAACCGCGTTCCGCGACGGCCAGCCCCCAGGCCGCGTCCTCCTCGTCGACCGAGAGGGTCGCGAAGGCGGCGGGCTGGCGGATCAGCCGCACGATCCGGCCGAGCCTGTCCGCGTTCGCCTTGTCGCCCCCGTAGGCGGCGGCCGCGGCCGAGATCCAGCGCGGCTTCGGGGCAGGTCCGATCCGGACCTCCTCGTCGCTCTCGAGATCCGCAGACAGGTCCGCCACCATGACGAGCGACGGGTCGTGGAGCTCGTACCCGAACGCGGCGAGTTCCGCGTTGCAGCCCGGATCCTCGGTCCCGGTCAGCCGGAAGCAGGGGGCGATCCCGCGAGCCTCGAAGCAGCTCGCGATGTGTCGGATCAGGTCCGCGTCGAGCGTCGCGCCGGGCACGATCGGCGTCGCGGAATTGGCGCGTTTCGAGTAGCCCTCCGCGAAGCGCAGGAGCCAGCCTTCGCAGAGCTCCGTCTCGAAGCAAGGCCAGGCATTGACGAGCCGGCTCTCCAGCGCCCCGATCAGGCCGAGCTCGTTCATCGGTCGGATGCCTTTGCGCCGAAGGTCCTCGGCATAGGCCGCCAATCGGGAGGCGCCATCTCGAAACCCGCAAACTCGAAGCCCGGTGCGACCGTGCACCCGACGAGGGTCCAGGCGCCGAGCGAGGTGGCGGTCTGCCAGTGGCCCGCCGGCACGACGAATTGCGGCCGCTGGCCGGCCGCGAGGTCGGGCCCGAGGCGGTGGGCGGAGGCGTCGTGACCGTTCGGCGAGACCGTGATCACGAGCGGCGCGCCCGCGTAGTGGTGCCACGTCTCGGCGGCGTCCACGCGGTGCCATTCGGAGGTCTCGCCGGCATCGAGCAGGTAGTAGATCGCCGTCGAGGCGGCGCGGCCACCTGCCCCGCCCGGGTCCCGGAACGTCTCGCGGTAATGGCCTCCCTCGGGATGGGGTTCGAGCCCCAGGAGTCGGATGACGTCGCGGGCAGCGAGCAACGCGGTCAACGCTCTAGAACCGGTTCTTCCACTGCCGCAGCGCCTGGAACACGTCCCCCGCGGGCTTGCCCTCGAGCTCTACCGAGTGCGCTAAAGCGGGCTTGCCCGCGCGCAGGAACGGGTTCGTGGCCTTCTCCGCCCCGAGCGTCGATGGAACCATGAAGCGGCCCTCCCCTTTCAGCGCCTCGGCCTCGCCGGCGCGCTGCTTCAGGGCGGCGTTGTCCGGATCGGCCGTCAGCGCGAACTTGGCGTTCGAGAGGACGTAGTCGTGCCCCGAATAGACGTTCGCGTCGTCCGGCAGCGCGGCCAGGCGCTCCAGCGAGTGCCACATCTGCGCAAACGTGCACTCGCTTTCGTTCACCCGTCCGCAGCCGAGCGTGAACAGCGTGTCGCCCGCGAAGAGCGCGCGGTCGCCCGCGAACCAGAACGAGACGTGGTCGCGGCAATGGCCCGGCGTCTCCCAGACATGGGCGGAGAGTTCGCCGACCTTCACCGTATCGCCCTCCGCGATCGTCACGTCGGCGTCGGGCACCTCGGCCTTCGCCTTGAGGGGCGCGACGACGCGGCAGCCGAAGCGGCGCTTCAGCGGCGGGATGCCCTGGACGTGGTCCGCGTGCCGATGGGTGACCAGGATGTCGGAGAGCGTCCAGCCTGTCTCCTCGAGCGCCGCCAGGACGGCCTTCTCCTCGGGCGCGTCGATCGCCGCGCAGGCTCCGGTCGCGGGACAGCGGATCAGCGCGCCGATATTGTCGTCGAGGCAGCGGAAGAGGTGGATCTCGGCGGGCATCAGCTGACCTTCGACTTGAGGCGGCCCCGCTATCATGCGCGGGCCCCGGTGTGAACCGGTCCGACCGGGGGCGCGCTTGCAACATCGCGCGAGGTGCCGCCATGTCTAGGCACAAGCCGGCATGGCGCGGGAGGTGGTGGGGAGGATGAGCGTCGACATCAAGGACCAGCTCGCCTTCTACGCGAGCCCGCTCGGGATGGTGGCGCGCCGCTACGTGGGGCGGACGATCGACCGGTTCTGGCCCGATCTCTCGGGCCGCGACGTCCTCGGTCTCGGCTACGCGACACCCTATCTCGATATCGATGGACGCTGCCGACGCGCTCTCGCGTTCATGCCGGCCGGGCTCGGCGTCGTGCGCTGGCCGGGCGCGGCGGGCTCGCGCTCGACCCTCGTCGACCCGCTGATGCTGCCGCTGCCGGACGGTGCCTTCGACCGCGTGCTCGTGGTGCATGCGCTGGAGACCGTGTCCGACCCTTCCGAGCTCCTGCGGGAGGTCGCCAGGGTCCTCGCGCCCGGCGGGCGCGTCGTCCTCGTATGTCCGAACCGGCGAGGGCTCTGGGCCCGGCTCGACACGACGCCCTTCGGCTACGGGCAGCCGTTCAGCCGGTCGCAGCTGCGCGACCTGATGCGGGGGGCATCGCTCGCGCCGGAGCGCTGGGCAGAGACCCTCTACATGCCTCCCCTCGCGAGCCGGATGCTGCTCCGCGGGGCCGGAGCCTGGGAGGCGCTCGGCAGCCGGCTCTCCCTGCCCTTCGCGGGACTGCATATTGTCGAAGCGGCACAGCTCTTGCTGAGACCCGAGCCTGTGAGGGTGGCAACGCGAGCCGTCCGCCATCGCCCGGTCCTCGTCCCCGCCACGGCCTCGATCCGGTCCGGTCCGATGTTGCATCGCACTAGACAATAGAACTGCCGGGTTCTATCAATCGGCATCTGCGAAATCGGACGCTTGATGGACGGGCTCGTCGAAGAGAGTTGGCGGGGAGAGAGACGCGGGCGGATGCTCGCGGCCGCCTCCCGTGTCTTCGCGCTCCGCTCCTTCGATTCTGTCTCCATGGACGAGATCGCGCAGGAGGCCGGCGTCGGTAAGCCGACGCTCTATCGGTACTTCGCGGGCAAGGACGAGCTGTTCTCCGAGGTCTTCGTGGCGGCGCTCGACGACCTCGAGTTCCGTCTGACCCGCGTCATGGGCCGCGCCGACCCTGTCGAGGTCCGCATCCGCGACCTCGTGCGCGAGATCATCCCGACCTTCCACGACCATCTGGTGTCGCCCCGTATCATGGGCGACACCACCGGTTTCGCGGATCGCTCGAAGCGCCGGATCTTCCGGGAACGCCGGGCCCGGATCGGCCGCGCCTTCGCGGTCGTGATCGAGGCGGGCGCGCGCGACGGCGACGTGCGCGAGATCGATGGCGAGGCGATCGCCCAACTCGTGATCGGCATGATCTGGAGCGCGGCCGCGACCGGCATGTCGGACGCGACCGCGACGGCGACCATCACAGATCTCCTGCTTCACGGCATCCTCCTCCGCCACGGGCACAGCTCGGTCACACCGTCCTCTTCGGCACGTCCCATCTCCGGCCCAATTTCGAGAGCGACCACCTGATGCGCCGTACCCTCGTTCTCATCGTCCTCGCCTGCGCGGTCGCGGCGCTCTGGTGGAAGCGCGACGACGCCAGGCGCCTCGCCGTCGAGAAGCTGCCCTTCACGGCGGCCTATCTCGAACCCGAGAAGAGCCCCGCCGCGGCGGCCCCGGCCCGGCGCGTGGCAGCCGTGCCGGTCTCCGTCGCGCCGGTCGAGGTGAAGCGGCTGCCCGTCACGGTCGACGCGGTCGGCACGGTGCAGGCGGTCGCGTCGATCCAGATCAAGTCGCGCATCGACAGCGAGATCGTCGAGATCGCGGTCAAGGAAGGCGCACTGGTCAAGGAGGGCGACCTCCTGGTCCGGCTCGATTCACGCACGATCAGGGCGCAGCTCGCTCAGGCGGCCGCGACGGTGATGAAGGACAAGGCGCAGATCGAGCAGCTGCGGCGCGACCTCGCGCGCGCCGAGGACCTCCTGTCCAAACGCATCACGAGCGAGGTCCAGCGCGACACCGCCGCCACGAGCGTGAAGGTGCAGGAGGCGCAGCTCGCGGCCGACGAAGCGCAACACGACAACCTCAAGGCGGCACTCTCCTACACCGAGCTGCGTGCGCCGGTCTCCGGCCGCATCGGGTCGATCCCGCTCAAGGTCGGTACGGCGGTCCGGCTGGCCGATGGGCAGCCGATCACGACCGTCAACCAGATCGATCCGATCTACGTGTCCTTCGCGGTGCCGCAATCGGTCTTCCTCGACTTACGGACGGCGCTCGCGGCCGGCACGGTCAGGGTGGACGCGAAGAACGGCCGAGAGGTCGTGTCCGGCACCATCGCGTTCGTGGAGAACACGGTCGATCTCGCGACCGGGACGGTGCTCGCCAAGGCGGTCTTTCCGAACGCGAAGGAGCTGCTCTGGCCGGGCGGTTTCGTGACCGTCCAGGCCGTGCTCGGCATCGAGGCCGCGGCCGTGACCGTGCCCTCGAACGCGGTTCAGCTCGGTCAGCGCGGCGCTTACGTGTTCGCGGTGCGGGACGGGCGCAAGGCGGAGCTCGTCCAGGTCACGGTGGCGCGCATCGTCGGCGCGGACAGCGTGATCTCGCAGGGGCTGAAGGTCGGCGAGCAGGTCGTGACCGACGGCCAGCTGCGGCTCGTCGACGGCGCGGCCGTGCAGGTGCAGGCCACCGGCGAGGGCGTCGCGAAGCGCACCGACGATGCGTCCTCGGCGGCCCGCCGGGGATGACGAACCAGACCAACGATCCGCGCGGGGCCCGGACCCGGCGCGATACGCGAGGGGCTTGAGATGCTGTCGGAACTCTGCATTCGACGTCCGGTGATGACCATCCTCTTGATGGTGGCGATCGTGATGGCCGGCCTGTTCGGCTACCGGCAATTGCCGGTGGCGGCCGTGCCGCGCGTCGACTTCCCGACGATCCAGGTCTCGGCATCGCTCCCGGGCGCGAGCCCCGAGACGATGGCCTCGTCGGTGGCGTCCATCCTGGAGAAGCAGTTCTCCACGATCGCGGGCGTCTCCGCGATGACCTCGACGTCGATCCTCGGGCAGAGCTCGATCGTGCTCCAGTTCGACCTCAACCGGTCGATCGACGGGGCGGCGCTCGACGTGCAATCCGCGATCTCGACCGCGCAGCGCCGCCTGCCGATCGAGATGACGACGCCGCCGAGCTTCCGGAAGGTCAACCCGGCCGACCAGCCGATCCTGTTCATGGCGGTCTCGTCGGATCAGGCCCGGCTCTCGGACGTCGACCGGTTCGCGCAGTCGAACATCGTGCCGCGCCTCTCGACGCTGCCCGGTGTGGCGCAGGTTCTCGTCTACGGGACCCAGAAATACGCCGTGCGCGTGCGGGCCGACCTGAACCAGCTCGCCTCGCGGGGCTTGAGCCTCGCGGACATGCAGGCCGCGCTCGCGACCGCGAACTCCTCGAAGCCGGTCGGCTCGATGGACCAGGGAGCGCGCACGTCGATCCTCGACGCCACGGGCCCGATCATGCGGGCGGTCGACTACATGCCGATCGTGGTCGCGTGGCAGAACGGCGCGCCGGTGCGGGTCGCCGACCTCGCGACCGCCGTCGACGGCGTCGAGAACGACAAGGTCGCGAGCTGGCTCGACGGCCGGCGCGCCATCATCCTGGCGGTCCAGCGCCAGCCGGACGCCAACACGGTCGAGGTCGTCGACCGCGCGAAGGCGCTGCTGCCGGCGATCCGGGCGGAGCTCCCGGCCGGCGTGTCGATCGACATTCAGAACGACCGCTCGGTGCCGATCCGCCACGCGGTCGAGGACGTCGAGTTCACGCTCGGCCTCTCGATGCTGCTCGTGATCCTGGTGATCTACCTGTTCCTGCGCTCGGTCAGGGCGACCATCATTCCGGCCATCGCGCTGCCGATCTCGCTCGCGGGCACCTTCGGGGGCATGTACGCGCTCGGGCACTCGATCGACAACATATCGCTCCTCGCGCTCACGCTCTCGGTCGGCTTCGTGGTCGACGACGCGATCGTGATGCTGGAGAACATCATGCGGCACGTCGAGGAGGGGCAGGCTCCCTACCCCGCCTCGCTGATCGGCTCGCGCGAGGTCGGCTTCACGATCCTGTCGATGACGGTCTCGCTCGTCGCCGTGTTCATCCCGGTCCTCTTCATGGGGGGCGTCGTCGGACGCATGTTCTCCGAGTTCGGGCTCGTCATCTCGATGGCGATCATCCTGTCGGGCATCGTCTCGCTGACGCTGACCCCGATGCTGTGCTCGCGCCTCCTGAAGCCCATCGACCATCACGAGCGGCACAACTTCGTGCTGCGCGGCTTCGAGGCCGGCTTCACCGCGCTGACGCGGGGTTACGGCTGGGCCTTGCGCAAGGTCGTGATGGTGCCGGCGATCATGCTCGCGGTCACGATCGGCACCTTCGCGATCACCTACCTGCTCTACCGCGACATCCCGAAGGGCTTCTTTCCGTCCGAGGATAACGGGCTGCTCGTCGCGTCGACCCTGGGCCCCGACGACGCGTCCTTCGACGCCATGGTGGCGCGTCAGGCGGAGCTCGCCCGCGTCGTGCGCCAGGACCCGGACGTCACGTCGCTGATGTCGACAGTCGGCGGCGGCGGCCCGGCCTCGACCACGAATTCGGGCCGCCTCTTCGTGACGTTGCGCGATAAGCCGGAGCGGACGACCGACGCGCTCGGCGTCATCGCGCGGCTGCGGCGCGCGACTGCCGCGGTTCCCGGCATCAACGCCTACTTCCAGCCGGTCACGTCCATCAATATCGGGGCGGTCCAGTCGCGCAGCCAGTATCAGTACACGCTGCAATCGACGGATCTCGAGGGCTTGCGCAAGTTCGCGCCCCTG
>CAXUHE010000170.1:3150-8519 GCA_964250725.1 uncultured Enterovirga sp. | reverse complement strand
CCGTCATTGCGAGGAGCGTCAGCGACGAAGCAACCCAGGGGCCGCCGCGTCGCGCCGCTGGGTTGCTTCGCTCCGCTCGCAATGACGGGAACTGCAGAAGGCCCCGCCGAGGAGAGGTGAACCGGGCGCTCAGCGCCATATGCGATAGCCGTGTCCTGGGAGGCGGCCTCCGCCGCGAGCGCGGCCCGTGCGGCCGGCGAGAGTGGGATGCGGTCGAGGTCGAGGTCGCCCGTGACGCCGGAGGCGCGCAGCATCTTGGCGAGATCGCCCACGAGCCCGTCCGAGACGTCCATGGCGGCGCTCGCGTGCTCGCGCAGCGGGGCCGCGAACGCGAGGGGCGGCTGGGGATGGCGGTAGCGGTCCTCCAGGAACCTGCGGTGCTCCGCCGAGAGGCCGAGCGCCCAGGCGGGCGTTCCGGTCAGGAGGTCGAGCCCGAGCGCCGCGTCGCCGATCGTGCCCGTGACGGCGATCAGGTCGCCGGCCTTGGCCGTGGTGCGCCGGACCATGCGGCCCGCCGGCACGGAGCCGAAGGCGGTGATCGACACCGAGAGCGGCCCCGCCGCGCGCACCGTGTCGCCGCCGAGCAAGGCGCAGCCGCACCGCTCCGCCATGCCCCCGAGGCCGCCCGCGAAGGCCGCGAGCCAATCCTCCGTCCAGTCCTCCGGCAGCGCCAGCGCCATCACGAAGCCGACCGGCTCCGCGCCCTTGGCGGTGAGGTCGGAGAGGTTCACGCCCAGCGCCTTGACGGCGATCGAGGCCGGCGGGTCGCGGGCCAAGAAATGCACGCCCGCCACGACCGCGTCGACCGTGACCACGAGTTCGTGACCGTGGGGCACCGCGACCAGCGCCGCGTCGTCGTTCAGTCCCAGCCCGCCGGGACCGGCCAGCGGCGCAAAGTAGCGCGCGATCAGCTCGTCCTCGCCGGCCCGCGCCACCTTTCAGTCAGCCTCCGCCGGCCCGGGTCTGCCGGGGGCGCTCCTTCGCGTCCCTGGGCCGCATCTCCTTCGGCCGTGCCTGGCGGGCGACCGCGTCCAGGACGCCGTTCACGAGCCCCGGCTCGTCCCCGCCGTAGAAGCTGTGCGCCACGTCCACGTATTCGGAGATGACGACGCGCCCGGGCACGTCCTTGCGGAACAGGAGCTCGTAGGCGCCCGCGCGCAGGATCGCGCGCAGCACGGCCTCGATCCGGGTGAGCGGCCAGCCCTCCGCCAGCGCGGCGTCGACCGCGCGGTCGACCGGGATCTGCTCGCCGACCGCGCCCGCGAGCAGCTCGCGGAAGAACGCGTTCTCGGCCGGCTGGTGCTCGACGCCCTCGACCTCGCGGCCGATCCAGAAGGCCTCGAACTCCGCCATCGCGTCGATCACGCCCTTGCCCGCGACGTCCATCTGGTAGAGCGCCTGCACGGCCGCGAGGCGCGAGGCGCTGCGTTCGCCGGGCTTAGCCACGGGGCGTGGCTCCGAGCCGGCGCGCGTGACGCAGCACGCCCAAAGCCGCCAGCGCCGCGCCGCCGCCCTTGTTCATATCGGACACGCGCGCCCGCGCCCAGGCCTGCGCCTCGGTCTCGACCGTCAGGATGCCGTTGCCGATGGGGAACCGGCGCTGGACCGAGAGGTCCATGAGGGCGCGCGCGCTCTCGCCCGCCACGATGTCGTAATGCCCCGTCTCGCCCCGGATGACGCAGCCGAGCGCGACGGCCGCGTGATAGGGCCGGCCCTGCGCGAGACCGGCGTCGAGCGCGATCGCGATCATGGCAGGGATCTCGAGCGCGCCGTCGACGGTCAGGACCTCGACCTCGACGCCGGCCGCCTCCAGCGCCGCCCGGGCGCCGCCGAGCAGCTCGTCCGCGAGGCCCTCGTAGTAGCGCGCCTCGACGACGAGCACGCGCGCGCCAGGGATGCGCTCGGGGCCGCCTCGATCTCTGGATAGTGCGACCATGTTCTATGCGTAGCGTCGGGCGCCACGTTCCTCATTCAGACGTTGGACGCGCAGGGCGGTGCCGCGACTGTGGAAGGCAGGTCACTATCCCCCCTGCCCCGCCTCCACAAGGCGCGCCGCGTAGCGCGCCATCAGGTCGACCTCGAGGTTGAGCCGATCGCCCGCCCGCCGTTCACCCCAGGTCGTGACGCCCAGGGTGTGCGGGATGATGAGCACCGTGAACGTATCGCCCGAGACGCCGTTGACCGTCAGCGACGTGCCGTCCAGCGTGACGGAGCCCTTCTCGGCGATGAAGCGGGCGACCGGGCCAGGCGCACGCATGACGAAGCGGGCGCTCGCCCCCCAGGCCCCATCGGTCACCTCGTCGCGCGACAGGATCTCCGCCGTGCCGTCGACGTGGCCGGTCACGATGTGCCCGCCGAGCTCGTCCCCGATCTTCAGCGAGCGCTCCAGGTTGAGGCGCGCGCCCTCGCGCCAGTCGCCCGCGTTGGTGCGCTCCAGCGTCTCGGCCGCGACGTCGACCTCGAACCACGCGCCCGCCTCGGAGGGTCCGGACGCCACGACCGTCAGGCAGGGGCCGGAGCAGGCGATCGACGCGCCGAGCGAGATCGAGGCCGGATCGTAGGCGCACGCGATGCGGAATCGTCGCAGCCGCTCCTCGCCGGCCCGTCCGACGACGGTGCCGACATCCGTCACGAGCCCGGTGAACATGTGTCGATCCTCTCCCAGATCTCGATCAGGTCTTCGCCGGCCCGCTCTGACGAGACCGGCCGCAACCCGGCTGCCACCAGCTCCAGCGCCGGGCCGATCGCCGGCACGCCGCGCTCGCCCAGCCGTTTGCTGTTCGTGATCAGCACCATGTCGTCGACGAGGCCTGCCGCCGCAAGGGCGCCGGCCAGCGTCGGTCCTGCCTCGCACAGCACCCGCGTCAATCCGCGGGCGCCGAGCGCGCGGAGCGCAGCCGCGAGATCGACGCGTCCGTCGCCCGTCTCCAAGGTACGGATCACCTCGACGCCGCGCTCGCGCAAGCGCCGCTCTGGCGCGGTCCCGGCCGCCTCCGTGCAGACGATCCAGGTCGGCTGGGCGGCGGCGCCCGCCACGAGCCGCGCCGACGGGTCGATCCGCAGCGCCGAGTCGAGCACGACCCGGACGGGCCGCCGCGCCTCCAGCCCGGGCAGCCGGACGTCGAGCCGCGGGTCGTCGGCAAGAACCGTCGCGACCCCGACCAGGATGGCGTCGGAGTGCGCGCGCAGCATGTGGGTGCGCGCATTCGCGACCTCCCCGGTGATGTGGAGCCGACCTCCGCCAAGCCGGGCCGCGAAACCGTCCGCGGTCCGGGCGAGCTTCAGCGTGAGCTGCGGACGATGCGCCCGGACAAGCCGGTGGTGGCCGGCATGGTCGCGCGCCGCCTCGGCGGCCAGGACGTCCGTCGTGACCGCGATGCCGGCCGTGCGCAGGATGGCATGACCGCGACCCGTGACCAGCGGGTTCGCGTCCTCCAGGGCCGTCACGACGCGCCCGATCCCGGCCGCCACGATCGCCTCGGCGCAGGGCGGCGTGCGGCCATGATGGGAGCAGGGTTCGAGCGAGACATAGAGCGTCGCACCCCGCGCGCCCTCCCCGGCCTTCGCGATAGCGACGGGCTCGGCATGCGGCCGGCCGCCGGGCTGGGTCACGGCCTGGGACAGGATGCGACCCTCCCGGACCAGGACCGCACCAACCGAGGGGTTCGGCCAAGTGAGGCCGAGGTTGCGACGGCCAAGCGCAAGGGCGAACCCCATGAGCCGGCGGTCGACCTCATCTTGATGACCGGCAATCATTCCGGCAACTTGGACGGAAGGTCGATTCCGTCCGGGGCCGCGTCTTTGGTCGTGAGACGCCTCAGCAGCTCCTCGAAATCGCGCGCATCACGGAAATCTTTGTAGACGCTGGCAAATCGCACATAGGCGACGTCGTCGAGGGAGCGCAGGCCTTCCATCACGAGTTCGCCCACCTGCTGGCTCGTGACCTCGCTCTCCCCCGCGCTCTCGAGCTGGCGCACGATCCCGCTCGCGAGCCGCTCGATCCGCTCCGGCTCGACCGCCCGCTTGCGCAGCGCGACCTCGATCGAGCGCACGAGCTTGTCCCGCTCGAAGGGCACGCGACGCCCCGAGCGCTTCACCACGGTGAGGTCTCGCAGCTGCACGCGCTCGAAGGTCGTGAACCGCCCGCCGCAATCGGGGCAGACGCGCCTGCGGCGGATCGCGACCTGGTCCTCCGCGGGGCGTGAATCCTTCACCTGCGTGTCCGGCGAGCCGCAATAGGGGCAGCGCATCGCTCGAGCGCGGGCCGCCTTCAGTAGATCGGGAAGCGCCGCGTCAGGTCGTGCACGCGCCCCGCGATGCCCGCCTCGACGTCCGAGTTGCCGGCCTCGCCCGAGCGCGAGAGCCCGTCCAGCACCTCGACGATCATCTCGCCGACACGCCGGAACTCGGCCTGCCCGAAGCCGCGCGTCGTCGCCGCAGGGGCGCCGAGCCGGATGCCGGAGGTCACCATCGGCTTCTCGGGGTCGAACGGTATCCCATTCTTGTTGCACGTGATTCTGGCCCGGCCGAGTGTCGCTTCGGCGGCCTTGCCGGTGATCTGGCGGGAGCGCAGGTCCACCAGCATGAGGTGGTTGTCCGTGCCCCCCGCGACGATCGGGTAGCCGGCCGACGAGAGAGCGTCGGCGAGCGCGCGCGCGTTCTCGACGACCGCGTGAGCGTAGAGCTTGAAGTCCGGCCGCAGTGCCTCCGCGAACGCGACTGCCTTCGCGGCGATCACGTGCATGAGCGGCCCGCCCTGGAGGCCCGGGAAGACGGCCGAGTTGAACTTCTTCGCCAGCGCCTCGTCGTTCGTCAGGATCATGCCGCCGCGCGGGCCCCGCAGCGTCTTGTGCGTGGTGGTCGTCGCGACATGCGCGTGCGGGAAGGGCGAGGGGTGCGCGCCGCCGGCCACCAGCCCGGCGAAATGCGCCATGTCGACCATGAAGAACGCGCCCACTTCGTCCGCGATCTCGCGGAAGCGCGCGAAGTCCCAGTGGCGCGAATAGGCCGAGCCGCCCGCCACGATCACCTTGGGGCGGTGCTCCTGCGCGAGCCTCGCCACCTCGTCCATGTCGATGAGCTGGTCCTCGGGCCGCACCTTGTAGGAGACGACGTCGAACCACTTGCCCGACATGTTGACGGGCGCCCCGTGGGTGAGGTGCCCGCCGCAGGCGAGGTCCAGCCCCATGAAAGTGTCGCCGGGCTTCATCAGCGCCATGAACACGGCCTGATTCGCCTGGGAGCCCGAGTTCGGCTGCACGTTCGCGAAGCCGCAACCGAAGAGCCGGCAGGCGCGCTCGATCGCGAGCCGCTCGGCGATATCCACGAACTCGCAGCCGCCGTAGTAGCGCCGGCCCGGATACCCCTCG
>CAXUHE010000170.1:0-3140 GCA_964250725.1 uncultured Enterovirga sp. | reverse complement strand
TTGTTGGTCATCACCGAGCCCTGGGCCTCCAGCACGGCGCGCGACACGATGTTCTCGGACGCGATCAGCTCGATCTCGTCCTGCTGCCGGCCGAGCTCCTGGCCGACGACGCGCGCGATCTCGGGGTCGGCCGCCGCGAGGTCGGCCGAGAAGAAGCTGTTGGAGAGCTGGTAGTTGGCGGGGGACGCGCTCATCGGGGCCTCTGCGGGTCGGGTCCGACGCCGCCCGAGGCGGGTTGCGGCGCGGGACCCGACATTGGATCAAGAGGTATGGCGCTTACCACGGGGCGCGAGGTCGTGCCACGCGACATCGTGCGACTCGCGGACGACCTCGTGCAAGAAGCGCATATGACTCACGACCTCGCCTCGTCCGTCGACCTCGCGACCCTCGGCCTGCTCTTCCTCGTGGCGGTCGCGGCCGGCTGCTTCGACGCGATCGCGGGCGGCGGCGGGCTCGTCACCGTGCCGGCCCTGCTGCTCGCCGGGCTCGATCCGGTCTCGGCCATCGCGACGAACAAGCTGCAAGGCTCCGCCGGCACGGTCTCGGCGACGCTCGCCTTCTGGCGCCGCGGGCTGATCGAGTGGCGGAGCGCGTGGCCCATCGCGGTCGTGGCGGCTCTGGCCGGGGTCGCGGGCGCGCGCTCGGTCAGCCTCGTATCCCGCCCGGTGCTCGACGCGGCCGTGCCCTGCGTGCTCGTCTGCGTGGCGATCTACTTCGCGAGCGCGCGGAAGATGTCGAACGCGGACGCGGCGGCGCGGATCGGCCCGGCGCTTCTCACCGCGACGATCGTGCCGCTCGTCGGCTTCTACGACGGGGTGTTCGGCCCGGGTGCGGGATCGTTCTACACCGTGGGGTTCGTGACGCTGCTGGGCTTTGGCGTGGTGCGGGCGACCGCCCACACCAAGCTCGCGAACGCCTCCTCGAACCTCGGTGGCCTCGCGCTCTTCGCCGCGACGGGCGCGGTCGTGTGGCCGGCCGGCCTCGTGATGGCGGTGGGCGCGACCCTCGGTGCGCAGGTCGGCTCCGCGCTGGCGATCCGGCTGGGCGCCCGCCTCATCCGCCCGCTGCTGGTCGTCATCTCCTGCGCGATGGCGCTCAAGCTCCTGTCGGACCCCGCGAACCCGCTCCGGCGGGCGGTGGCGGGGTGGTGGGGCTGGTGATCCCGGCGCGCGCTCTCTCCCGCCGGAGGATCACGGAACCGAGATCCAGCTCGGCGCGCCCCCTCTCGCGTGCGAGAAGGTCGGAGTGAGGACCCACCGGAGGGACCTGATGCCCGCGCGGCGAAGGCTCGCGATTGCCAATCACGCCGTGTGACGGCACTCTAGGCCCGGCAGGGACGATCGGCGGGTGTATACCGGCGGAGTCCTCGTCGGGCAGCAGGATGGGAAGTCCAAGAGCATGATGGTCGACAGTGGGAATGCCGATGCCGGCGAAAGGGATGAGGCAGCCTTGCCCGGGCGCCGGTCGGAGCTGCTCAACCGCCGGTCTTTCCTTTGCGGCTCCGCCATGGGTCTCGGCGCGCTGGGGCTGGCCGGTTGCGCGACGATCGACGGCATGAGCCTTGCCGAGGCGGCGATGATCTATGGGCCGGTGCCCGCGGAGAAGTTCCCCATCCCGGCGGTCGATGTCAGCAAGGTCGATCCCAAATACTACCGCCGGACAATCCGCTACGACACCAAGGAAGCGCCCGGTACGATCATCGTCGATCCCGGTAATTACTACGTCTACCGCGTCGAGGACGACGGATCCGCCACCCGCTATGGGGCCAATGTCGGCCGCGACGGGTTCCGGTGGAGCGGTGACGCTTATGTCGGACGCAAGTCCGAATGGGCCACCTGGACGCCACCCGCGGAGATGATCCGGCGCCAGCCCGAGGCCGCCAGATATGCCCGTGGCATGCCGGGCGGACTCGACAACCCGCTCGGGGCCCGCACGCTCCATCTTTACCGGAACGGCGCCTATACGCTCTACACGATCTACGCCAGCAGCGATCCCGAATCGATCGGAACGGGAGTCACGAGCGGCTGTGTCGGCCTGCTCAGCCAGGACATGATTCACCTCTATTCACGCACGCCGGTCAAGACGAAGGTGGTCGTCCTGCCGGCTTAGGAGTCAGCCTTGCGGCAGCCGCTGCCGGTGCGGGCGGCGGCCGCACCGGCCGGCTCTTGGTGTCCCGATGCGTGAGGCCTCGATCAATTCTGCGTCAGCCGGCGTACGAAGCCGCGCGCTCGCGGAAACCGGGTCTCGCGACGACGGTTATCGAGCCATGTCGATGGGCGGGCTCGGCGCGGACCGCCGGGAGATCTTGCAACTGAGGGCCCGCGTCGTGGTGCTCGAGCGGGCGACGCTCGCGGCCCTCGAGCTCGCGCTCCGCGTCCGCCCCGAAGAGTTGGACCAGCAGCTCGAACTCGCCCGGCTTCGGCTCGTCTCCGATTACGCCGAGGTGGGGTTCGTGACCGACGTGACGGACAAGGCCGAGCGGCGTTTCCTCGCCGAGGAGGTCGAGCGCCTGATGCGCGGGCTGCAATCCGAGATGGGATTCAAGGGCGGCATCCCGATCGACGAGAGTGGCTGAGGGCAGCACGGAACGCCAATCAGCTCGATGTCCCGTGCCTGGGAGCGGGTCTCGGCGGCACCGCCACGATCAGGCATCTCCGCAGAACCGCTCTCGACCACCTCCAGGCCATCAGCTCGTCGGGAACGACGGCATGCGGAAGATGGTCGACGCAACGCAGCCGTGCTGTCAGCGGGAGATACGGCGCGGGCGACAGCTACGGTCTGGCGGAGGGCGAGTACGACCGGGTCATGTGGCCGGACGGAGCGGGTTCCCGCGACGGCGACTCCCCGGGCCGGGCCCGGAGACGGCCACCTGTGACCCTCAGTTCTGCATGAAGGCTTCGTCAGGGTCCATCGGGGTCGGGTCGCGCGACGCGACCGGGATCGACCCAAGGCCGTCGCGGTTGTAGATGTCGTCGCGGAACTGCACGAGGCCGTCCGGCGCCGCCCAGGCGGTGATGTAGGTCCAGTAGACCGGCACCGGCTCGCGCAAGGGCGCGTCGGTGCGCGAGCCCGCCTCGAAGACCTGCTCGATATGCTCGCGGTCCCAGCCGGGCGTGTCCTTGAGGAGCCAGGTGATGTAG
>CAXUHE010000169.1:0-8543 GCA_964250725.1 uncultured Enterovirga sp. | reverse complement strand
ACCTCGCCAACATCATCGCGCTGCCGCTGATGCTGGCGGTCGGGGTCAACTTCCACATCTACTACATGATCGCGTGGCGCAACGGCGTCGCGGACCTCCTGGCGTCGAGCCTGACGCGCGCGATCTTCTTCTCCTCGCTGACGACGGGCGTCGCCTTCGGGAGCCTCTGGCTGTCGCACCATCCGGGCACGGCCAGCATGGGGAAGCTCCTCACGATCTCGCTCGTCTTCACGCTGGCGGCCGCCTTCGTGATCGTCCCGGCCTTCCTCGGCCCGCCGCGGGAGAATGCGAGGGGGTAGGCCTGGGGCGGATGATCCTCCCCCGCAGGGGGAGGTGGCGGCCGCGAGGCGGCTGCCGAGGGGGGGGTGTCCCCACCCCGGTCGGCTTCGCCGGCTCGGCCCTCCCCGGCGGGGAGGGATAGGGCGGCGGCTCTGTCGGCGAGAATCGAGGCTTCCTCCTCGCATCCACGCAAGACAAGCTCCCCCATGACGAACCGAACGGGCGTATGTAAGTTACGGATACGCTGCGGATTCGACGCTCAACCGGGACGGACACGTGCGAAGCCAGATCGATGTCGTGAATTCGAGACGCGTTCTCTGCATATTTCCCGCCTACACGCCGGCCTTCGGGACCTTCGCCCACGCCTACCCGCTGATGGGCGGCGTGAAGGCCTTCATGCCCCCGCAGGGCCTCCTCCTCATCGCGGCCTACATGCCGGAGACCTGGCCCGTCCGCGTCGTGGACGAGAACATCGCCCGCGCGACACCCGACGACTTCGCCTGGGCGGACGTCGTGTTCGTGAGCGGCATGCACGTCCAGGCGCCGCAGATCGAGGACATCCGGTCGCGCGCCGCCGCGGCCGGCAAGGTGACGGCTCTCGGCGGCCCCTCCGTGTCGGGGGCGCCCGAATGGTACGGCGCGTTCGACTACCTGCATATCGGCGAGATGGGCGACGCGACGGACCGGCTGATCGCGACCCTCGACGCGAGCGTCGCGCGTCCGCCCGAGCAGGTGCGTTTCGAGACCGTCGAGCGGCTGGCGCTCTGCGACTTCCCGACCCCCGCCTACGACCAGGTGCCCCTGCGCCGCTACCTGATCGGCAGCCTGCAATTCTCGAGCGGCTGCCCCTATCGCTGCGAGTTCTGCGACATCCCGGCGCTCTACGGCCGGCAGCCGCGCCTGAAGACGCCCGAGCAGCTCCTGGGCGAGCTCGACGCGCTCCTTGCCCAGCCGGTGCGCCCGGCCGTCGTCTACTTCGTGGACGACAACTTCATCGGCAACCGCAAGGCGACGCGGGAGATGCTGCCTCACGTCGTCGAGTGGCAGAAGCGCAACGGCTTCCCGCTCCAGTTCGCCTGCGAGGCGACGCTGAACCTTGCCCAGCAGCCCGAGATCATGGAGCTGATGCGGCAGGCGAACTTCATGACGGTGTTCGTGGGGATCGAGACCCCGGACCCGGCGGCTTTGCGCCAGATGGACAAGGGCCACAACGCCAAGCTCCCGATCCTGCAATCGATCGAGACCCTGAACGGCTACGGACTCGAGGTGACGTCGGGCATCATCATGGGGCTCGATTCGGACAGCCCCGAGAGCGAGGAGCGGCTGCGCGCCTTCGTGGACGCGTCGAACGTGCCGGTGCTGACGATCAATCTCCTGCAGGCGCTGCCGAAGACCCCGCTCTGGGACCGCCTCGAGAAGGCGGGCCGGCTCGACCACGACCCCGCGCGGGAATCCAACGTGCGCTTCGTGCAGCCCTACGGGGAGGTGCTGGACGGGTGGCGGCGCTCCATCGCGCACGCCTACACGCCGGAGAACCTGTTCGCGCGCTTCGTCCACCAGATGGACGCGACCTACCGCCACCGCATCAAGACGCCGGCGCGCGCGCAGCTCACGCGCTCGAACCTGCGCCGCGGACTCGTGCTCGGCTTCAACATCGTGACGCGGATCGGGATCGGGTCCGACTACCGCCGCGTGTTCTGGCGGGCCGCCTGGCAGGCGCTGAAGCGCGGCCAGATCGAGGCGATCTTCAACATGGGCTTCGTGGCCCATCACTTGATCCGCTTCACCCGCGAGGCGCTGGCGGGCGGGCAGAACGCCTCGTTCTACGCGGCGCGCAGCGGCGACCCGGGCAACCTCCAGCCCGAGACCCTGGAGCCGCGAGGCGAGGTCCGGGCGGCGTAGAGGCTCAGCGCCTGCGCGTGGGGGCGGGCGCGTTGGCCTTGTTGTAGTCCACGATCGCGGTCTGGCAGCCCGGAGACAGCTCGGCCATCTTGGCCTGGAAGCATTGCTGCACGCCGGGCGAGCCGGGATCGTACATGGAGCAGAGCCGCATGTAGTCGCCCGTGCAGACGCGGCGGAACACGGCCTCCTCCTGCGGGGTCATGGCGAGCGCCTGGCTCGCTGCCGTCAGCGCGAACGCCGCCCCGAGGGCGGCGGTTGTCATCGATCTCATACGTTCATCCCGATCTCGTCGGGCGCCTTATGTCACGATCCGGCCCGGGAGTGTACCTCCCGGTCGGGCGTGCCTCCGTGTCGGGCGTGCCTCCGTGTCGGGCGTGGCTTCGTGTCGGGCGTGGCTTTTCAGGCGTGTCCTGCCTGGCTCGACAGCATGCCGAGGTCGATCCCGATCTTGCGCACCGCGAGGTCGTATTTGGCGTCGAGCGAGGGGCCGAAGACGAGGTTGGGGTCGGCCGGGCAGTTCAGCCAGCCGTTCGCCTGGATCTCGCTCTCGAGCTGGCCCGGCGACCAGCCCGCGTAGCCGAGCGCCAGGACGGCGCTCGCCGGCCCGCCCCCGCCCGCGATGGCGCGCAGGATATCGACGGTCGCGGTGAGGCACACGCCCTCGTCGATGGGCAGCGTCGAATCGTCGATGAAGAAGTCCGGCGAATGCAGCACGAAGCCGCGGCTCGTCTCGACCGGGCCGCCGACCAGGACGTGCATGCGCTCGACCCGGGAGGGGAGCCGGATCGCCCGATCCTGCGGGATGATGTCGAGCTGCACGAGGAGGTCCGGAAAGCTCAAATCCGCCGCGGGCTTGTTCAGAACGATCCCCATCGCGCCCTCCGAGGAGTGCGCGCACACGTAGATCACGGTGCGCCGGAACCGCTCGTCCGACATGCCCGGCATGGCGATGAGCATCTGGCCGTCGAGGTAGCCGGGACCCGAGGAGGCGCTGGCGGAGCGGAGCGATCGCATCGGCCGATGCTACGCACGCGACGGCGATTGTCCAGCCTGTTGCATCGCGGGATCCGCCCCCCGCCTCGACGGCGCGGCCTGCGTCCGGTAATCGACGCCCATCCCCATCGGAGACGCGAGATGACGATCAAGATCGGCGACCACCTGCCCCAGGCGACCTTCCGGGTGATGACCGAGGACGGGCCGGCCGCGAAGAGCACGGACGACGTGTTCCGGGGCCGCAAGGTCGTGCTGGTCGCGGTGCCGGGCGCGTTCACGCCGACCTGCGACCGCAACCACCTGCCGGGCTACGTGCAGCGCGCGGACGAGATCAAGGCGGCCGGGATCGACGCCGTGCTGGTGACGGCGGTGAACGACGTGTTCGTGCTCAAGGCCTGGAGCAAGTCCGCCGAGGCCGACGGCAAGGTCGAGATGCTGTCGGACGGCAACGCCGATTTCGCCAAGGCGCTCGGCCTCTCCTTCGACGGCTCCGGCTTCGGGCTCGGCACGCGCTCGCAGCGCTACTCGATGCTCGTCGACGACGGCGTCGTGCGCGCGGTGAACGTCGAGGATTCGCCCGGCAAGGCCGACATCTCCAGCGCCGACGCGTTCCTGAAGCAGCTGGGCGAGGGTCAGCAGGCGAACTGACGCGCCGCCGACATGCGGCCGGTCTGGGTTCTCGCGCTCGCCGTCGTGGCGTCGGCCGCGATGGCCGCGGAGCGGCCCGAGACCTGTCCCGGCACGGTGAGCCGGGAGCGCGTCGCCGGCATCTCGCCCGGTGGCGACCTCCTGATCGAGGGCGGGACCACGCTCCGCATCGCGGACATCCGCCCACCCGAGACCGGCGCGGCGGCCTCCCGCGCCCGCGCGTGGCTCGCCTCCCTCACGGGCGAGCCCGTCGAGATCACCCGGATCGACGCGCCCGACCGCTGGGGCCGCGTGCCGGCGCGCCTCGCCCTCCCGGGTGCCGCCCCCGTCGACGCGGCCGAGCTCCTCGTCGGCGAGGGGCTGGCGATCGTGGATGCGGGCACGCGCGGCGCGCTCTGCCGGCCGGGCCTCCTCGCGGTCGAGGCGTCCTCCCGCGCCGCCCGCACGGGCCTGTGGCGCGAGGCCGCGACGCTCGCGGCCGACGACCTCGCCGGTCTGGCGGCCCGGACCGGGACCTTCGCGATCGTCGAGGGCCGGATCGTGAGCGTCGGGGTCCGGCGCGAGCGCACCTACCTCAATTTCGGCCGCGACTTCGCGCGCGACTTCAGCGTCACGCTCCCCAAGCGGAGCTGGGCTTCCCTCGTGGCGACGGGCGTGAGCCAGGACGCGCTGCGCGGTCGTCACGTCCGCGCGCGTGGCGTGCTGGAGATGCGCCGCGCGCCCGGCATGGAGGTGGTGGCGGCCGATATGCTAGAGATCCTGGACGAGGTGCCGCGGCCCGAGATGGCCAGGCCCGAGATACCCAGGCCACGATGAGGAGGCTGGAGCCGACGTTGAGGACGAGGGGGCCGATTCTCCCGATCGCCGTCTGCCTGCTGGCCTCCTGCCTGCTCGCGGGCTGCGCGTCGGACCGGACCGGCGCGCTGCCGGTCCCGATCCCGCCGGCCGCGCCCCGGGCCGGGCTCGCGCGGGCGGCCGACCCGGACCATGCGGCGCTCGTGCGGGCGCTCGGCGGCGAGGCGCGGGCGCCCGGCGCCCGTGCGTACCTGTCCGAGGTGGTGTCCCGGCTCGTCGCCAGGACCGAGAGCCCGGGCGAGACCTACGACGTCACGATCCTCGATGCCCCCTCCGTCAACGCCTTCGCGCTCCCCTCGGGCCGGCTCTACGTGACGCGCGGCCTCCTGGCGCTCGCGAACGACACGGCCGAGATCGCCGCCGTGATGGCGCACGAGATCGCGCACGTGACGCGCCGCCACGCCTCGCTGCGCGGCGAGATGGAGGCGCGCGCGACGCTCGTGTCCCGCGTCGTCTCGGACGTGCTGAACGATCCGGCCGGCAGCGCGCAGATGCGCGACCGCTCGCGCGCGACGCTTGCGGGCTTCTCGCGCGACCAGGAATACGAGGCCGACGCGATCGGCATCGCGACGGTCGCGGCCGCGGGTTACGACCCGTTCGGCGGCGTGAGGACGCTGGCCTCGCTCGGGCGCTACGCCGGGTTCGGCGCGCCCCCGGCGGATCGCGGGGGCGGGCCGGACCTGTTCTCGACCCATCCCGACACGCCCGCCCGCATCGCGCGGGCCCGCGACGCGGCGCGGCGCCTCAACGCGGCCGGCGGCCGGACGGAGCGCGCCGCCTACCTCGCGGCGATCGACGGCATCGCGTTCGGGGACAACCCGTCCGACGGCATCGTGCGCGGCCGGCGCTTCCTGCATCCCCGCTTCGGCATCGCGTTCGAGGCGCCGGACGGCGTGCGCTTGGAGAACACGCCGAGCGCGGTCCTCGGGTCCTCGCCCGACGGCGAGCGGCGGCTCCTCTTCGACGCGGTCGAATCGGGCGAGGCGACGGGGCTGGACGAACTCCTGCGCACGAGCTGGTCGGACGCGCTCACGCCGGACAGCCTGACGACGCGCGAGGTCAACGGCCGGCCCGTCGCGGTCGCGGCCTCGCGCGGCACCGAATGGAGCTTCCGCCTCGCCGCTTTGCGCATGGGCGCGACGGCGTTCCGCCTCATCCTGGCGTCGCGCGCGGGCGGGGCGACGCTCGATGCCGAGTTCGACCGGGTGTTGGCCGGCATCCGCCCGCTCGGCCCCGAGGACGCGGCGCTGCTGCGTCCGCAGCGGATCGCGGTCATCCGCGCGGAGGCCGGCGACACGCCCGCCGCGATGGCGGCCCGCATGGCGAGCGACCGCCCGCTCGACCGCTTCCTCGTGCTGAACGGCCTGGAGCCGGGCGCGGCGCTCAAGACCGGCGAGCGCTACAAGGTGGTGGTCGATTAGGGTGGTGGCCGGGGCACGAATTTTGGCCGAGGACGGTCGACGACGATGGCCATCTCTGCCTTCGGAGCACCCTGGCGCCGGAATCGGTGTGTCCCATTGAAACTTGCGCCCATTTGCGCTAGTTGACAGGCATCGTCGTACGCGAGTGAAAAACGGCGATCCCGCCCGAGAGGGTACTGCGGCGCGCAGTGGAAAGGTGGTTCTCGCACAGAAATAGCCCTCTCAGGAGGGCTATTTTTTTGGTTTCACGATCTTCTCGCCACGCACCGTTTTCGCGACGAGGGTCGCGAACGTTATAGCCGGCAGACTTCGCTTCGGTGGAAGGTTCGGCTTCGCGTATGCACTAATCACGAACATCGCGGCGTCGAAGTTGCCATGACGAGAGACTTCGAGATTGAAGAAGACAGCATAAGGCGCATTCAGTCCGGGCAGATTTTCGATGAGCAGGTAATTGCGTCCCTGGCTGAAGTAAGCCCGTCCTCCGACAGCGGCTTGCACGATGCCTGGAAGGTGCAAGGAATAGCCGTGACGCACGGGGCAGAAACAGCGGATCTCGCGGCCATCGTCCAAACGATGATCCCGCGGATGCGTCGCGTCCCATTCCTTCGAATAAACATGAGAACCGAAGGCAACGTACAATTTGAAGGTCGGCGCTCCGTCCGCTTTGGGAGTCACTCCGACCGTGAAGGGCTGAAGGTGAGCTAGGCTGTAAGTCCTCCCACCTATCACGGGATCTGACGGAAGCGGCGACATCGGATCATCAGCCCTTCTTGATCTCGATCGAGGCGACCTGGCCGCAAGACATCTGGAACGCCATCACGATCGTCTGGAGCGACATGAATCGGTCGTCCGCAGGCCATGGCTTCTTCTTCGAAGCTTCTGGACCAGATCCCCATCACCGGACCTGGATGCCCTCCGCCGGGCTACACGATGAAGTCATACCCGGTTCTCGCACCTGGACGGTGCGTTGCAAGAGCGTCGGCAACACGAAACGCGGATATCACGATCCCGGCAGGAGCCCGTGCAGCACGAGGTCGAGATGGGCCGCGATGAACTTCTCCGGGTCGAGCGGGCGGCGGTTCGCGAACATGAGGAGGAGGATGTTGAGCGCGAGGGCCGGCCCGAGGACGACCTCGGCCGCCTCCGGCAGCGAGACCGGACGGATGCGCCCGTGCGCCGCCTCGCCCTGCAGGCGGACCCGCAGGCGCTCGATCACCGGGTCCATGCACGCCTGGCAATGCTCGTCGACGAGCTCGGGGAAGCGCCCCGCCTCCGCGATGAGGAGGCGAAGGAGCTCGCGCGAGCGCTGGTCGTCGACGATGAAGCGGTAGAGCCGGTTGAGGTAGCCCTTCAGGTAGGCCTGGATGTCGTCCGTCCGGTCGCTCTCGTCCTCGGCGAGCGCCGCGTGGGTCGGCTTCGACAACTCGCGGATCGTGGAGGCGAACAGGGTCTCCTTGCTCTCGAAGTAGAAGTAGATCGTGCCCTTGGTGACGCCGGCGCGCGCCGCCACGTCCTCGAGGCGGGTCGCCGCGTAGCCCTTCAGCACGAACTCCTCGAACGCCGCCTCCAGGATCTCGCCCGGCCGTTCCGCTTTCCGGCGCGCCCTGATCCCGGCCAATCCCGTCTCCGTCCCTGAACCATCGTTACGCTACCCATTACATTGACCTTCCCGTCAGTCAATGTTAGCTGCGGATCGCGAGGACCTCCGGGTCTCCGGACGTGCTGCGCATCAGGTGCCTCCATCTTGGATCGACTGCTCCCCTCTCGCACGGCTTGCCGGCTCGCATCTGTCGCCCTCGCGGCGGCGGCTCTCGGCGCCTGCCAGCCGGATCGGCTGCCGGACAAGCCCGCGATCGAGGTGAGGACGCAGGTGGTCGCGGATTCGGATCACGCGCCGAGCATCGTGCTGACGGGCGAGATCGCCGCGCGGGTGACGAGCGACCTGTCGTTCCGGGTCGGCGGCCGCATCGCCGAGCGCAAGGTCGAGATCGGGGCGCACGTGACCGGCGACGAGGTCCTGGCGACGATCGACCCGCAGGAGCAGCTCGCCTCGCTCGACGCCGCGCAGGCGAACGTCCAGGCGGCCGAGGCGCAGTTGCGGCAGGCCTCTTCGACCTACGACCGGCAGAAGGCGCTGATCACACGCGGCTACACGACCCGGCGCGAGACCGACCAGGCGGAGGAGGCGTTCCGCTCGGCGCAAGGCGCGCTCGACGTCGCGAACGCGCAGCTCGGCACGGCCCGCGACCAGCTCTCCTACACGGTGCTCCGGGCCGGCGTGCCGGGGATCGTGACGGCCCGCGTCGCCGAGGCGGGACAGGTCGTGCAGGCGGCCCAGCGGGTCTTCACGCTGGCGCAGGACGGCCCGCGCGACGCGGTGTTCGACGTCTACGAATCGGTCTTCACCCAGGAGCCGGCCGGCGACACGATCGAGGTCGCGCTCGT
>CAXUHE010000168.1:0-8612 GCA_964250725.1 uncultured Enterovirga sp. | reverse complement strand
CGCGACCGTGTCGGACGACAGCTCGGCCCGGATGTCGTCGATGACCTTGCGCGTCTCCGAGCCCGCCATCCGCTGGATGTCGTCCTGGTACTTGAGGAGCACGCCGATCGTGTCCGCGACGAGCGAGGGGTCGAGCGCGACCGCGTCGAGCTCGACCAGCGCCTGCGCCCAGTCGAGCGTCTCGGCGACGCCCGGCGCCTTGAACAGATCCCGCCCGCGGATCGCGCCGACGAAGGCCACCACCTCCCGCGACAGGCGCTCCGACGCGTCCGGCACCCGCGAGCGCAGGATCGCGAGCTCGCGCGCCGCGTCCGGGTAGTCCACCCAGTGATAGAGGCAGCGGCGCTTCAGCGCGTCGTGGATCTCGCGCGTGCGGTTCGAGGTGACGATGACGATCGGGGGCGCGGCGGCCGTGACCGTCCCGAGCTCGGGGATCGTCACCTGGTAGTCGGAGAGGATCTCGAGGAGATAGGCCTCGAAGGCCTCGTCCGTCCGGTCGAGCTCGTCGATGAGGAGGATCGGCGGCCCGCCCTCCTGCGGCTCCAGCGCGTCGAGCAGCGGGCGGCGCACGAGGTAGCGCGCCGAGAACAGGTCCGCCTCGAGCGCCCCGCGATCAACGCCGCCGCCGGCCTTCGCCAGGCCCGTGGCCTCCGCGAGCCGGATCGCCATCATCTGGCCGGCATAGTTCCACTCGTAGACGGCCGAGGAGACGTCGAGCCCCTCGTAGCATTGCAGCCGGATCAGCTTGCGGCCGAGCGCCGCCGACAGGACCTTGGCGATCTCGGTCTTGCCGACGCCCGCCTCGCCCTCAAGGAAGAGCGGACGCCCGAGCCGGAGCGCCAGGAACAGCACGGTCGCGAGCGCGCGGTCGGCCACGTAGCCCGTGCGGCCGAGCATCGCCAGCGTCTCGTCGATGGAGGCGGGGAGGGGGGTCAACGAGGTCTCCGAGGGATACGCCCCCTCACCCCGACCCTCTCCCCCCTGGGGAGAGGGAGCGCGTCGGCGTGTGTCCATGACGGTGATGAAGGGCTCGACCTGAACCCTCTCCCCGATGGGGAGAGGGCAGGGTGAGGGGGGACGGTGCCCCGTCTCTACTTCGCGGCCGCGACCGCGCGGCGCGCCATGACGCCCACGAGATGGGCGCGGTACTCCTGGTCGGCGTGGATGTCGGACGCCATGCCGTCCGGGTCGACCGCGATGCCCTTGAGCGCGTCGGCGTTGAAGCTGGCCTTGAGGGCGCTCTCCATCGCGGTCACCCGGAACACGCCCTCCGCGCCCGCGCCCACGACCGTGACGCGGATCTCGCCCGACGCGGTCTCGGCGACGCAGACGCCGCAGAGCGCGTAGCGCGAGGCGGGGTTGCGGAACTTGGCGTAGCCCATCCGCCGGGGAACCGGGAACTCGACCGAGGTCACGATCTCGCCCTCGGCCAGCGCCGTCGTGAACAGGCCCCGGAAGTAGTCGTCGGCCGCGATGCGGCGTTTGTCCGTCACGACCGTGGCGCCGAGCGCGAGCGCGGCGGCCGCGTAATCCGCCGACGGGTCGTTGTTCGCGATCGATCCGCCGATGGTGCCGCGATGACGCACCGCAGGGTCGCCGATCGTTCCGACCATCTCGGCCAAGGTCGGGATCGCCTCCTGCACCACGGCCGATTCCGCCACGTCGTGGTGGTGCGACAGGGCCCCGATCACGAGGGTGTCGCCCTTGCGCGAGATGCCGTTGAGCTCTGCGATGCCGTTGAGGTCGACGAGCGCGGAGGGGCCCGCGAGGCGCAGCTTCATGGCGGGGAGCAGCGTGTGGCCACCGGAGAGGAACTTGCCGTCCTCGTTCGCGGCGAGCATCGCGACGGCCTCCGCGACGCTCGACGGCTTCAGGTATTCGAAGGCGTACATGGGTCGGTCTCCCTGACCTGCGGGCCTGGCCGGCCCGCTCCGTTCTCCGTGGACCATCGCACGGGCGACAGGGCCGTTCCAAGGGGAATGTCCGACTCAAGAGAGCGCACGCGGCGCGCTTGCCACCCCGGGGGGCGCGGTGCGAAGAGCGGCGGCGACATCTTCGCGCGAGACCGCACATGCCCATCGAGAACACCCGCCACGCCGATCACCCGATCGACCCGATGTTCACGGAGCGCTGGTCGCCGCGCGCCTTCTCGGGCGAGGACCTGCCGGTCGAGACGCTGATGAGCTTCTTCGAGGCGGCGCGCTGGGCGCCTTCCTCCTACAACTCGCAGCCCTGGCGCTTCGTGTGGGGGCGGCGCGGCACGCCGCATTTCGACACGCTGCTCGGCCTCCTCTCGGGCGCCAACCCGGACTGGTGCAAGAACGCGTCGGCGCTCGTGTTCATCATCTCCTGCGAGACCATGACCGTGCCGGGCAAGGACGAGCCGGTCCCGTCCCGAACGCATTCCTTCGACGCCGGGTCCGGCTACATGTCGCTCTCGCTCCAGGCGCATCTCGCGGGCTGGTACACGCACGGGATGGTGGGGCTGAACTTCGCGCAGGCGGCCGAGACCCTGCGCGTGCCGCTCGGCTTCAACGTCGAGATGGCGCTCGCGATCGGCCGGCTCGGCGACCCCGCGACGCTGGCCGAAGGCCTGCGCGCGCGCGAGATGCCGAACACGCGCAAGCCGATCGCCGAGAGCGTGTTCGAGGGCGCGTTCCCGGCGGCCTGAGCCGGTGTCGGCCGCCCAGGGAACCGTCAAGGCGCTCCGGCGGTCGCGAGCCCGCGCCCGCGTGCGGATCGCCGCCCGCGCGGCCGCCGCACGGCCCCGGCTCCTCATCGGCCTCGCGCTCTTCATGGTGCTCGCGGTCGCGATCCCGCTGGACCGGCTCTCGACGCGGCTGATCCTCGCCTGGGACCTCGCCATCGCGGCCTATCTCGTGCTGGCGGGCTTCATGATGGCGCATGCGCGCGAGGCGGACCTGCAGCGCCGCGCCGACAAGGAGGATGTGGGGGCGTTCTCGGTCCTGGCGCTGACGGCCGCGGCCGCGGTCGCGAGCCTCGTGGCGATCGGGTTCGAGCTCCACGGCATCAAGGACGAGGGCGCGCGCGCCGAGGGCGGGCGTCTCGCGCTCGTCGCCGCCACGATCCTGGTCTCGTGGGTCTTCGTGCACACGATGTTCGCGCTGCATTACGCGCACGACTACTACGCGGGCGTGGACGACAGGCGCGGGCTCGCCTTCCCGACCGACAAGGGTCGCGAATCGAAGCCCGACTACTGGGACTTCCTGTACTTCTCCTTCACCATGGGGGCGGCCTCGCAGACCTCGGACGTCGCGGTGACCGCGACCCGCATGCGCCGTGTCGTCCTCGCGCACACCATCCTGTCCTTCCTGTTCAACACGACGGTGCTCGCGCTCGCCATCAATGTCGGGGCGAGCCTGCTCTGACGTTTTAAGCGCCGCCTAACCGGCCGGTGGTAGGTCTGGCGCATGAGGCCCGCCCGCATGCCCCGCCGGAATCGTCCGGGATGACGTCGCTCGCGCTCATGCGACCCGACGAGGCCGCGGCGCTCCCGCACCCGGCCGGCAGGGCGACCCGATTCGACGATCTCGAACTCGGGGAGATGATCCGGCACGCGGCCGCGTGGGACGCGCTCGTCGCGGAGGCGGCCGATCCGGCCCCGTTCTTCACGCGCCAGGCGATCGGCGCACATGCGGCGCACGGGCTCGCCGCCGATATCCGGTTCCTGGTCGCGTGGTCGGGCGGGCGCATCGCGGCGCTCCTGCCCTACCGTCCGCGCGCCGTCCGGCTCGGGATCATCTCCTGCGCGGCGAGCGCCTGGTCGAGCCCGTTCGCGCCCTGCTCGACGCCGCTCGTCGCGGCACGCGACGTCGCGGGCAACGTCGCTCTCCTGCTCGACGCGGTGGCGTCGCGGCCCGACCGTCTCTGGCTCATGCCCCATCTCGCGGTCGAGTCCCGCATCGGCGCCGCGCTGATCGGCGAGGCGCGCCGGCGCGGCTGGGCGCTCGCGGTGATCGGGCGTTTCGCCCGGCCCGTGCTCGACCGGCGGGCCGATTACGAGGCCTACGCGGCCGAATTGCCGGCAGGGCGCCGCAAGGACCTAGGCCGCCGCTGGCGGCGTCTGCGGGAGCATGGCGAGGTCGCGCTCGCCTCCGTGACACGGGGCGACGGCCTGGGCGAGGCCGTCGCGTGCTTCCTGCAACTGGAGGCTGCGGGCTGGAAGGGCGCGCAGCGCACGGCGCTTGCCAGCCGCCCGGAGATGGCGGGTTTCGCGCACGACCTGTTCCGGGACGGCCCCGGCCCGGTCGGCGCGATGGCGGACACGCTGACGCTCGACGGGCGGGCGATCGCCGCGAGTCTCGCGCTCGTGTGCCGCGGCACCGCCTATCTCCTCAAGACCGCCTATGACGAGCGTCACGCGCGGTTCGCGCCGGGCCTGCTCTTGGAGGACGCGATCGTGCGGCGGTTCCATTCCGAGCCGTTCGCCGAGCGGCTCAACTCCGCCGCCACGACCGCGACGCCGCTCGACGAGCTGTATCGGGACCGCGAAGCGATGGGCGACCTCGTCATGGCGACCGATCCGTCCATGAGCCGGACCTCGTTCGACGCCGTGATCCGCCGGGAGACGCTGCGGCGGGAGAGCTTGCGACGGATGAAGGGTTTGTACCGGAGGGTTCGCGGCTGCTTCTAGATCGAACAGGGCTCGAGTCTGGCGCGGGGAACCCTCTCCCTGTTGGGGAGAGGGCAGGGTGAGGGGGGTGCGCTCTCTCCGGAGAGTTCGTAACCCCTCACCCTACCCTCTCCCACGGGGAGAGGGTTCCCGCGCCAAGTCCCGCTTCGGGTCGCTTTACGAGATCCACATCCAACAACCCTACCCCGCGCGCCCGTACTGCGCGGCGTGGAGGCGGCGGTAGATGCCGCCCGCCGCCACGAGGTCGCGGTGGCGGCCCTGCTCGGCGATGCCGGTCTCGTCCACCACCACGATGCGGTCGGCGTTCTGGATCGTCGCGAGGCGGTGCGCGATGACGAGCGTCGTGCGGCCCGCCGCGAGTTCGGCGAGCGAGGCCTGGATCGCCTGCTCGGTCTCGGTGTCGAGCGCGGAGGTCGCCTCGTCGAGGATCAGGATCGGCGGGTTCTTCAGGAACATCCGGGCGATCGCGAGGCGCTGCTTCTGGCCGCCCGACAGCTTCACGCCGCGCTCGCCGATGACCGTGTCGAGCCCCTCCGGCAGCGCGGCGATCACCGCGTCGAGGCGCGCGCGCCGCGCGGCGTCCAGGATGTCGGCCTCCTCGGCCCCCAGCCGGCCGTAGGCGATGTTCTCGCGGATCGTGCCCGCGAACAGGAACACGTCCTGCTGCACGATGCCGATCTGCTGGCGCAGCGAGGCGAGCGTCATGTCCCGGATGTCCGTCCCGTCGATCGTGATGCGGCCCGAGCGCACCTCGTAGAAGCGGGGCAGGAGCGAGCAGAGCGTCGTCTTGCCCGCGCCGGACGGCCCCACGAACGCGACCGTCTCGCCGGCCCGCACCGCGAGGTCGATGCCGGAGAGGACGTCGCGCCCCTCCGCGTAGCCGAAGGTCACGCCCTCGTAGCGGATCTCGCCCGTCAGCCCCGCGACGTCGCGCGCGCCCGGCCCGTCCACGATGTCCGGCGCCGTGTCGATCAGCTCGCAGTAGCGGCGGAAGCCCGCGATGCCCTTCGGGTAGGTCTCCAGCACCGCGTTGATCTTCTCGAGCGGGCGGAAGAACACGCCGACGAGCAGCAGGAAGCCGATGAAGCCGCCGCTCGTGAGCTCGCCCCGCAGCACGAACCAGGTGCCGGCGACCAGCGTGACGAGCTGGATCAGCCGCATCGACAGGTAGGAGAGCGAGACGCTGGCCGACATGAGGCGGTAGGCCTGGAGCTTCGCCGCCATGTAGCCCGCGTTGTCGACCGCGAAGAGCCGCTTCTCGTGCTCCTCGTTGGCGAAGGCCTGGACGACCCGCATGCCGCCGACATTCTCCTCGATGCGCGCGTTGAACGCCCCGACCCGGCCGAACTGGGACTGCCAGTTGCGCGTGAGCCGGCCGCCGTAGCGGCTCGTCACGAAGGCCGCGACCGGCACGATCACGGCCGTGATGAGCGCGAGCTTCGCGTTGACCGTGAACATCAGCGCGAAGGCCCCGACGAAGGTCATGACCGCGATGAACAGGTCCTCCGGCCCGTGATGGGCGACCTCGCCGATCTCCTCCAGGTCCTTCGTGACGCGCGCCACCAAGTGTCCGGTCTTCTGGTTGTCGTAGAAGCTGAAGGAGAGCTTCTGGAGGTGCTCGAAGGCGCGCCGGCGCATCTCCGTCTCGATGCTGATGCCGAGCACGTGGCCCCAGTAGTTCACCACCACCATGAGGCCGGTATTGAGGACGTAGATCCCGAGCAGCACGGCCGCCACGACGAGGATCAGCCCCCAATCCTGCCCGGGCAGGAGATGGTCCACGAAGG
Organism: uncultured Enterovirga sp.; assembly: GCA_964250725.1. Classification (GTDB taxonomy): domain Bacteria; phylum Pseudomonadota; class Alphaproteobacteria; order Rhizobiales; family Beijerinckiaceae; genus Enterovirga. Next base: position 2,171 of record CAXUHE010000168.1, on the reverse strand, counting down.
TCCGGACCGCCATCGGGAAGCCGAGCTCGAGCACGCCCGACAGCACCGCGCAGCCGAAATCGAGCATGAACAGCCCGCGATGCGGGCGGTAATAGGCGAAGAAGCGCTTCAGCATGGTCTCGTGTGTCTCGGGGGGCGCGCGGTCCGTGTCGCAGCCCCGGGCGTGCGTTGCAACGGACGGGGGGACGCATGGCGCCGCTCACACGAGGTGCAAGCGACGCCTCTCGGTGAAGAGCGCGGGGAACCCTCTCCCCGCGGGGGATCTTCGCGCGCCTCCGTCATTGCGAGGAGCGTCAGCGACGAAGCAACCCAGGGGCCACCGCGTCGCCTTCCTGGGTTGCTTCGCTCCGCTCGCAATGACGGAACTCACGCAAGGCCCGCCGAGGGGAGAGGGGTTCCCGTGCCACATTCGTGTCGGCATTGGAGATGGCCACCTTTGGTCGGCATGCCAGCGTCTCAAGCCGCGTCCTGGACGATCTCCATCCGGACCGCCAGCCCCGCTCGCTGGGCGAGGCCGACGAGCGCGTCGAGGCTGAACCGATCGATCCGGCCCCGCAGGAGATCGTTGAGCCGGGGCTGCGTCACGCTGAGCCGGAGCGCCGCGCCCTCCTGCGTCAGCCGCCAGCCCTCGACGGCGGCCTTCACCGCGATGGCCAGTTCCGAGCGCAGCCGCATGTGAGCCGCCTCGTCTCGCGTGTCCGCGAGAGCGTCCCACACGCTCGCGAAGGTCTGGATCGGCGCACCCATCACCATCACCCCTCCGCCTTGCGCGCCTGCGCCAGGTACTCGATCGCGGCGCGCGTGCCGCCCGTCCCGTGCGGGATGCCGAGCTCGATGAGTGCGAGCTCGACCGTCGAGAGGCAGCCCAGGATCATCGGCTCGTTCACGTCGCCGAGATGCCCGATCCGGAACCCCTTGCCCTGGAGCGCGCCGAGCCCGCCCGCGACCGAGGTGCCCAGCGTCTCGCGCAGATGCGTGCGCAGCCGCAGCGCGTCGACGCTCTCGGCGGTGCGGATCGCCGTGACCGTGACGGCGCGCTCGTCCGGGACCGCCGCGTTGAAGGAGAGCGCGCCGCCCTCGCACCACGTCCCGACCGCGCATGCGACCGCGCCCGCGATGCGGCGGTGGCGCCGGTGGATCGCCGGCAGGCCCTGCTCCATGATCATGGTGAGCGATTCGCGCAACCCGAACATGAGGTGCTCCGGCATGGTGCCGTTGAACTTCATGTAGGATTCGTCCCCGAGCCGGGGCGTCCAGTCCCAGTAGCGGTGCGGGCGGGCGAGGCGGGCCGAGGTCTCGATCGCGCGCGCGTTGGCGGCCAGGATCGCGAGGCCCGGCGGGCACATCAGCGCCTTCTGCGAGGCTGCGATCGTGACGTCGACGCCCCACGAATCCATCTCGAACGGCATGGCGGCGAGCGACGCGATGGTGTCGGCCACGAGGAGCGCGGGGTGCTGGGCGGCGTCGATCGCCGCGCGGACGCCCGCGATGTCGCTCGCGATGCCGGTCCCCGTGTCGATCTGCACCGCGAGCACCGCCTTGATGCGGCCCTCGCGGTCGGCGCGCAGGTGCTCGGTGATCTTTTGCGGATCGATGGCGTGGCGCCAGTCGCCCCCGATGATCTCCGTCTTGAGGCCGAGCGCGCGAGCGTGGTCCGCCCAGCTGTTCGAGAAATGTCCGATCTCGGGCACGAGGACCGTGTCGCCGGGCACGCAAATGTTGGCGAGCGCGGCCTCCCAGCCGCCGTGGCCGTTCGCCGCGTAGACGAAGACCTGGCCCGTCGTCCCGAACACGCGCGCCAGGTCCTCGAAACAGGTCCGGGCGATCTCCTTCAGCCGGGCATCCACGAGGTCGAGCGGCTGGCGGTGCATCGCGGCGAGCACGCGGTCCGGGATGTGGGTCGGGCCGGGGGAATGGAGGAATTCGTGGCCGGTCATGCTCGGATCCGTCGGGAGCGCCGCGCATCGACGGCGCGACGCGCTCCACCTAACGGGTCCGGGCGCCCGGCTCCACTCGCGCGGTGCCTAAAGATGCGTCCAGAAGGGCTCCGCGCGTGCGACCTTGCGCTGCGCCTTGGCGGCCGCCTCCACCGCCGGCCGGACGGGCTCGAGCGCCGAGGCCCAGTCCGGCGCGACCCGGTCAGTCCACACGGACCGGCTCGTCGGTCTCGT
>CAXUHE010000167.1:0-8625 GCA_964250725.1 uncultured Enterovirga sp. | reverse complement strand
GCACGCAGAACTCCCACTCGGGGAAGTTGCCGGCCGCGATGTTGTCGTAGAGGTCACGGGTGGCGTGGCCGACGTCCTTGGCCTGGATCGCGGAGGCCTGCGCGGAGGTCAGGTTGCGCACGCCCTGCTTCGGCTCCTAGTGGAACTTGGCCAAGTGGGCGACGCCCTGGTCGTTGATCAGCTTGTAGGTGTTGACGCCCGAGCCTTCCATCTCGCGATAGTTCGCCGGGATGCCCCAGGGCGACTTCAGGTGCGTCACCATGTGCATCGATTCGGGATGCTGGGACACGAAGTCGAAGAAGCGCCAGGCCTCCTGGCGGTTCGTCACCGGGTCCGGCTTGAAGGCGTGGATCATGTCCGGGAACTTGATCGCGTCCCGGATGAAGAACACCTTGAGGTTGTTGCCCACGAGGTCCCAGTTGCCGTCGACCGTCTTGAATTTCACCGCGAAGCCGCGCGGGTCGCGTTCCGTCTCGGGGCTCTCCTTGGCGCCCGCCACGAAGGGCTGGGGACCGCCATGGCAGGGCGGCTCGCGCTCGCCGCCATCCAGACCCTCGGGCCCTACCTGTTTCCGCTGATCCTGCGGGCGCTGCGCCAAGCCTATCCGAACCTCGCGCTCAACCTCAGCGAGAGCCGCACCGCCGACATCGTGGAGGGATTGCGCGACGGGCGCCTCGACGCGGCGCTCCTGTCGCTGCCGATCGAGGAAACGGGATTGACGTTCGCGCCGCTCTTCGTCGAGCCGTTCTGGCTCGCCTGCCCGCCGGACCATCCGCTCGCCACGGCGAAGACACTCCGGGCCGCCGATCTCCCCGGGCCGGGGCTGCTCCTCCTTGACGAGGGCCATTGCCTGCGCGACCAGGCTCTCGCCGTCTGCGAAGCCGGACCGGGCGCCGGGCGGCACGCGACGAGCCTTGAGACCCTGCGCTCCATGGTGGCGGCGAGTGCCGGCTTCACGCTCCTGCCACGCCTCGCGGTCCGGCACGGCGAGGCCGCAGCGACCGAGACTCTAGGTGTCTTGGGGGAAGACGGCCTCGTGGTGGTCAGGCCGTTCAGTAGCCCCGCGCCCGGCCGGGTCGTCGCGCTCGCCTGGCGGACCACGGACCCGCGCGCCGCGAGCTTCGCCGAACTCGCGGGTTTCCTGCGGGCGCGCATGCCCGACGGCACCGTCGCGGTCGGGCCGGCGTGACGTGACGCCGGAGAGGAAGCCCCGTCCCGTGACGCCCGCCTACCTGGAGCGCGCGGCGCTGCACTACCTGGAGCGCTACGCGTCGAGCGCCGAGAACCTCGCCCGGGTCCTCGCGCGTAAGGCGCGGCGCAGGCTGGACGGCGACGAACCCGATCCCGGGCTCGACGCGGCGATCGCCGAGGTCGTGGCGCGCGTCGTGCGCGCCGGCCTGGTGGACGACCGCAGCTTCGCGGAGATGAAGGTGAACTCGCTCATGCGGCGCGGGACCTCGACCCGCGCTATCCGGACGCGGCTGAAGGTCAAGGGCGTCGCGGACGACCTCGCGGGCGAGGTGCTGGCGGCGCGGGAACCCGACGACCTCGCGCTGGCGAGGCGCTATGCCGAGCGCAAGCGCCTCGGCCGCCATCGGCCCCGCGTCGATCCGGCACGCCGGGAGCGCGACCTCGCGGCTCTCTGCCGGGCGGGGTTCGCCTATGGGATCGCGGTTCGCGCGCTGGACGATCCGGGTGAGGACGAATTCGCCGAGGACGCCGATTGATCGGCGCTCAGGCCGCCTTCTTCGGAACGAGTCGCTCGCTCGCAAGCGCCTCCTGTGCGCCCGAGACGCCGGCCTCGGAATACTCGGCATCCTCGTTGACGCCCCACACGTCGTGGACGCGCCGCCCGGCCAGGATGTTGCGGGCCGCCAGCATGGCGGTCATCATCGCGTGGTCCTGGTTGTTGTACTTGTGCATGCCGTTGCGGCCGATCATGTGCAGGGTCGGGTAGGCGCTCTCCAGGTCGCGCCGGATCGCCGCGACGTTGTCGCGGTAGCTCTCGTCATAGACCGGGTAGGCCTTCGGCTGGCGCACCACGCAGGCATCCACGACCTCGTCCGGCCGCAGGAGACCGATCTTGGCGATCTCGCGCTTGGCGAGCTCGACCAGCGCCTCGTCGGTCGCGCTCCACAGGCCGTCGCCCTCGAAGCAGAAATATTCGAGCCCGAGGCAGGTATGGCCGGGCTTCACCATCTCCGGGCTCCAGGAGCGGAAGTTCTGCACCCGCCCGACCAGCACCGACGGGTCGTGGATGTAGACCCAGTTGTCGGGAAAGTCGCGCTCGGTCCTGGCGATCAGCGCGACGGTCACGAAGTCGCGGTACTTCAGGTCGCGGGCGTGAAAGGTCGAGATCGGCGCGGGCTGGATCGCGCCGACGAGACCCGCAAGCGGCATGGTGGAGACGATGTTGCGCGCCGTCACGGTCTCGCGCGAGCCGTCATGGGCGCGCACCGACACGGTCCAGAGACCGCGCGCGTCACAGGTGAGACCCTCGACCGTGCGTCCCAGCCGGACAGACCCGCCCGCCGCACGGATCTTCTCGGCCGCGGTCTCCCACATCTGGCCGGGGCCGAGGCGGGGATAGCGGAAGCTCTCGATCAGCGTCTTGATGACCGGGCCGCCCTCCGCGGCGGGCGCCGGGCCGCGCCCCAAGGAGCGGCGCAGCCCATCCAGGATCGCCCCCCAGAGGTCGAGCCCCTTGATGCGTTGCGCGGCCCAATCGGCCGAGATCGCGTCGCAATCCATGCCCCACACCTTCTCGGTGTAGGTCTTGAAGAAGATCCGGAACAGCCGCTCGCCGAACTGGTTCCGCACCCATTGGTGGAACGTCTTCGGGTCGGGAACCGGACGCAGGCGCGCATACGCGTAGGACGCCACGCAGGCGGCGCTCTCGACGGGCCCCAGATTGAGGAACGCCTCGATCGCGCGGAGCGGGTACGCGTAGAACTTGCCCTTGTAGAAGATCCGCGACAGCCGCGGACGATCGATGAAGTCGTCCGGCAGGATCTCGTTCCAGAGGTCGACGACCTCTCGCGACTTCGAGAAGAAGCGGTGGCCTCCGATGTCGAACAGGAAGCCGTTATGCTCGACCGTGCGGCTGATGCCCCCGACGCGCCCGGGATCCGCTTCCAGGACCGTGACGTCGCGCCCCGCACGAGACAGACAATACGCCGCGGTCAGGCCGGCTGGGCCGCCGCCGATCACCAGCGTCTCGGTGTGGAAGAGCATCACGCGTCACCCGCCGCGACGCGTCCGCAGCGTCGCCAAGAGATCATGCGTGACAAAGATTAACGCTCCGCTGCCCGTGCCGGCGGCTCCTTTACCGGTCGTGAACCATACCCGGCCAGGATCGACGAACAACGGATCCGAGCATGTGACCGAGCGTGTGAGCTGGCTGACGACCTCCATCGGACTTGAGATCGAACGGGCCGCACGGCCTGCTTCCGCCCGTCTGCGGATGGTGCTCGGCGCTGTCGGCATCCTCGGCCTCTTCGTCCTCGCGCACCCCTACCGGGGCATCGAGCACGACGCGGTCCTGTACCTCGGACGGGCGATTGCGGGTCTCGATCCCCGGGGGGTCGGCGGCGATCTGACGTTCGCGACGGACGGGCAGTTCCACTTCAGCATCTACCCCGTCGCGCTCACGTTCCTGACCGGACAACTCGGGCCGGATCGGGCCGGCATGGTGGCGACCGCGATCGGGCTCACAGCTTGGCTCTGTGCACTGGCGGCTCTGATCCGGGCTATCGCCACGGGCGCTAACCGCTGGGCAATGCTGGCCGTCGCCGCGATGGCGCCCGCCGTCTATGGCGGCTTCCAAGTCTTCCACGTCGCGGAAGGGTTCGCCACGCCGCGCAGCCTGACGGAGGCCGGCGTTCTCGCGGGCCTCGCGGCCTACTTGTCGAACCGGCGCGGACTCGCGCTCTCGCTTCTCGTCGCCGCGGCGGCTGGGCATCCCATCATGGCCGCGCCGGGCTTCGGCTTGGTCATCGCTCTCGAATCGATCCGCGATCCGCGATGGATATGGGCGCTGGCAGGTCTCGCGGCCGCCGGACTGATCGCCGCCGGGCTCGGACTTCCGTTCGCCCAACGCCTGATGGAGGTCTACGATCCGGACTGGGGCGAGGCGATCACCTTCAATGCCTATCTGTTCCCCTCGCAATGGTCGTACGCCACCTGGTCGCGGCTCGCGGTCCAATCCGGCACGATCGCGCTCTGCGCCGTCCTCGTTCGAGGTCCGTGCAGGCAGCTCTTCGCAGCCGTCCTGGGGGTCGGCGTCGCAGGGCTCGCGATCACGTCGCTGTTCGGAGATTGGGTCAGGATCGTTCTCATCGTCCAGGTCCAGCCCTGGCGCGCAACGTGGCTCTGGCCCATCTTCGCCGCGATGGCTCTGCCGCTGATCGGGCGCCGTCTGTGGAGGCAGGGCAACGCCGGCCGTTCGGCGCTCGCATGTCTCGCGCTCGCCTGGGCGGAGCCGTTCATCGTACTGCCGGCCTTCGGGCTGGCAGCGGCGATCCTTGTCCCGACGTTCCGCGGATCAGACGCGTTCGGAAGCCGCACGACGTGGTTCGTCTCGGCATGCGCCTGGACGCTCGTCGCGGGTTTCGAGTGCGCTCATCTGTTCGCTTTATGGAACGCCGCTCAATCGGCGCCCGAAGGCGCGCATCTTTCATTCCTCCTGATCTGGCGGAGCCAGGTCCTGTTCATGCCGTTCTGCATCGGCATCGTGGCTGCCCTGATCGGCCTTCGGCACGTGCCGACCTGGACCATCGCGGCGTTGGCGGCCATCGTAAGCGCCACATCGCTTGGAACAGTCGACGACCGGCCCGCTCACGAACTCGCCTTGGCCGAGAGGCGGCCCAACCCCGACCTGACGCGACTTCTACCGGACGATTCACGATCCATCCTCGTTCTCAACGATCCGAAGACGGCGTGGTTTCTAGCTGGCCGGAGCAACTGGGTGAGCCGGCAGCAAGGCGCAGGCGTGATCTTCTCACGGCCCCTCGCGATCACGTGGCGCGAGCGGATGCGCAAGCTCGAGTCGTGGCACCTCGCGCATCCCTTCACACCCGAGGACTGGCACAGGTATGTCTTGCAGGATGCGCTGCGTCCCAGCCTCGCCGATCTGGATGCCGCCTGTCGAGAGCCCGGCGGCCCGAGCGCGCTCGTTCTTGCGCCCTCCGCGCAGCTCATCCTGCCGCCTGCACTCGATTATGCGACGTGGACGTTGCCTGCGGCGATCATGCTTTTCACGGCCGACGAGAGCCTTCCCTGGATCACGATCGACCGGTTCGCCGTCGTGTTGTGCTCGGGATCGGGTTCGGCGGCGCGGCTTTGAGATATTCTCCCATGTGATCGCGATGGCGTCGAAACAGGTGGTCGAACTCCCCGGCATGTCGGGGGTTGTGCTCGCGAGCGGGGAAAGACGGCACCATGGACATCGCGCTGGACAAGGTTTGTGAACTCATCCTGCGTGCGCGGGAGGTTGACGTCAAAGAAGGCATGACCGACCCCGGTTCCGGCTCGAACCCGATCGACGATGGGTCGACCGACGTCCTGACCGACGCACCGGGCGATTCCACCGAGGACCAGATCCGCGAGTTCATCGCCGGACTGAATGACGACGAGCGGCACGATCTCGTGGCGATCACCTGGATCGGGCGAGGCGATTTCGATGCCGAGGAGTGGTCGGAGGCGCTGAGCACCGCGCGGGATCGGGAACAAGGCTCGACCGCGGATTATCTGCTCGGCATCCCGAACCTGGGCGATCTGCTCGACGAGGGTCTGGCCTCGCTCGGCCGCAGCTGCGCATGACGTAAGGCTGCGCCGGCGCGGACGCACAGCTGATGTGCGGAGAGCGACCGGGACGGCATGTAGATTGCGCGTAGCGTCGCCATGATGACCGACACGACACCTGCAGGGCCCGAGCCCGGACGAGCGCGATCCGCGAGCCTGACGCTCCTCGTGGCGATCACGATGACCGGTACGGTCGCGATGCACGTATTCGTGCCGGCTCTTCCCGATGTCGCGGCCGAACTCGGGGCGAGCGCGTTCGCGGCCCAACTCACGCTGACCCTCTACCTGTGCGGTCTTGCGGGCGGCCAACTCGTCTACGGTCCTGTCTCGGACCGGTTCGGGCGTCGGCCGACGATCATCTTCAGCCTGGCGCTCTATCTCCTGGGTTTCCTCCTCGCGATCCCTGCCGCCACCATCTCATGGCTGATCGGAGCTCGCATCCTGCAATCGCTCGGCGGATGCGGTGCTCTCGTGATCGGCCGCGCCATGGTGCGCGACGTGTCGACCAGCGAGGACGCCACTCGCCAACTGGCGGTCCTCACGATGGCGATGGGGTTGACCCCCGCCCTCGCGCCCGCGCTCGGCGGGTTCATCAATCTCTGGTTCGGATGGCGAGCGATCTTCGTCGTACTCGCGGCGGTTGTGGGCATCCTGCTCACGCTCGTGCTTGTCACACTTCCCGAGACGAACCTGCATCCGGTTTCGCTGCCGGGCATTCGCCCGATTGTGGCCGGCTACCGACGCCTGCTGCGATCGTCGCGGTACCGGAAATACCTCGTCGCGGGTGCGTGCGGCGGGACAAGCCTCTACGCCTTCCTGTCGGCGTCGCCTTTCCTCATCATGGACGTGCTTCATCGACCGAGTTCGGAGGTCGGGATCTATTGTCTTGTCGTCACGGCAGGCATGATCGTCGGGTCTCTCTTCGCGCGCCAGCTCGCGGGGCGATTGGAGATCCGTCATGCCGCCCGCCGCGGCAACATGATCTGCCTCGTGGGCGCGGCAGGGCTGCTCGCGATCGCTCTCAGCGGGTACCTTTCGGTCGTGACGCTGATCGCTCCCCTGGTCATTTACGCTCTCGGGATCGGCATACTGGGGCCGAACGCGGTCGCGGGACTGATGAACGTGGATCCCGAGGCTGCGGGCTCCGCGTCCAGCCTCTACGGCTTCACGCAGATGGCCTTCGGGGCGATGTTCACGCTCTCGGTCGCCATCTGGCACGACGGCACGGCAGTCCCCGTTGCCGTGACCCTTATGGCGGCGGCCGCGATCTCGGCGACCTCTCTGCATCGGCTCTAGGCAACCCGTGCGTTTTACGTTGCTTCAGAGACGCGCCTCCGTCGTCGCGCTCGCGGTGACTTTGACGGCGATCGCGGTCATCGCGGTTGCGTACGGGCTGTTCGTCATCCTGCGCGCGCCCGGCGTGGCGCCGGTCGAGCGCGTGGCCGTTCGGCCGATCGCTCCGCAAAGCCCCAGGCCGTCGCCCCAGCCGGCCCCGATCGCGAAATCGGCCGAGAGAGCCGACCTCAAGCCGGACCCTCGCACGAGCCTGGAACCGTACACGATCGCTGCGCCCTTCCAGATCGATGACGGGTTGACATTCGGCCCGGAGAAAGCCGTGAGGACACGCCTCTCCGGACTGACCGGCCCCGGCCGTGACGCGGTGTGCCGGGATGGAGACGACCGCCTGTGGGCCTGCGGTCTGCAAGCGAGGGCCGCGCTGAACAACCTCATCTCCAAGCGCCAGGTCAGGTGCACGCCGACGGGACCGTCCGACAGCGTCGTTCCCGCACGATGCGACGCCGATGGTGTCGATCTCGGCCGTCGGCTCGTCGAGCTCGGCTATGCTCGCTCCGAGGTCGATCATCGGGCCGAGATGGACCGGGCCCGCACGTCGAATGCCGGAATGTGGAATGGGGGGTGGCGGCTGAGGTGAGCTGACGGACGGGTCACTGGCCCAGGAGCCGACCGATCAGATCGGGCAATCCCTCGACGGCCGCGAGCGGCGATGGCGGCGCGGCGTCCGCCGAGCGGGTACGACCTGCGGCCCTCGCGAGGGCGGGACGGGCACCCGCCGAGCCCGGTAGCGGCACCGGGTCCACGCCTTGGAGCGCGATCTTCATGAACCGGCTCCAGACCTCGACCGGCAGGTTGCCGCCCGAGACCTTCTTCGTCGGCGTCCCGTCGTCGTTGCCGAGCCACACACCCGCGACCAGCGTGCCGGTGTAGCCGACGAACCAAGCGTCGCGGAAATCCTGGCTGGTGCCCGTCTTGCCGGCCGCCTCCCAGCCCGGGATCTCGGCCTTGCGGGCCGTGCCGGTGAGCAGGGTCTCGCGCATCATCCCGTTCATCATGGCGACCGGACCGGGCTCGATCACGCGCCCCAGCCCACCGCCCGCACGCTTGTAGATCGTCTTGCCGGCGGCCGACTTCACCTCCGCGATCACGTAGGGCACGACGCCCGTGCCGCCATTCGCGAAGGCCGCGTAGGCGCCCACGAGTTCGATCGGGCTGACCTCCGAGGTCCCGAGCGCGATCGAGGCGTTCGGCTGCAGCGGCGAGGAGATGCCGAGCCGCTGCGCCGTCCTCACCACGGCCTTCGGCCCGACCTCGAGTGCGACCCGTACCGCGACCGTGTTGAGCGACAGCGCCAGTCCCTCGCGCAACGTCACGGGACCGCGATAGTCGCGCGAGTAATTCTCGGGATTCCAGCCTTTCACCGAGATGGGACCGTCCTCGCGAACCGTGTCGGGGGTCAGGCCGTGCTCGACGCCCGTGAGATAGACGAACGGCTTGAAGGCGGATCCCGGCTGGCGCTTCGCTGTC
>CAXUHE010000166.1:3289-8649 GCA_964250725.1 uncultured Enterovirga sp. | reverse complement strand
TCGTGATGATGCTGCGCCTCCAGCGCGAGCGCATGAACGGCTCCTTCGTGCCCTCCGTGAAGGAGTATTTCCGCTATTACGGCCTCGATGCGGAGAAGCTCGCCTTCGCCAAGCCCGACGCGCTGGTGATGCATCCGGGCCCGATGAACCGGGGGGTTGAGATCTCGTCCGAGGTGGCCGACGGCGCCCAATCGCTCATCCGCGAGCAGGTCGAGATGGGGGTCGCGGTCCGCATGGCGGTGCTGGAGGCGCTGGCGAGCCACCTGCCGAACAGGTGAGGCATTGACATGCCGCCCTGCGACTTCGACCTTGATCTCCAGGCCATCCGGCGGCGTCTCGAGCGGGAGGGCTGGCAGAACACGAAGGCGGCCGGCGCGCACGACGTGTACAAGCATCCGGAGCGGGCCGGCCGTATTCCATTGCCGAGGGGGCGAGGCGACCTGCTAGTCGGGACGGCGAGGTCGATCGCTGTCGAGGCAGGGTGGACGAAGAGGGAGCGGTCCTGATGACGAACTACGTCGGCATTCTGGAGAAGGAACCGACCAGTCTCTGGGGCATATGGTTTCCGGACCTCCCGGGCTGCATCACGGCGGCCGAGGACGTGGAGACCTGCATCGCTCGGGCGTCCGAAGCGCTCGACCTGTGGGTCGAGGACGTGCTGACGACCGGCGAACACCTTCCTCCAGCCCGGACCCTGGACGATCTGAGGCTCGATCCAGACGTCGTTCAAGCGCTCGCCCGAGGAGATGCCGCGATCCTCGTTTCGCTGCCGATCCAGGACTTCGGCTTTGACCGCACGACGTGGAGCACGCTCGATCGCCGGGCTGCTGAGAAAGGCCTGACACGTATGGCCTTCGTCCGCGAAACCGTCCTTGAGAAGCTCGCCGGTTAAGGCTCGGCACGACCGGTTGACGGATGCGTGTCGGCCGTGAGCTTGAGATCGAACTAGCACGATAGGGAACAGTGATGCTTGCGATCGACCTGCCGCCTGATGTCGAAGCTCGTCTGACGAATTTGGCCGAGCGTACCGGCCTCTCGACGGCTGACCACGTTCGCCATGCAGTGATCGAACATCTTGACGCCATCGACGATGTCGCCGACGCCGAGCAGGCACTCGACGACATTCGGTCGGGTCGCAGCAGCGTGACGAGCCTGGACGAGGTGGAGCGCGAGCTTGGGTTGGCGGATTGAATTCGGCGATGTTGCCAAGAAGCAGCTCGGCTCGTTGGATCGGCAGGCCGCCAAACGGATCATCGAGTATCTCAGGACGCGTGTCGAAGTCGTCGATGATCCTCGTCGGATCGGTTCACCTCTCAAAGGTGCTCGACTTGGGAACTTATGGCGCTATCGCGTGGGCGATTACCGCATCGTCGCGGCCATCGAGGACGCCGCGTTGCGCATCATGGTCGTGAAAGTCGGTCATCGCCGCGACGTGTATGATTAGGATCTCGCGTGAACTCGCTCCTCCTCGCCGACGCCCGCCTCGTCGATCCGGCATCCGGCCGGGACGGGCGTGGCGCGATCCTCGTGCGTGACGGGCTGATCGCCGATGTCGCTTGGGGGCTGGCGCCGGACGCTCCGGAGAGCGTGACGGTGGTCGCGTGCGGCGGGCACGTGCTGGCGCCCGGCCTCATCGACATGCGCGCCTTCGTGGGCGAGCCCGGGGCGGAGCATCGCGAGACGCTGAAGAGCGCGAGCGAGGCGGCGGCGGCGGGCGGCGTCACGACGATCGTGTCGATGCCGGACACGCAGCCCGTGGTGGACGACCCCGCGATCGTGGATTTCCTGCTGCGGCGGGCGCGCGACACCGCCATCGTCAACGTGCATCCGGCGGCCGCTATCACGAAGGGTCTCGACGGGCGGGAGATGACGGAACTCGGCCTCCTCCAGGAGGCCGGCGCGGTCGCGTTCACGGACGGGGCGCGCGCCGTCGCGTCCGCCGGGGTGATGCGCCGCGCGCTCACCTACGCGCGCGACGTCGGTGCGCTCCTCATGCCGCATCTCGAGGACCGCGCGCTCGTGGGCGATGGGGTGATGAACGAGGGCGAGCTCGCATCCCGGCTCGGGCTCGCGGGCATCCCGCGCGAGGCGGAGACGATCATGCTGGAGCGCGACCTCCGGCTCGTCCGGCTGACGGGCGGGCGCTACCACGCGGCCATGATCTCCTGCGCGGATTCGGTCGAGGTCGTGCGGCGCGCCAAGCGCGAGGGTCTCGCGGTCACATGCGGGGTGTCGGCGAACAACCTCGCGCTGAACGAGAACGACGTCGGCGACTACAGGACCTTCTGCAAGCTCTCGCCGCCGCTTCGCCACGAGGACGACCGGCAGGCCCTGATCGAGGCGCTGGCCGACGGCACGATCGACGCCATCGTGTCCGACCACAATCCGCAGGACGTCGAGACGAAGCGCCTGCCTTTCGCGGAAGCCGCGGACGGCGCGGTCGGGCTCGAGACGCTGCTCGCGGCCTCGTTGCGGCTCGTCCATGACGGGCGGCTCGGCTTGGCCGCCCTGCTGCGGGCTCTCTCCACCCGGCCGGCCGAGATCCTGGGCCTGCCCGGCGGACGGCTCAAGGCCGGCGCACCTGCCGATCTCGTGCTCCTCGATCCGGAGGAGCCCTGGGTGCTGGACAAACGCCGGCTCAGATCGCGCTCCAAGAACTCGCCCTTCGACGAGAGCCGGCTGGAGGGGAGAGTGCTGCGGACCTTCGTGGCCGGCCGTCAGGTCCATATGCTGGACGAGACGCCCGCGCCCGAACGCCGGGTTTTCGCGTGACGCTGCCCTGGGGTCTCATCCTCGGTGGGCTGATGCTCGGCTACCTGATGGGCTCGATCCCGTTCGGATTGCTGTTCACGCGCGCGGCCGGGCTCGGCGATGTCCGGGCGATCGGGTCCGGCAATATCGGGGCGACGAACGTGCTCCGCACGGGCCGCCGAGACATCGCGGCCGCGACCGTCGTGTGCGACGCGCTGAAGGGCACGGTCCCGGTCCTGGTGGCGGCGCGCTGGCTCGGGCCCGAGGCCGGGCTCACGGCGGCCGCGGGCGCGTTCCTCGGACATTGCTTCCCGGTCTGGCTCGGGTTCCGCGGGGGCAAGGGCATCGCGACCTTCATCGGCGGCCTGATCGCGCTCGATTGGCGGGCGGCTCTCGCCTTCGCGGCCATCTGGCTCGCGGTCGCGTTTGCGACCCGGTACTCGTCGGCGGCCTCCCTCGTCGCGTCTGCCGCGACGCCGGTCGTGCTGTGGGCGTTCGGCAACGCGCCGGCCGCCCTCGTCATGGCGGCGATCGCGATCCTCGCGTGGGCTAAGCACAGGGAGAACATCGCGCGGCTCCGCGCCGGGACCGAGGGCCGGATCGGTCGAAGAGGATGACCGGCATCGAGCTCAGCGAGACGCAGCGGCTCGACTGGCTGCGCCTGATCCGCAGCGAGCGCATCGGGCCGCGCACCTTCCGGGCGCTGGTCAACCAGTTCGGCGGGGCCGGGGAGGCGCTGGCCGCCTTGCCGGACCTCGCGCGACGTGCCGGCCGCAAGAGCCTGCGCGTCGCGACCCGCGCGGAGGCGGAGCGCGAGATCGCCGCGCTCGCGAGGCTCGGCGGCCGTCTCGTCGCGCAGGGCGAGGCCGAGTACCCGCGGCCGCTCCTCGCGATCGATACCGCGCCGCCGCTGATCGCGATCCGCGGCGCGCCGGGCGTGCTCCAGCGCCCGACGATCGCGATCGTGGGCTCCCGCAACGCGTCGGCGATCGGCGGTACCTTCACCGAGCGCCTCGCGGGAGAGCTCGGCCGGGACGGCTACGTGATCGTGTCGGGCCTCGCGCGCGGCATCGACACGCGCGCTCACAAGGCGGCGCTCGCGACCGGCACGGTCGCGGTGCTGGCCGGCGGCCATGACCGCATCTATCCCTCCGAGAACGAGCCGCTTCTGGAGCGGATCGTCGGGGAGGGCGGCGCGGTCGTTTCCGAGATGCCGCTCGGTTGGGAGCCGCGCGGGCGCGACTTCCCGCGCCGCAACCGCATCGTGTCCGGCCTGTGTTACGGGGTCGTGGTGGTCGAGGCGGCCCGGCGTTCAGGCTCGCTCATCACGGCCCGGTTCGCGCTGGAGCAGGGCCGCGAGGTCTTCGCGGTGCCGGGCTCGCCGCTCGACCCCCGCGCCGAGGGCACGAACGACCTGATCCGCGGCGGCGCGACGCTCTGTTCCTCGGCCGAGCACGTCGCGGCAGTGATCGGGCCGCTTCTCGGCCGTGATCCGGACCTGCCCGCGTTCCGGGACGCCGCGCCGGACGCGGACGGCCAGGATGCGCCGCTCTGGGACGAGCTCGATCTGCCCGGAAGCGGGCCCGCGTCGCTCTGGGAGAGCCCGGACGTCACGTTCGTGCATCCGGCCGGCGACGAACGTGACCGCGTGCTGGCCCTGCTGTCGCCCGCTCCGGTCTCGGTCGACGATCTCGCCCGACAGGCGGAGTTGCCGATCCGCCAGGTGCAACTCGCACTCGTTGAGCTCGAACTCGCCCGTCTCGTCGGACGCAGCCGGTCGGGTGGCGTGTTCCGGGCTCTGCCGGACGCGTGACGCCGCCTCAGACGCCGGTCGGCGATATCTTGCGGCTGGTCATCGTCGCCTCGAGGTGCACGATGTCGAGGAGATACGCGAGAAGGTCGAGCCCTGACCCTCGCGCAAGCTGCGCGAGTTCGGCCGTCATCTCTTTCACATAGTCCGCGATCTCGGTCGGCGAGCTTTCGGCCAGGAGCCGTCCGGCATGGTCCTGTCGATGTGCGTCGTTCGTCCAGTCGTGCATGATGCCGCTCGTCAACTCAGACCGAAGAGCAATCTGTAATGTTGTTCGAGTCAAATTTCATCCTGAGATTGTAGCATCCGGCGCTCTCTACGCATAAAGTCGAGCGCACCCTGCAGGATGTAGGCGGCCGCGACCCGGTCCACGATCTCGGCCCGTTTCGCGCGCGACATGTCCGCCGCGATCATCGCCCGCGTGACCGCTGCGGTCGACAGGCGCTCGTCCCAGAACGCCGCCGGACATGTGACGACCCGCGCGAGGTTACGCACGAAGGCGCGTGTCGCCTGGGCGCGCGGTCCCTCCGTCCCGTCCATGTTGATCGGCAGGCCGACGACGAACCCCCCGACCTCATAGCGGGTCGCAAGAAGGCGGATCCGCTCGGCATCCTCCGTGAACTTGGCCCGCGCGATCGTCTCCAGCGGGGTCGCGATGCAGCGCTCCACGTCCGAGATCGCACCCTGCGCCAGACCACCGCCGGCGAAGGCGTTCTGCAGGACGGTGAAGCCGATGAGCATCACGATCAGGACGAGGCCGCCGACGAGCGCCGGCGAAACGAGATCGTTGGTCAGGGTG
>CAXUHE010000166.1:0-3279 GCA_964250725.1 uncultured Enterovirga sp. | reverse complement strand
GATCGCGAGGCCGATCGTCTTCGTGCCGAGATCGAAGCCCATCAGCCGCCGCCCGCGGGGCAGATCGACGAAGGCCGCGAGTGCGTCGGTATCGGTGCTCACGGACGTGGATCGCCGATCGCATGCGATGCGGCTTCCCCGACGATGGCCCGAGACGATAGACTCGCCCCCGCGACACGAACGAGGTCACGCATGCGCATCGTCTGGTTCGGCCACTCGGCCTTTCGTCTCGAATTCTCCGACAAGATCGTCCTGATCGATCCCTTCTTCACCGGCAACCCCGCCTTCGAGGGCGACGTCGCGACGGCGTCGGAGGGCACGACCCACATCCTCCTGACCCACGGGCACGCCGACCATATCGGCGACACGGTCGAGATCGCAGCCCGGACCGGCGCGACGGTCGTGGCGAATTTCGAGGTCTGCATGTGGCTCGCCACCAAGGGCGTCGCGAAGGCGGACCCGATGAATTCCGGCGGAACGACGGACCAGGGCGGCTTCACGGTCACCTTCGTGCGGGCGGATCACTCGGCCACCATGATCGAGGGCGACGTCTTCACGCCGCTCGGCAACCCGAACGGAATCGTGATTCGCGTGCCCGGCGAGCCGTCCGTCTACCACATGGGCGACACCGACCTGTTCGGCGACATGGCGCTGATCCAGGAACTCTACGTGCCGGACATCCTCATGGTGCCGATCGGCGACCGGTTCACGATGGGCGCGGAGGGCGCCGCCTTCGCGGTCAAGCGGTTCTTTCGGCCTCAGGCGGTGATCCCCTGCCATTACGGCTCGTTCCCGATCATCGCGGCGACGGCCGACGCGTTCGTGACCGCCATGGAGGGGAGCGGCGTCCAGGTCGTGGTCCCGCACAAGGGCACCGGAATCCGAGTGGAGGCTGCAGGCACGCGTTAACTCTCCCGCGCGATCGGTCCGAATACGCCGATGACTCGGGTGCCCTGCGGATGGCATAGATCCCTTTACGATCTGTTAACCGCACATCGGACGGGGCCATGACGAGTTTGACTGCGGGCGGGCCAGGCAGCCCTGTATCCGGCATCGTGACCGACGATGCACAAGGGCCGGCGATGGGCCGGATGGATATGACCCTGGATCCGATGCTCGACGCAACCGCCTCGGCGCCGTCGCACGTCGCGCAGTTTCCAAGTCTGAAAGGGACCGCATCCGGACGCGTGCCCCACCACGCCTTCGTGATGGTCGGGACCCAGGAGAGCCGGCCGCCGGCCGTGCTGCCGACGGCGAACGACAACATCCGCGCGGGTACGACGCGGACGCCCTCGGTGTGGCGCGATCTCATCTTCCTCGCCATCCTCGCGATGACGATCGTCGGGGCGTTCTGGAGCGGCAAGCTGAACGCGACGCAGCGCGTCATCGTGGTGCCCGGACCGTCGAGCGACAGGCACATGGTGACGTGACGAAGTAGGGCGTGGCACGCGGCGTCCTGGCGTGACATAAGAGAGCCATGGAAACTGATACATACCCGTACACCCTCGAGGTCATCCCGAGCCCGCGCCTCACGGGGCATTTCGACTGGGCGATTCGCAAGCATGGCAAGCTCGTGCAGAGGTCCGATCGATCGCAGACCTCCGAGGCTGCGGCTCGCAAGAGTGGCCTCGCGGAGATCGAGCGCCAGTTCCTCCGCGCGCACGGCGAGCGATAGCCGTCACGCCGACGACGCGGGAACTGTCATGTCGGTCGATCACGTCACCGTTCGGCGCATCGCACATCTCGCCCGTATCCGCCTCGACGAGGTGGATATTGCGCGTATGGGCGACGAGCTGAACGCGATCCTGCGTTTCGTGGCGGAGCTCGACGAGGTCGACGTGTCGGGCGTCGAGCCGATGACCGCCGTGATGCCGCTCGCCATGAAGAGTCGGGAAGACCGCGTGACGGACGGCGGCAAGGCGGCGGCGATCGTCGGCAACGCGCCCGTGTCCGAGGACGGTTTCTTCATTGTGCCGAAGGTCGTCGAGTAGGCGGCCGAGAGACATGCCTTCAGTCATGCCTTCATGAACGATCTCACCAGTCTCAGTCTCGCCGAGGCCCGCGACGGGTTGGCGGCGGGGCGTTTCTCGGCGACGGAGCTGGCGACCGCCCATATCGCGGCCGTGGAGGCTGCGCGCGCGCTGAACGCCTACGTGCTGGAGACGCCGGAACGGGCGCTCGCCGCCGCCGCCGAGAGCGACCGACGGCTCGCGTCCGGCGAGGCACGGCCGCTCGAGGGCCTGCCGCTCGGTGTAAAGGATCTGTTCGCGACGGAGGGCGTGCGCACCACCGCGTGCAGCCGCATCCTCGCCGGTTCCGACGGATCGCCGGGCTTCGTGCCGACTTACGAATCCACCGTGACGTCGCAGCTCTGGCGCGATGGCGCGCTCATGCTGGGCAAGCTCAACAACGACGAGTTCGCGATGGGCTCGTCGAACGAGACGAGCGTGTTCGGTCCCGTCGTGTCTCCCTGGCGGCGGGCGGGATCGAACGTCCACGCGGCCCGAGAGGCAGGAGTCTCTGGGGCAGGAGTCTCTCGGGGAGGGATCGTGGAGGGCGCGCTTCTCGTGCCCGGCGGCTCGTCCGGCGGCTCGGCCGCGGCGGTCGCGGCCCGGCTCTGCCTCGGCGCGACCGCGACCGACACCGGCGGCTCGATCCGCCAGCCTGCGGCCTTCACCGGAACGGTCGGCATCAAGCCGACCTACGGGCGTTGCTCGCGCTGGGGGATCGTCGCCTTCGCGTCCTCGCTCGACCAGGCGGGACCGATCGCCCGGACGGTCCGTGACGCCGCGATCCTGCTCACCTCGATGGCGGGGCATGACCCCAAGGACACGACCTCGGTCGATCTTGCAGTGCCGGATTTCGAGGCCGCAATCGGGCGCGGCGTGCGTGGCCTCACGATCGGCATCCCGAAGGAGTATCGGCTCTCCGGCATGCCGGCCGAGATCGAGGCCCTCTGGGCGCGTGGCACGGACATGCTGCGGAACGCCGGCGCGACGATCCGCGATGTGTCGCTGCCGCATGCCAAATACGCGCTACCCGCCTATTACATCGTCGCGCCGGCCGAAGCCTCGTCGAACCTCGCCCGCTACGACGGCGTGCGCTACGGCCTGCGCGTGCCCGGCCGCGACATCACCTCCATGTACGAGGCGACCCGCGCCGAGGGCTTCGGCCGCGAGGTTCAGCGCCGCATCATGATCGGCACCTACGTGCTCTCGGCCGGCTATTACGACGCCTATTACGTGAAGGCACAGAAGATCCGCACCTTGATCAAACGCG
>CAXUHE010000165.1:0-8700 GCA_964250725.1 uncultured Enterovirga sp. | reverse complement strand
GGTTCGCCCGCGCCGACGCCTACACGGACGCGCTCGCGCGCTTCGCCGCCGACAGCTACGGCGAGACGGAAGCCGCGATCGAGGGCGTCGCGGCGAGCGGCAACCCGCTCGCCTCCGACGTCGTCGCCGCGCTCCGCGACGGCCGTCTCCTCGTGCGCGCGGCCGACAAGGCCGTCTTCATCCGCGACCCGAACGGCAGCTACCGGGACGCCGCGACCGGCGCCGCCGCGACCCCCGATCCCGCGACCTTGACCGCCGTGCGGCTGAACAACCGGGTCCGGCGCGCGGTCGAGGCGGCTCTCGGGACCTTGACGCTGCGCTCGCCCGATCCCCGCCGTCGCGATGCGGCGGCCGCGGCCGTGTTCAAGTCCCGCGACGTCGCGGCCTTGCCGGCGCTCGACGCCGCGATCGCCGCCGAGACCGATGCCGGCCTCAAGCGTCGCCTTCAGGAGGCGCGCGCCGCCGTGATCCTGAGCAAAACCGATGCGACGGCCACGGAGATGAGCGAGGCCATCACCGTGCTCCGCACCCGCGGGGACCAGGACGCGCTCGGCGTCCTCCGCTCGATCCCGGCCTCCGCGCCCGCCAGCATCCGGGAGCAGGCGGCCGACGCCGTGGCCGCGATCGAGAGCCGGCTGAGGCTCCTGAAATCGGTGCAGGACGTCATCTACGGCGTCAGCCTCGGCTCCGTCCTGCTGCTCTCGGCGATCGGGCTCGCGATCACCTTCGGGGTGATGGGCGTCATCAACATGGCGCATGGCGAGATGGTGATGATCGGCGCCTACACGACCTATCTCGTGCAGGAACTCATCCGCACGCGTTTCCCCGGCCTGTTCGGCGCCTCGCTCTTCATCGCGCTTCCCCTCGCCTTCCTGGTCTCGGGGGCGATCGGCGTCCTGATCGAGCGTTCCGTCATCCGCTTCCTGTACGGGCGGCCGCTGGAGACGCTGCTCGCCACCTGGGGCATCTCGCTCATCCTGCAGCAGGCGGTGCGCTCGATCTTCGGCCCGACGAACCGCGAGGTCGGGACGCCCGCCTGGATGTCGGGCTCCGTCGATCTCGGGGGCCTGAGCCTCACCTGGAACCGCATCGTCATCGTGCTCTTCGCGCTCATCGTGTTCTTCGCGCTTCGGCTCGCGCTGAACCACACCTCGCTCGGACTCCAGATCCGCGCCGTCACGCAGAACCGCCGCATGGCGGGCGCGATGGGGATCCGCACCGACTGGGTCGACGCGATGACATTCGGGCTGGGCTCCGGCGTCGCGGGCATCGCCGGGGTGGCGCTCTCGCAGATCGACAACGTCTCGCCCAACCTCGGCCAGGGCTACATCATCGATAGTTTCCTGGTCGTGGTGTTCGGCGGCGTCGGCAACCTGTGGGGCACGCTCGTCGGCGCGATGACGATCGGCATCGCGAACAAGCTGCTCGAACCTTTCGCCGGGGCGGTGCTGGGCAAGATCCTGCTGCTGGTCGCGGTCATCCTGTTCATCCAGAAAAAGCCCCGCGGGCTCTTCGCCCTCAAGGGGCGGTTCGTGGAGGCGTGAGGATGGCTTGGGCTCGACGCTTTAACCTCTCCCCGGCGGGGATAGGTCGAGTCGGCGGAGCCGACCGGGTGAGGGGGTGCGCCCTCTCCGGACAGGTCGCTCCCCCTCACCCCAACCCTCTCCCCGCCGGGGAGAGGGAGCGCGGCGCGGAGCGGAGCCGACATCCATGACCGACCGCCTCGTCGACCGCACCGGCGCGATCTTCCTCCTGGCGGTCGTGGGCGTCGGCCTCCTGGTCCCGGCGCTGAACCTGTGGACCGCGCCGGGCTCGGCGCTGCACGTCTCCGACTATCTCGTGCCGCTCGTGGGCAAGTACCTCTGCTACGCGCTCCTCGCGGTGTCGGTCGATCTCGTCTGGGGGTTCGCAGGTATCCTGTCGCTCGGCCACGGGGCATTCTTCGCGCTCGGTGGCTACGCGATGGGCATGTACCTGATGCGGCAGATCGGGACGCGCGGCGTCTACGGAAACCCGATCCTGCCCGACTTCATGGTGTTCCTGAACTACAAGGAGCTGCCCTGGTTCTGGGTGGGATTCGACCACTTCGCCGTGGCGGCCGTGATGGTGCTCCTCGCGCCAGGCCTTCTCGCCTTCGTGTTCGGCTGGTTCGCGTTCCGCTCGCGCGTCACGGGCGTCTATCTCTCCATCATCACTCAGGCGATGACCTTCGCGCTGATGCTCGCCTTCTTCCGCAACGACATGGGGTTCGGCGGCAACAACGGGCTGACCGACTTCAAGGAGATCCTGGGCTTCCCCGTCCAGGCCGGATCGACCCGCGGCGCGCTCTTCCTCGCCTCCGCGCTCGCGCTCGCGGGCGGCTACCTCGTGTCGCGCTTCGTGGTGACCTCGAAGCTCGGCAAGGTCCTGGTCGCGATCCGCGACGCCGAGAGCCGGACGCGGTTCATCGGCTACCGGGTCGAGAACTACAAGCTCTTCGTGTGGACGCTCTCCGCCATGCTCGCCGGGATCGCGGGCGCGCTCTACGTGCCGCAGGTCGGCATCATCAACCCGTCCGAGTTCACGCCCGCGAGTTCGATCGAGATGGTGATCTGGGTCGCGGTCGGCGGGCGCGGGACGCTGGCCGGCGCGGCGTTGGGCGCGCTGGTCGTCAACGCCGGCAAGACCTGGTTCACCGGCCTCCTGCCGGACGCCTGGCTCTTCGCCCTGGGGCTGCTCTTCGTCCTGGTCACGCTGTTCCTGCCCAAGGGCATCCTGGGCACGGCTCTCGAGCGCCTGAGCGACCGGCGCCCCCTCCCCGCGCCGGAGATCGAGGACGAGGACGGCGTGACCCGGCCGGACGACGCGGCCCGCCTCCCCTCCCCGGCGGAGTGACGCCCATGCTCGCCACCACCCCGGCGCTCCTCTACCTCGACAACGTCTCCGTCGTGTTCGACGGCTTCAAGGCGCTGAACGCGCTCTCGCTCGCGATCGACGCGAACGAGATGCGCGCGATCATCGGGCCGAACGGGGCCGGCAAGACCACGATGATGGACGTGATCACCGGCAAGACGCGGCCGACCGCCGGCCACGTCACCTTCGCGGGCGGCACGCACGACCTGACCCGCATGGACGAGGCCTCGATCGCGGAGCTCGGCATCGGGCGCAAGTTCCAGACGCCGACGGTGTTCGACATGCACACCGTCGAGGACAACCTGCGCCTCGCGCTCAAGGCCGACCGGCGCGCGCTGCCGACTCTCTTCGCGCGCCGCAGCGCGGTCGAGCGCCGGCGCATCGACGACCTGCTGCAACGCATCCGCCTGACCGACTCCCGCCACCGCAAGGCCGCCGAACTCAGCCACGGCCAGAAGCAGTGGCTGGAGATCGGCATGCTGCTGGCGCAGGAGCCGAAGCTGCTCCTCGTCGACGAGCCAGCGGCCGGCATGACCGACCAGGAGACGGCCGACACGGCCGACCTCCTGCGCGAGATCGCGAAGACCGCCTCTGTGGTCGTCGTGGAGCACGACATGGTGTTCGTGCGCGACCTCGGCGTGAAGGTCACCTGCCTGCACGAGGGATCGGTCCTGGCCGAGGGCCCGCTCGACCAAGTGAGCGCCAACGAGCGCGTGGTCGAAGTGTATCTGGGGCGATGAGGATGGGCTTGGAGCTATCGGCGCGTGCTGCCTCTCCCCGTGCAACGGGGAGAGAGCCTGCCCCGGACTCGATCCGGGGTCGAGTCGCACGTCAGCGCGACCGGGTGAGGGGCGCCGGACACGCGAGGCCGTTCGCGAGCCTGCCCCTCATCCGGTCGACGCTTCGCGTCGCTCGACTTCTCCCCGCTCGCGGGGAGAAGAGGAACAACCGATGCTGAGCGTCCAGAACGTCGACCTGTTCTACGGGGCCGCGCAGGCGCTGCGGCGCGTCTCGCTCGACGCCAAGATCGGCGAGGTCACCTGCGTGCTCGGCCGCAACGGCGTCGGCAAGTCCTCGCTCATGCGCGCGATCGTCGGCCACCGGCCGATCGCCGGGGGCGCGATCACGCTCGATGGCCGCGACATCTCGCGGCTGAAACCCTACGACCGGGCGCGCGGCGGCATCGCGTACGTGCCGCAGGGCCGCGAGATCTTCCCGCTCCTCACCGTGCGCGAGAACCTGGAGACAGGCTACGCGCCCGTGCGGCGGGCCGACCGGCACGTGCCGCCGGAGGTGTTCGAGATCTTTCCGGTGCTGAAATCCATGCTGGGCCGGCGCGGCGGCGACCTCTCGGGCGGCCAGCAGCAGCAGCTCGCGATCGGCCGCGCGCTCACGACCCGCCCGAAGCTCCTCGTGCTGGACGAGCCGACGGAGGGCATCCAGCCCTCGATCATCAAGGATATCGGGCGCGCGATCCGATTCCTGCGCGAGCGCGGCGACATGGCGATCGTGCTCGTCGAGCAGTATTTCGAGTTCGCCCGCGAGCTCGCGGACCGCTTCGTCGTGCTGGAGCGCGGCGAGGTCGTGGTGGCGGGCGGCCAGGCCGAGCTCCAGGGCGACGGCGTGCGCGACCGCATGGCGATCTGAACGCGCGCGGGCCGAGCGGGTTCGTGCTATCCACGGATGGATCGCTCCTTCATCACGGGAGCCGCCAGGAGTCGCGCCATGGCTGACCAGGCCGAGGCACCCGCCAAGAACAACCTCTACGACACGGATTTCTACGAGTGGACGCAGGAGCAGGCTAGGCTTCTACTCGATCGTCGCTGGCAGGACCTGGACCTGGAAAATCTCGTCGAGGAGGTCGAGAGCGTGGGCCGGAGCAACAAGCGGGAGATCGAGAGCCGCCTGACCGTGCTGATCGCCCATCTGCTGAAATGGAAGTACCAGCCCTACTGGCGTTCGCCCGGCTGGACGGGCACGATCGTAGAGCAACGACACCATCTCAGAATGATCGTCCGGGACAGCCCGAGCCTGCGCCGCTATCCCGCCGAGGTGTTCCTCGACCAGTATCTCGGTGCGCGCCTTCGTGCCGCGAAGGAGACCGGCATCGACTTCACGCTGTTCCCGGAGACCTGCCCGTTCAGCGCCGAACAGGCGCTCGACGACGACTTCATGCCGCGCGAGCCCGACCGGTACGATCGCCAGGGCGAGCCGTGAGATCGTCTCATCTCAGGCGTGTTTAGGGACGATCCCCCGGTTCCATCGAGGGCCGGGCGTTCTCCGGAGCCAGCATCCGACATTCGACGTCAGCGCGCCGAGGGCCGCGTCGCGCTGACCGTCGCCCGGATGGGCGAGCGATCCGGGCTCGTCCGGCTCGCGGAATCGGGCTCGGCGCGGATCCGCCTGCCCCGGGTCGGGGGCGCGGTGCCGGAGGCGGTCATCATCAACACGGCGGGCGGGATCGCGGCCGGCGACCGCTTCGTGACGGAGATCACGCTGGAGCCGTGCGCGCGGCTCGTCGCCACGAGCGCGGCCGCGGAGAAGATCTACAAATCCGAGGGCGAGACGTCGCGGATCGCGACGCGGCTCGTCGTCGGGGACGGCGCGGAACTGCACTGGCTGCCGCAGGAGACGATTCCGTTTGACCGCGCCCGCCTGAGACGCAGCCTCGACGTCGAGATCGGACAGGGCGCGACGCTCCTCGCCTTCGAGGCGGTGGCGTTCGGGCGCGCGGCCTCCTCCGAGCGGATCGCGGAGGGGTTCTTCGAGGATCGCTGGCGGGTGCGCCGCGAGGGCCGGCTCGTCTACGCCGACACATTGCGCCTGTCGGGTGCGATCGGCAACGCGCTCGACCGGCCGACGGTGGCGGGCGGGAACCGCGCGCTCGCGACGCTGCTCTACGCCGCGCCCGACGCGACGGCCCGGATCGAGGCCGCGCGCGAGTGGCTCGAAGGGGGCGCCTGCGAGTGCGGCGCGTCGGCCTGGGACGGGCTCCTGGTGGTGCGCTGGCTCGCTCCCAGCATCGGGGCGTTGCGCCGGGACGCGGCACGTTTCATGACTGCGTTGCGGGGCGCGCCGATGCCGCGCGTCTGGCAAGCTTGAGGGCACGCGATGAACCTGACGCCGCGCGAGAAGGACAAGCTGCTGGTCTCGCTCGCCGCCATGGTGGCGCGCAACCGGCTCGCCCGCGGCGTCAAGCTGAACCACCCGGAGGCGATCGCGCTCATCACCGACTACGTGGTCGAGGGCGCGCGCGACGGCCGGACCGTCGCCGACCTGATGGAGGCCGGCGCGCACGTCGTCGCGTCCGATCAGGTCATGGAGGGCATCGCTGAGATGATCCACGACATCCAGGTCGAGGCGACGTTCCCGGACGGCACCAAGCTCGTGACCGTGCACCACCCGATCCGCGGCGCGGCCTCGCACGACGTGCCGGGCGCCGTCACGACGCTGCCCGGCGACATCCTGTTCAACGAGGGCGCGGAGCGCGTCACGATCGAGGTCGCGAATACGGGCGACCGGCCGATCCAGGTCGGCTCGCATTACCACTTCTTCGAGACGAACCCGGCTTTGCGCTTCGAACGCGACCTCGCGCGCGGCAAGCGCCTCGACATCGCGCCCGGCACCGCGATCCGCTTCGAGCCGGGCTCGACGCGCGAGGTCACGCTCGTGCCCTTCGGCGGCAAGCGCGAGGTCTACGGCTTCCGGCAGGACGTGATGGGGGTGTTGTGAACCGTTCGACTTGGACGCCTGCTCTCCCTGCCCGTGACCGGAGCCAGCCGATGAGTATGATGAGCTGCAAGGGATATGACGCACGGATCGCGTTTGACGCCGGCGACGAGATCTTCTTCGGAGGCCTCACGGCTACCCATGACATCATCAGCTTCTACGCCGACGCCGTGGCCGACCTCGAGGCCGCGTTCCACGAGGCGGTCGACGACGATATAGAGACCTGCGCCAAAGTCGGGACGCAACCGGAGAAGCCCTATTCCGGCAGTTGATGTTCCGCGTTCCGCCCGAGGTCCACGCCCAGGCGGCGCTCGCGGCCGAGCTCGCGGGCAGGAGCCTCAATTGATGGGCGGAGGAAGCCCTGCGGGAGATCTCGGCGCGCGATCTCCGACGGCTGACCGCGGCGAAGGCAGGCGATCTCCCGAACTCTCGCCCGACCGGTCGTGCGCCCGCATGGCTTTCCTGGCGACGCAAGGACACTCGTGACCAGGATCACCATCTCGGCCGCTCTCGCCCTCGCGGCTGTCGGGTCCCTGGCGGGACAGGCTTCACTCCGGGCAAGGCGGCCCGCAGCCCGTGCCAGACGGTCGTGGCTGCGGCGGGGCTGTCAGCCCGACCTGCGTGACCCCGCGCGGCTCGTGCACGAGCACGCCCATGCCGACCGGCGGCGGCCGCGTCGGCTTCGCGCCGGGCGCGGGCAACGTGCCGGGCACCGTGCGCTGACCGCGACCGCGCGATGAGCGAGAGCCTGAGGCACGGCGCGCGGCTCGTGCCGTTCGACACGTTGCAGGCGAACTTGCAGGCCGCGCGCGACCGCAGACTCGTCTACGAGCGGCACGGCCCGGATGGGCTCGTGCTCTACGTCTACGCCGAGGCGTGCGTCTACGAGGGCGCCTGGGACGACACGACGGTGCTGGCGCGGGGCCTGATCCTCGACCCCGCCGCGGCCCGGGTCGTCGCGACCCCGTTCCCGAAGTTCTTCAACGTCGGCGAGCGCGGCGATCTTCTGCCGGACCTTCCCTTCGAGACGAGTGAGAAGCTCGACGGCAGCCTCATCATCATCTTCCACCATGCGGGACGCTGGCGCACGGCCACGAAGGGCGCGTTCGAGTCGGCGCAGGCCGTGTGGGCGCAGGCCCGGTTGGACGGCCACGATCTCTCGAGCCTCGTGCAGGGCACCACCTACCTTGCGGAGGCGGTCTATCCCGAGAACCGCATCGTCGTGCGCTACGACGAGCCGGCACTCGTCCTGCTCGCGGCCTACGCGGAGAGCGGCGAGGAGCTCTCCCCGGAGGCCGTGGAGGGCGTCGCCGCCTCGCTCGGATGGCGCGTCGCGCGCCGCTACGCCTTCGCGTCCATCTCCGACCTCGTGGCGCACGCGAAGACCCTGCCCCGATCGGAGGAGGGCTTCGTGCTGCGCTTCGCGAACGGCCTGCGGGTCAAGGCGAAGGGTGACGAGTACAAGCGCATCCACGCGCTGATCTCGCGCGTGACGCCGCTCGCCATGTGGGAGGCGATGGCGGCGGGCGACGACATGGAGGCGATCCGCCGCGAGCTGCCGGAGGAGTTCTGGGGCGATTTCGACGCGATCGTCGGCCTTCTGGAGAGCGCGAAGACCGGACTGGTCGGCCGTGTGGCGGCGCTCGCGGCCATCGTTGCGGACCTGTCCGACAAGGAGGTGGGCCTGCGACTCGGCTCGCTCGACCCGGAGCTCAGGGGCTTCGTGTTCCCGTACCGCAACTCCGGCGGCGACCTTCTCGCGGGGCGGCACCGGCAGGCGCTGTTCCGCGCCATACGGCCGACCGCGAATGTGCTTGCAGGCTACCGCCCTTCCTATGCAATGAATCGCGTCATGGACGAGGCCGGGTAGGACGTGCCCGCTCGGCCCGAGTTAAAGCCCGACGCGTCACTCAACGGAGCCCGGATGCCCGCGAATACCCGCCCGCCCGCGTCGCTCGCCCGCTCCGCCTACGCGGACATGTTCGGACCGACGACCGGCGACCGTATCCGCCTCGCGGACACCTCGCTCGTGATCGAGGTCGAGCGCGACCATACGACCTACGGCGAGGAGGTGAAGTT
>CAXUHE010000164.1:1004-8746 GCA_964250725.1 uncultured Enterovirga sp. | reverse complement strand
GCCTCGAAATCCATCGCCGTGCCGTTCCCGACGCGCCACGCCTCGCCGAGCTCGTAATGCGGCTTGCCGCTGTCGAGATGCGTGCGCCGGCCGGCGAAGCGGTGGTCGGCCCGCTCGACATTGCCGTGCTCGTCCGCCCCCTCCGGCACCTCGGGGCCGGGCAGGTTCGGGATCTCGGCGAGCGCCGTATCGAGCGCCGCGCCGGCCTCGCGCTCCGCCGCCTCGAGCGCCGGCGTGCCGTCCTTGAGGCGCGCGACCTCCGCCATCAGCTCGGCCGCGCGCGCCTCGTCGCGCGCCTTCTTGGCCGCGCCGACCTCGCGGGAGAGCGCGTTCCGGCGCTCCTGCGCGGCCTGCAGCGCCGAGACGGCCGCGCGGCGCGCCTCGTCGAGCTGGATCAGCCGCCCCGAGAGCGGGTCGAGCCCGCGCCGCGTCAGGCCGGCATCGAACGCGTCCGGGTCGTCGCGGATGAGGCGGATGTCGTGCATCGCGAACCTACGTCACTCCAGGCAATGGCGACTCGACATGTAGCCGAGCTTGGCCCGAAAGCGATATCGTCGCCGTGCATGAAGCGGAGATGGCGATGAAGGCGATCGTGGTCGGCGGCGGCATCGGGGGCTTGAGCGCTGCACTGATGCTGCACGCGCGGGGCATCGCGGTCGAGGTCTACGAGCAGGCGGACGAGATCCGCGAGCTCGGCGTCGGCATCAACACGCTGCCGCAGGCGATCGGCGAACTGGCTGGACTCGGCCTCCTGCCCGCGCTCGACGCGGTCGCGCTCCGCACGCACGAACTCCTCTACCTGAACCGCTTCGGCCAGGAGGTGTGGCGCGAGCCGCGCGGCCTCCATGCGGGCCACGCCGTGCCGCAATTCTCGATCCATCGCGGCCGCCTCCAGGGCGTGATCCGCGACGCGGTCGCGGAACGTCTCGGGCCGGGCGCGATCCGGACCGGATGCCGGCTCAGCCGTTTCGACCAGGACGCGCACGGCGTCACGGCCCGCTTCGTCGACCGGGCCGGGCGCGAGGTCGCGGTCGCGGCGGGGGACGTGCTGATCGGGGCGGACGGCATCCACTCCGTCGTGCGCAGCCGCATCGCCGGCGACGAGGGGCCGCCGCGCTGGAACGGCCTGATGCTGTGGCGCGGCGCGCGCGACTGGCCGGCCTTCCTCGACGGGTCGTCGATGATCGTGGCCGGCGGGCTCGAGGCGAAGGTGGTCGTCTACCCGATCGCCGCGGGCGAGACGGCGTCGACGCGCCTCACGAATTGGGCCGTCATCGGCCGCGCGGGCGAGCCCGGCGCATCGCCGCCGCGGCGCGAGGACTGGTCTCGCACCGGGCGGTTCGAGGAGTTGGCGCCCCACATCGCGGGCTTCCGCATCCCGCTCGCCGACACGGCGGCGCTGATGCGCGCGACGCCCGTCTTCTGGGAGTACCCGATGTGCGACCGCGACCCGCTGACCTCCTGGACGCAGGGACGCGTGACGCTGATGGGCGACGCCGCGCACCCGATGTACCCGGTCGGCTCGAACGGCGCGAGCCAGGCGATCCTCGACGCGCGCTGCCTCGCGGACAACCTTGCGGACACGGCGACCCCGGAGGCCGCGCTCCTCGCCTACGAGGCCGAGCGCCGGCCGCTGACCTCCGCGATCGTGCTCGGCAATCGCCAGGGCGGGCCGGAGGGTGTGATCGACGCGGTCGACGCGCTCGCGCCGGACGGGTTCGACGACGTCGAGGCCGTGCTCCCGAGACCCCAGCGCGAGGCGATCGTGCGCGGCCGGGCCGGCGCGGCGGCCCTCAAGGAGCCACGCGCCGCCTGACCATCTTCGTTAGGCGGGCGGCGGCAGAAAGAACACCTCGTGCTCCGCGGCCAGCGCCACGACGGCATCCGGCGTCTGCTCGGGCAACTCGTGGATGCCCTTGAACAGCTCGTAGAGCGTACCGGTCGGGGCGACCCAGAAGAGCGCGGTCGCGGTCTCGCCCGACTTGTTGAAGATGCCGTGCGGCTCGCCCATCGCGAGGCGCACCGTGTCGCCCGGACCCGCCTGCACCTCCTCGCCGTCGAGCCAGAAGTCCAGCCGCCCCGCCAGGATGTAGAGGTACTCGTTCTGCATCGGGTGCGCGTGCGGCGGCACGAAGGTGCCGGGCGGGAAGGTCGCGTGCCAGGCGAAGGAGTGCTCCGTGACCGATTTCGGCACGTAGGTCTGGCCGAGGATCGTCCACACGACGCCGTCGAGGCCATCGGGTGAGCGCGTAATGCCGGCAGTCTCGGTTCTCATCGTCGATCTCCGGATGACGGCGTCAGAGCCGGCCTGGGATGTTGGCGGCATCGTAGAATATCGCGGTGATCATGTAACCGTCGGAAATCGGTTCAAACGCGATCCAGTAGCGAGCTTCTTTCAACCACTTCCAGTTATCCACGACGATATTCGGGTAAGGTCGTGGATACGACAAAAAGGGACCGATCTGTTCTTCGATCTTTTCGCCTGCTCGCGCGATCGCTTCGCTCATTCGCAATGCGGCGATATCACGGTCGATTTCTGCGTAGTGTCGTTCGAGTGCCTCGACTTGAGCTTGGGCTCCGGCGGATAGCCGTATCATCAGGCCGCGTCGTTTTCCGCTC
The DNA here is from genome assembly GCA_964250725.1 of uncultured Enterovirga sp. Classification (GTDB taxonomy): domain Bacteria; phylum Pseudomonadota; class Alphaproteobacteria; order Rhizobiales; family Beijerinckiaceae; genus Enterovirga. Next base: position 6,127 of record CAXUHE010000164.1, on the reverse strand, counting down.
GATCTTCCGCCCTGCCTTCAGTCTCGCGAGCCTTGATCCGAGCCAACGCGCGTTCCCGTAGATCGCGCAGAAACGGCTCAAGCGGTGCAACCCGCCCGGCCGCGACATCCTCGGCGCTCCTTCTGCACTCGTCCAGTAGCCGTTCGAGCGTCGGGCGGGTGGGGTCGTAGGGCTCGCTCATCGGGCGAGTATATGGAAGATTTCCGCCGGAGAAAGACCCCTCACACGTGGAGATAGCGATCCTTCACGCCCGCATCGGAGCGCAGCTCCGCGCTGGTCCCCGTCCAGACGACGCGGCCCTTCTCGACGACGACGTGGCGGTCCGCGAAGGCCGCCAGCGCATCGACGTTCTTGTCGATGACGAGGATCGATTGGCCCTCGGCCTTCAGCGCCTTCAGGACGGACCAGATCTCCTCGCGGATGAGGGGCGCCAAGCCCTCCGTCGCCTCGTCCAGGATGAGGAGCTTCGGGTTCGTCATCAGCGCGCGGCCGATCGCGAGCATCTGCTGCTCGCCCCCCGAGAGCTGGTTTCCCATATTGGTGCGCCGCTCGCGCAGGCGCGGGAACAGGCGATAGGTCTCGGCCAATGTCCAGCGCGCGCGGCCCTCGCGCGTGGCGGCGGTCGCCACCAGGTTCTCCTCGACCGAGAGGTTCGGGAAGATCTGCCGCCCTTCCGGCACGAGGCCGAGGCCGGCCTGCGCGATGCGGAACGGTGCGCGCCGGGCGATGTCGCGGCCCTCGAACGCGATCGCGCCCGCGCTCCCCCGCATCAATCCCATGATCGTGCGGACCGTCGTCGTCTTGCCCATGCCGTTGCGGCCGAGCAGCGTCACGACCTCGCCCGTGCCGACGGCGAACGACACGTCGAACAGGACCTTCGCGGGGCCGTAGGACGCCTGGAGGCCGGAGACGCTGAGCATCAGGCGGCCTCCTCGCCCAGATACGCGGCCCGGACCGCGGGGTCGGCGCGGATGCTGTCCGGCGTGCCCGTCGCGACGATCTCCCCGTAGACGAGCACCGAGACCCGGTCGGCCAGCGCGAAGACGGCCTCCATGTCGTGCTCGACGAGCAGGATCGCGCAAGCGCGCTTCAGCTCGCGCAGGATCTCCACGATGCGGCGCGTCTCCTCGTGGCTCGTGCCGGCGAGCGGCTCGTCGAGCAGGATCAGCTTCGGGTCGGTCGCGAGCGCGATGGCGAGCTCGAGCTGGCGCTTCTCGCCGTGCGAGAGGAACCCGGCCTGCATGTGGGCGCGCGCGCCGATGCCGAACCGGTCGAGCAGCGCTGCCGCGGGGCCGTTCAGCGCGGGCTCGCGGCCCGCGTCGCGCCAGAACCTGAAGCTCGAGCCCGAGCGCGCCTGCACGGCCAGCGCCACGTTCTCCAGCACGGTGAAGCGGGGCAGGATCGTGGTGATCTGGAAGGAGCGCGCGAGGCCGAGCCGGACGCGCTCCGGCATCGCGGCGCGCGTGACGTCGCGGCCCGCGAAGAGGATGCGGCCGGCATCGGGCCGCGCCGTGCCGGAGAGCTGGTGGATCAGCGTCGTCTTGCCGGCCCCGTTCGGGCCGATCACCGCGTGCAGCTCGCCGGGCTCGACCGTGAAGCTGACGTCGTTCGTGACCCGCAGGGCCCCGTAGCTCTTCGCCAGGCGCTCGACGGAGAGGATGGGCTCGCTCACGGGCGGCGTCCGAAGAGTCCTGTCAGGCCGCCGCGCGCGAACAGCACCGCCAGGATGAGGAGAGGGCCGAAGACGATCCGCCAATGCTCGGTGACATGCGCCAGCACCTCCTCGGCCAGCAGGAACGCGATCGTGCCGAGGATCGCCCCGTGGAGCGAGCCGAGGCCGCCCAGCACCGCCATGAAGATGAGGTCGCCCGAGCGCTGCCAGCTCATGGTGGCGGGGCTGACGAAGCCGGTCTGATTCGCGAGGAGCACGCCGGCCAGCCCCGCGACCATGCCGGAGATCACGTAGGCGACGAGCCGGTACCCGAACGGCGCGAACCCGATCGCCTCCATGCGGGTCGCGTTCTCGCGGGTGCCGCCAAGCACACGCCCGAAGCGCGACGCCACGAGCCGGCGCAGGCCGAGATAGACGGCGCCGAGGACCCCGAGGGCGACGTAATAGAGCGTGCGGTCGCCGGCCAGCAGGTCGCGGCCGACGACGAGGCTGCGGCCGGACAGCGTCATGCCGTCGTCGCCACCGTAGCCCGCGAGCGCGGTCGCGAGGAAGAACATCATCTGCCCGAAGGCGAGCGTGATCATGATGAGGTAGACGCCCTCGGTGCGCAGCGCGACCACGCCGGTCACGAGCCCGAAGACCGCCGAGACCGCGAGCGCCACCGCGACCTGCGCGACGATGTCGGTCACGCCCTCCGCCGACAGGATGCCGACCGCGTAGGCCCCGATGCCGAGGAAGGCCGCGTGCCCGAAGCTGACGAGGCCGCCATAGCCGATCAGGAGGTCGAGCGACATGGCGGCGAGCGCCAGCACGACCACGCGCGTCATGAAGGACAGCACGTAGGCCTCGCCGCCGAGGCGGGCGGCGAGCGGCACGAGCGCCAGGAGGCCGAAGATCGCGACCGGCGCCAGGGCCTCGCGCCATCGGACGACAGATGTCGCAGGTCGGGGCAGGACCGCGACCTCGCTCATCGCCGGGCCGGGAAGAGGCCGGCCGGCCGCACGAAGAGGGTCGCGGCCATCAGGATGTAGACGAGCATCGGGGCGAGCGCGCGGCCCGTCTGGCTCGCGGCCGCGGGGTCGAGCACGAGCTTGAGGAGGGCCGGCGCCACGAAACGCCCGAGCGTGTCGACGAGGCCGACGAGGAGTGCCGCGAGGAAGGTGCCCCGGATCGACCCGATGCCGCCGATCACGATGACCACGAAGGCGAGGATGACGACCGTGTCGCCCATGCTGGGCTCGACCGACAGGATGGGCGCGACCATCGCGCCCGCGAATCCCGCCAGCATGGCGCCGAACCCGAACACGAAGGTGAAGAGCAGCCGGATGTCGACGCCGAGCGCCGAGACCATCGGGGCGTTCGACGCGCCCGCCCGGATCAGCATGCCGAGGCGGGTGTGGTTGACCACGAGGTAGAGCATCAGCCCGACCCCGAGGCCGGCCACGATGATCGCCACGCGGTAGACCGGGTAGAGCAGCCCGTCCGCGATCTCGATCGAGCCCGAGAGCGCGGCCGGAACGTCGATCGAGAGAGGCTCGACGCCCCAGATCATCCTGACCGCCTCCGTCAGGAACACGATGACCCCGAAGGTCGCGAGCACCTGGTCGAGATGGCTGCGCGCGTAGAGATGCCGGAACACCAGGAGCTCGAGAACGAGGCCGACGCCGAGCGCGGCGGGCAGCGCGGCCGCGAGCCCGAGCGCGAAGGAGCCGGTCATCGCCGTGAAGGCCGCCGCGAGATACGCGCCCACCATGTACTGGACACCGTGCGCGAGGTTGATGAAGTCCATCACGCCGAAGACGAGCGTCAGGCCGGCCGCCACCAGGAACAGGATCAGCCCGAACTGGAAGCCGTTCAGGATCTGGATCAGGAGGAGCGTGGTGGACATCGGGTCTCCGCTTCTCCCCGCCTGCGGGGAGAAGTCGAGTCGCACGTCAGTGCGACCGGATGAGGGGCTCTGGATTCACGACGCTGCTCTCCATGTGCCCCTCACCCGGTCGCCCGTGGTTCACGTGCGACTCGACCTCTCCCCGTTGTCACGGGGAGAGGAGGGCGCCTCGACCTCAGTTCGTCGCCGCGCAGTCCTTCGCGTAGGGGTCGGCGTAGTTCGAGAAGACCTTCTCGGAGATCTGCGTCTCGAACTTGCCGTCGGGCCGCTTGCCGACCTTCGTCAGGTAGAAATCCTGGATCGGGTAGCCGTTGGTGCTGAACTTGAACGGGCCTCGCAACGAGGTGAAATCCGCCTTCAGCATGGCGGCGCGCAGCGCGGTCTTGTCCGCGAGGTCGCCCCCAGTGGCCTTCACGGCCGAGTCGATCAGGAGCGCCGCGTCGTAGGCCTGGAACGCGTAGGTGGCCGGGACCGCGTTGTAGGCCGCGAGGTAACCCGCGACGAACGTCTTGTTCGCCGCCGTGTCGAGGTCGGGCGCCCAGTTCGAGCCGGAGAACATCCCGAGCGCCGCCTCGCCCTGCGCGGGCAGGGTCGATTCGTCGACCGTGAAGGCGGACAGGACCGGGATGCGGTCCGCGAGGCCCGCCTGCTTGTACTGCTTGATGAAGTTGACCCCCATGCCGCCCGGCAGGAAGGCGTAGATCGTGTCCGGCTTCATCGAGGCGATCTTCGAGAGCTCGGACTGGAAGTCGAGCGTGTTCAGCGGAACGTAGGATTCCTCGACCACCTCGCCTTTGTAGTCGCGCTTGAAGCCCGAGATCGCGTCCTTGCCCGCCTGATAGTTCGGCGCGACCAGGTACGCCTTCTTGTAGCCGCGCGCCTGCGCGACGTGGCCGGACACCTGATGCACCTGATCGTTCTGGTAGGAGGTCGAGAAGTAGAACGGGTTGCAGCCCCGGCCGGCGAGCGCGGACGAGCCGGCATTCGGGCTCACGAGGAAGACCTTCGCGTCGGTCACCGGCTTCACGATCGCGCCGAGCACGTTCGAGAAGATCGGCCCCACGATGAAGTCGACCTTGTCGCGGTCGATCAGCGCCTTGACCTTGGTGACCGCGACATCCGGCTTCAGCTCGTCGTCCACGATGAACACCTCCGCCTCGCGGCCGCCGAGCTTGCCGCCAAGGTCCTTCAGCGCGAGCTCGAAGCCGTTCTTCGCCTGCACGCCGAGCGCGGCCGGCGGGCCCGACAGGCTGAGCACGACCCCGACCTTCACCTTATCCTGAGCCTCGGCCGCGCCGGTCATCGCGAGGCCGAGCGCCGCCGCGAGACCGAAGCGCATCGTGGTCGTCTGCTTCATGTCCGGGCCCTCTGCCGAGAATTTCGCCGTCCCGGCTGTGCAGGGATCGTGCCGATCCGCTTGCCAGGGAATGTTTGAAGCTTAAAATATATTTCGCCCCGCCCGCAAGCGGGATCGCGAGCGGGAAGGGGGGAGTTGATGGCCGTCAGCGCGCATGTCGACACCTTCGCTCGCGACAACCTCCCGGCGCGCGACCTGTGGCCGGA
>CAXUHE010000164.1:470-994 GCA_964250725.1 uncultured Enterovirga sp. | reverse complement strand
GGCCACGAGGCCTACGCGTACCCGGAGCGGCTGAATTGCGTCGTGCCGCTGCTGGACCGCTGGATCGCCGAGGGGCGCGGGGACGCGCCCTGCCTGTTCAGCCCCGACGGCGACCTCACCTATCGCGAGCTGTTCGAACTGGTGAACCGGACCGCGAACGTCCTCGTGCACGATCTCGGCCTCGTGCCGGGCGCGCGGCTCTTCCTGCGCTCGGCCAACAACACCTCCATGGTCGCGGCCTATCTCGCGGGGCTGAAGGCCGGCCTCGTGGTGGTGGCCACCATGCCGCTGCTGCGCGCGAAGGAGATCGCGTTCCCGATCAACAAGGCGAGGATCGCGGTCGCGCTCTGCGACGGCAAGCTCGCCGACGAGATGGAGAAGGCGCGGCTCGCGACCCCGGGCCTGCAGCGCGTCGTCTACTGGGGTACGGCTGGCCACGACTCGCTGGAGCGCCTGGTCGAGCGGGCGAGCCCGGTCTTCGAGGCGGTCGACACGGCGGCGGACGACGTGTGCCTCATCGCGTT
>CAXUHE010000164.1:0-460 GCA_964250725.1 uncultured Enterovirga sp. | reverse complement strand
TTCACGTCGGGCACGACGGGCGAGCCCAAGGGCTGCATGCATTTCCACCGCGACATGCTGGCGATCTGCGACGGGTTCGGAGGCCACATCCTGCGCGCGACGCCAGCCGACCGCTTCATCGGCTCGGCGCCCTTCGCGTTCACCTTCGGGCTCGGCATCGTGCTCTTCCCGATGCGGATCGGCGCCTCCTTCGTGGTGCTGGAGCGGGCCGGGCCGGACGACCTGCCGCCCGCGATCGAGCGGTTCCGGGCGACGATCTGCTTCACGGCCCCGACCGCCTACCGGGCGATGATCCCGAAGCTCGCGGCGCACGACACGTCCTCGCTCCGCAAATGCGTCTCGGCCGGCGAGACCCTGCCGCGCGCGACCTTCGACGCGTGGTTCAGGGCGACCGGCCTCAAGCTGATCGACGGCATCGGCGGCACCGAGGTGCTGCACATCTACATCAGCGCCGTCGAGG
>CAXUHE010000163.1:0-8778 GCA_964250725.1 uncultured Enterovirga sp. | reverse complement strand
CATCTCAAGCAGACGCCCGCCTACTACAACGAGGTGAGGGGCGCACGACGGGTCTTTCTTGGACATCCACCCGACGGCGCTCCGGCTGACACCGCCGCGAAGCCTCCGCCACCCGTGGCAACTCCGGTGCCGTCCCGTCAGGCGTCGCGGGAGGAGCGGCCGAGCCGGTTGTTCTACCCGACGCGGCTCGACCCGAACGGTGACAACTGGCTCGCGCTGAGATCCGAACCTCAAGGCAGGGGCATTCGAATCAAGAAGATGGGCCCCGAGACGCTGATGACGTCCCTGGGCCGACAAGGAGCCTGGGTCCGCGTCCAATTGACGACAGGCGAGGTCGGATGGGCCCACGGCGACTACCTGGCCTGTTGCCGGTGACCCGAGAGACCGGACAGGCCGAGGATACGACGCGAGACAGACGGCGCTGCGTGTCACACGTTACGCGTCACATCCGGATCCATCCGGACAACCCCACATACGGGCTGCCGCGATGGCCGTCATCGGCCTTCATCCACCCGCCCGAGATCCGCAGCGTGAGGAGGCCGAGCCGCCAGGAGGTGACGTGCGCCCCCCATCGCGTCTCGCGGTACGTGTCCGTCATGTAGAGCGTCGCCTCCGGCCCCACGAAGGCGCCGCCGGGCAGCCGATACCCCGCCGACCCGCGCGCCCACAGGCTGCCCCGCACCGACGAGCCGACCACGGTGCTCGTGACGAGCGTGTCCGGCGTCGGGTTCGCCCAGAGCTCGAACTGAGCCCGTATGCCGGCCCGCGGCTGCGAGACCCGGTAGAGGCGGTTCGCGACGCTCAACTGCTCGTGCGAGACGTCCGGCCCGGCGAGCGCCGCGAGATAGATCCCGCTCGTCCACTGGTAGCCGACGAGCGCGCTCGCCTGCGTGGTCGTCCGCGTCGCGGGCAGGTTCACCTCGCCGCGGAACCATTCCCGGTTGGTGCCGGCGCCGTTCGTCTCCACGATCACGATCCCGTCGCGGTCGAGCGGACCGAGGGGCGTGTGCTTGACGCCTGCGGTCACGAAGGCGGAGCGACCGGCATCCAGGCTGCCGAACAGCACGGTGTGGAGATCCTCGTCGCGCACGAAGAGATCCTCGTCGCGTCCGCCCGCGAGAGCAGTCCCGACCACGATCACGGCCGAGCCGAGCATCGCGGCGGCCGACATGCCTGCCCGGTACGCGTTACGCCTCACCCGGTCGTCCCCGATCGGTCGATGGACGACTATAGCCTGACCGATCGCCCTGGCTATCGACGCGACCGTACGGTCTGAACGACTCCGCTCGATCTCCGGCCGACGGACCGGACGGCGCGTCCGACTCATCCGCGATTGCGCAGCTTCGAAGCAAGACCTGACGCGTTGCTGCGCATCGCGTCGTCTGTCAGCAGATCATTGGATCAAGTGCCAGGATTTAGCGCTCGTTAACCACTTGATAAGGGAGTGTACTTGAGACTTACTCGTCGCAGCGGATGACAGCCGGCTGGTCCGAGCTGGTGCTGTGAGAAGGAGGTGCCATGGTATCCCCCGATTTCGTACGTCAGCTCGAAGGTTATGGCCTGACGACCGCCACCATCCTCTACGGAATGCCCGACTACCCGAAGCTGTTGCAGAGCTTTACATGGCAGGAGTACGATCTCGCGCCCCGCTTTCCCGTGCTGCGCAAGTTCCTGGATTTCTGGCATCGCGAACTCGAAGGACCCCTCCACTCGGTCACGGTCGCGCATTCGGGCCTGATCAAGCCGGCGGAGTTCCGGCGCGTGGATGGGGTGATCACGCTCCACTGACGAGAGGGTGCGGGGGAGGGCTGGCTTGGCCGGGGGCCACCTTTGGTCTAGAGGTGCCGTCAATTCCGCCATTGGCAGTCATCGTTTGTTTCCAGAAGCCCGGATCTCGGGGGTCCTGTCGTCTCTCGCGCGCCATACAGGCGAGCGGCTGACGGTCGCCGACATCGTCTCCGTCCTCCGGGACCGCGCCTTCGCGCTGCTCGTGGTGCTGCTCGGCTTGCCGAACTGCTTGCCGATGCCGCCGCCGATCCCGCTCGTGTGCGGTTTGCTGCTCGCGCTGGTGGCGGCGCAGATCGCGGCCGGCTGGTCGACGCCCTGGCTCCCTCGCGCGCTGCTCGGGCGGTCGATCCCGCGGGAAGCCGTGCAGAAGGCGGTCGGGCGGGCTCTGCCGATCCTCCAGAAGCTCGAACGATTCTCTCGGCCCCGCATGGCGTTCCTGGAGAGCCCGCTCGCCCTGCGGGTGGTCGGCTTCCTCCTGATCGCCTTCGCGCTGGGCCTCCTGGTCGCGGCGCCGGTGATCGGGCAGATCCCGCTCGGTATCGCGGTCTGCCTCGTCGGGCTCGGTCTCGTCGAGCGCGACGGCATCGTGCTCTGCGCCGGGCTGCTGATCGGCGTCGTGGGGCTGACCCTGTCGCTTGGCTTCGTCTACGCGATCCTCACCGGGCTGGAACACGTCCTGTAGGTTACGGAATGTTCATCCCCGCGAGATCGGGCGGTAAGGCAGAGGGCGATAATCGATAGGGACAGTCGATGCACGCCGTCCGGTGTTCACCCCCCAACCGGCCGGCGCGCAGCGGCGCGAGACGCGGGGCCGCTTCGTCGCCCCCCGCAGGCCCCGTGTTTCGGCGCGGCAGGTTGGATTCGTTCCGGCCTGCCGCGTTCGTCCTGGCGGCATGATCTCCATTCCTCAAGCGGAGGATGGCGCGCTACATGGGTCCCATGCGCATCCTGATCATCGAAGACGACCGCGAGGCTTCCGCCTACGTGGCGAAGGCGTTCCGCGAGGCCGGCCACAACGCGGACCAGGCCGCGGACGGGCTCGACGGATACGCGCTCGCCCGCGACGGGGAGTACGATGTGCTCATCGTCGATCGCATGCTGCCGAAACTCGATGGCCTCTCGCTGATCCGTTCGCTGCGCGAGCAGAAGGTCGAAACGCCGGTCCTCATCCTCTCTGCGCTCGGCCAAGTTGACGACCGCGTGAAGGGCCTGCGCGCCGGCGGCGACGACTACCTGCCGAAACCGTACGCCTTCTCGGAGCTCTTGGCGCGCGTCGAGGTGCTGGCGCGCCGCGGCGGCGGGGGAAGCCGGGGCGAGCCGACGAGCTACAACGTCGGCGACCTCGAACTCGACCGCCTCTCCCATCGCGTGACGCGCGGGGGCAAAGACATCCCGCTCCAACCCCGCGAGTTCCGCCTGCTCGAATATCTCGTCCGCCAGGCGGGACGCGTCGTCACCCGCACGATGCTGCTCGAACACGTCTGGGACTACCACTTCGATCCGCAGACGAACGTGATCGACGTCCACGTCTCCCGGCTGCGCGCCAAGATCGACAAGGGCTTCGACAATCCGTTGATCCACACGATTCGGGGCGCGGGATACATGGTCCGTGACGGGGCGAGATAGCGTCCTCCCGAAGCTCTTCCGGACGACGGCGTTCCGGCTGACGCTCGCCTATCTCGTGGTCTTCGCGGTCTCGGCCTTCCTCCTGCTCGGCTACGTCGCCTGGAACGCGTCGCGCGTCGTCGACAACCAGATCGTCGAGACGATCGAGGCCGAGATCGGTGGCCTCGCCGACCAGTACCGCGCGGCCGGCATCCGGCGGCTCGTCGCGATCGTGGAGCGGCGCTCGCGTCAACCCGGCGCGTCGCTCTACCTCGTGACGAGTTTCGCGGGTGAGCGGATCGCGGGCAATGTCGGGTCTCTTCCGGCCGGCACCCTCGACGAGGCCGGCCAGCGCGAGGTCCGCTACGCGCGCGGCGAGGACGAGGCGCGCGACCGCGGCGCGATCGTGCGCGTGTTCCTGCTGCCCGGCGGGTTCCGACTCCTCGTCGGCCGCGACCTCGAGGAGCGCGTGCGCATCCACCAGATCGTGGGCCGGGCCTTCGGGCTGTCGCTCCTGATGGTCGGGATCCTCGGTTGCCTCGGCGGCTGGTTCATCACGAGCCGCGTGCTGAAGCGCGTCGACGGCATGACGGACACGACCGCGACCATCATGGCGGGCGACCTCACGGGACGCCTGCAGATCGCCGGGACGGGCGACGAGCTCGATCGGCTGGCGCTGAACCTCAACGCCATGCTGGACCGCATCGGCGAATTGATGACGGGCCTCTCCGAGGTGTCGAACAACATCGCGCACGACCTCAAGACGCCGCTGACACGGCTGCGCAACCGCGCCGAGGAGGCGCTGGCCGGGGAGGGGAGCCCGCACCAGCTCCGGGCGGCGCTCGACGGCGTCATCGAGGAGAGCGACAACCTCATCCGCGTCTTCAACGCGCTCCTCACGATCGCGCGGCTCGAAGCCGGGCACCAGGAGATCGGGATGGCGGAGTTCGATCTGGCCGAGGTCGCCCGGAGCGTCGCGGAACTCTACGAGCCTCTGGCCGAGGATGCCGGGACCCGCATCGACGTGCAGGTCGAGCCGGGGCTGCCGGTGCGCGGCAGCCGCGAACTCGTCGGCCAGGCCGTCGCGAACCTCGTCGATAACGCGATCAAGTACGGGGCGGAGGAGGGACCGGCGGGCTCCGCCGTGACGGTGAGCGCGGAGCGCCGCGACGGGGAGGTCCTGGTCAAGGTGGGGGATCGCGGACCCGGGATCCCCCCGGACGAGCGCGTGCGGGTGCTCGAACGCTTCGTACGGCTGGAGCGATCCCGCTCGCGGCCGGGCTTCGGGCTGGGATTGAGCCTGGTGGCGGCGGTCGCACGGCTCCATGGCGGCGCGTTCCGCCTCCAGGACAACGGACCGGGCCTGGAGGCCGTCCTGCACCTGCCGGTCGCCCCGGCCGTGCCGGGCGGGTGAGAATATGACCTGACGCGATCAGGCGGCCACGCGAAGGGCCGTCGCGTCAGGCTCGGACGGGCCGCCGACCGGCAGGTGGACCAGCACGACCGTCCCGACGCCCTCCTGCGAGCGGATGCGCAGACGTCCGCCATGCATCTCGGTCAGCGCGCGCGCGATCGCGAGGCCGAGGCCCGACCCGCGGCCCGACCGGCAGAACTCCGTCTCGACCTGCTCGAAGGGGCATCCGAGCTTCGGTAGGAACTCCGCCGGGACGCCGATGCCGTCATCCTCGACGAAGATGTTGACGCTGCCGAGCGCCGGCTTCACCCGGACGCGGACCGTCCCGCCCCGTCTCGTGAACTTCACCGCGTTCTCCACGAGCTGGGACATAACCTGATGCAACGCCTGATGGTCCGCCAGCACGGTGTCGCGACCCTCGATCCGGTGCAGGACCGTGAGGGCCTTGCCCTCCGCCTCGCCGCGTTGAGCGGCGATCACCCGGTCGAGAAGGCACTCCAGCGACACGGGAACCGCCGTGAGGCTGATATGCCCCGCCTCGATCCGGGACATCTGAAGGATGTCGTTGATGATCCCCAGGAGATGGATGCCGCTCGTGCGCACGTGGCCGCAATAATCGACGTAGCGCTCGGAGCCGAGGGGGCCGAACATCTGCTGGTTCATCACCTCGGCGAAGCCGATGATCGCGTTCAGCGGGGTTCGCAGCTCGTGACTCATCTTGGCCAGGAACTCGGTCTTCGCCCGGTTCGCGCTCTCGGCCTGCGCGGTCTGCTCGTGATAGCGCTCCGCGAGGTCGGCGAGCTCGTGGGTGCGGGTCTCCAGCGCCTGCCGCGAGCGCCTGAGGTCGCGGATCGTGGCGACGAGGCGTCCCTCCTGGTCGAGCAGCTTCTCCTCGTGGCGCTTCAGGTTCGTCACGTCGGTCCCGACGGACACGAAGCCGCCGTCCTTCGTCCGGCGCTCGTTGATCTGGAGCCATCGCCCGTCGGCGAGCTGCGCTTCCATGGTGCGTCCGCCCGGCTCTTCGGCACTCTCGCGCATGAGCTGATTCGTGACGACGGGCGGACGGCTCGCCTCCATGATCTGGGAATAGCGCGCGCCGGGCCTGACGATCTCCGGCGAGAGATCGTGCAGCCTGCGGAACTTCGAGTTGCACAGGACGAGGCGGTTGTCGCAATCCCACAGGACGAAGGCCTCCGAGATCGCCTCCACGGCGTCGCGCAGGCGCAGGTCGGCCGCCGCGTTGCGCTCCGCCAGGCCGTGCTCGTCCGAGATGTCGACCGCGATGCCCACGACGTGGCGGCCGCCGTCCTCCGGATCGGTCGTCACGTCGGCCCGGGCCCGCATCCAGAGCCAGGCGCCGGCCGCGGTGCGGATCCGGAACTCATGGTCGACATGATGCGTGGCGTCGGACGCGATCCCTTCCGCGAACGCGAACAGGTCGCCGTCGTCCGGGTGGACGATCGCGCTGATCTCGCCGAAGGACAGGTACTCGTCGCGCCGCTCGTAGCCCAGGATCTCGTAGAGCGAGTTCGACCAGTAGACGCGGCCCCGCCCGATATCACAGTCCCACAGGCCGCACCGTCCGCGCGTCAGCGAGAGGTCGAGGCGCCGCGCGATCCGCACGACGTCGCGATGGGCCGCTCGGGCGCGGCGCGCGTGCACCGCACAGCCGGCGCCGAGGCCCGTCAGGCCGAAGCCAGCGATGAGGGCGACCAACGTGTGGCCCAAGCTCCACGGTTGGTAGGCGCTCCCCATCTCATCGACAGGTTGCAGGACGGCGACTTGCCCCTTGCCAAGATTTCTGACGGCCGCGACGGCCTGCATGCCGTTCGGCAGCGTGACCGTCATCGCACCCGCCTTATCGGCCAGGATGGAGAGTGGCTGGGCATCACCGAGAAGGTCGACCAGCGTGCGGGCCCGCGAGGCAAGGGGCGGCTCGGTCGAGATCACCGTGTCGTACTCGTCGGACAGGACGATGGTGCGGCGTCGCGCGATGTCGGACAGGGGCAGCTTGCGCGCGACCGTCATCAGATGCGCACGCGTCGGCGTCTCCGCGCCCGCGAGCCGCGTCAGCTCGATGGCCGCGACGTTCGCCACGAGCTCGATCTGGGCCGCGCTCTCGGCGAAGGCCGACGCACGCCGAGCCTGTATCTCGGACCAGGCCGAGGGGATCAATCCGATGACGAGGCCGGCGACGATAGCCGGGATGATGTAGAGAGGGTGCCCGACTACGGATCCCATGCGGGCAAGACTTGACGAAGTCTTCACGTCTGGCGCGCCTGTTACATGAACGGTGCACGCAGCAACGCCGATGGCGTCCGCTCCCATAAGCGAGCCCCCTCGCCGACCTCGGTCAATTCGTTGAGATGTGCCGCATCTCGTCGAATCATCAACAATAGAATCCTGCTCCGCTGATTTGTCCAGCGTATCCGTGACGTCCTGTTAAGACTTGGGCCAATGTTGCACGGAGGACTCACTCTCACGTTGAGGTGAACCGTCAGACCCGTTCGAGCGAGCGGGCGACGATGTCCGCGACGTCGGGCGAGAGCCCCGGATGGGCCGCTATGCCGCGCAGGCTCTCCTCGGCACGCGCGCGCCGAGGAGCCTCCAGGTTGCGCCAGGGGCCGAACGCCGTCAGCAGCCGGGCGGCGATCTGCGGGTTCGATGCGTCGAGCGCCAGCACCGTCTCGGCGACGAGCTCGTAGCCCACGCCGTCCGCTCGGTGGAACTGCGTCGGGTTGCCCATCGCGAAGACGCCGACGAGCGAGCGCACGCGGTTCGGGTTCGAGAACGAGAAGGCGGGGTGGTTCATGAGCCCACGCACCCGCTCCAGCGTTCCCGCTTCCGGGATCGCCGCCTGGATGGCGAACCATTTGTCGATGACGAGCGGCTCGCCCGCGTAGCGCCTCCCGAACGCCGCGAGCGCGTCCTCGCGCATGGCTCCGGCCAGGAGGCTGAGGATCGAGAGGGCCGCGAGCCTGTCCGTCATGTTGGTGGCCGTCTCGATCTGGCGCCCGCACAGCGCCTCGCCCGCGGCCGTGTCGCCCGCGCTCACGAGGTCGAGCGCGGCATTGCGGAACGCGCGCGCGCCGGCGGCTGTCGCGTCCGGCGAGTAGGGTCCGCCCTGGTCCAGCCGGTCGCGCAGCCCGAGGAGCCCAGGCCCGAGCCTGAGGCCGAGACGCGCGCGCATCGTCCAGCGGGCGCGGTGCACGGCGTCCGGATCGACGTCGCGTCCGATCTCCTGGCCGATCTCGGCCTCGCCCGGCAGGCCGAGCACCAGGGCCGCGAAGGCCGGGTCCGCCTCGGCGCGGTCGGCGAGGAATGTATCGAGCGCGCCCGCGAAGGCGTCCATGTCGGGGCCGCGATCATCGGAGGTGGTCGATGCGCCGACCAGGATGCGCAACGCGACGCTCTGCGCCGATTGCCAGCGGTTGAAGGCGTCGCAATCGTGCCGCAACAGCGCCAGGAGGTCGGAGTCGGAGAGGTCGATCGTCAGCTTCACGGGGGCCGAGAAGCCGCGCAGCACCGACGGAACGGGCCGCTCCGGCATGTTCGCGAACGTGAGGTGATCGGCCTCCCGATCGAGTACGAAGAGCCCGTCGGAGCGGATCCGCTCGTGCATCGGTGTCACTTCGCGCCCTGCAGCGTCGATGAATCCCAGTCGGACCGGGATCACCAAGGCCTCCTTGTCGGGCTGCCCCGGCGTCGGTTTCGTGGCCTGGGCGAAGTCGATGCGGTAGGTTCCGGCCGCCGGATCGTGATGCGTCTCGACGAGCAGGGTCGGGGTGCCGGCCTGGGCGTACCAGCGGGCGAAATGCGTCAGGTCGCGGCCGGAGGTCTCGGTGAAGGCCGAGAGAAAGTCCTCGACGGTCGCCGCCATGCCGTCGCAGCGCTCGAAGTAGCGCGCCATGCCGCGCGCGAACGCGTCATCGCCGACGAGCGTCTTCAGCATGCGCACGATCTCGGCGCCC
>CAXUHE010000162.1:0-8864 GCA_964250725.1 uncultured Enterovirga sp. | reverse complement strand
GGCTCATGTACTTCACCACCTATTCGAGCCGCGACCGCCGCACGATGACGGCGTTCCGCGCGGCCGATATCGGGGACGTCCAGGTCGTGCTGACCGACATGGAGGGCACCTTCGGGCGGATCAGCGCGACCGTGCAGGCGCTGGTCGAGCGCGGCATCGTGCCCGTCATGATCGGGGGCGACCATTCGATCGCGTTCCCGAACCTGCGCGGCGTCATGGCCGCGATGGCGCCGGGCCGGCGGCTCGGAATCGTGCATTTCGACGCGCATCACGACTTGCGCGAGGCGCATCTCGGGGCGGAATCGAGCGGCGTCCCGTTCCGCAAGGCGCTGGAGATGCCGGGGACGCGCCTGTGGGGGCGCAACCTCGTGCAGGTCGGCATGGCGGAGTTCACGAACTCGCCGCAGCTCGACGACTACGCGCAGGCGATGGGCGTCACGGTGATCTCCGGCCTGGAGGTGCGCGAGCGCGGCATGGCGAGCGTGGTCGAGCAGGCGATCGCCGTCGCGGGCGAGGGCACGGACGCGATCTACGTGTCGGTCGACATCGACTGCGTCGACCTCTCGCAGGCGCCGGGCACGGCCGCGCCGAACCCGTTCGGCCTGCCCGCGCACGACCTCCAGTCCGCGCTGCGCAGGCTCGGATCCAGCGGGCGGGTCATCGGGGCGGATCTCGTGGAGATCTCTCCGCCCTACGACCCGCGCAACGTCACCGGGTCGACGGGCGCGTCCCTGATCCTGAGCCTCCTCTACGGCCTCTCGACCAGGCCTTCGTCCCCCTGATCCGGCGCCTCGAGCGCCAGCATCCGACCGAAGCGGCCGAGGAGCCAGTGCAGGAACAGGCGGGCGACGGACCGCTCCAGCCGCGAGGCGTCGCAGAGCGCGTACCAGCCGCCGGTCGCCTGGATGGCCCCGCTGAACGGCCGCAGCAGCCGCCCGTCCGCCACGTAGGAGGCGGACAGCGTGTCGCTGACGAGCACGATGCCGGCCCCCGCGACCGCGAGATCCACCAGGATGCCGAGATCGTTGCAATAGAGGTGCTTGGCGAGGCCGGGCACGTCGTGCTCGCCCTCGTCGGCCAGCCAGCGGCGCCATTCCGTGCGGTCGTCGCGGTGGAGCAGCGTGAGGCCGTCGCGGTCGCGGGCCCGCGTGAGCGCCCTGCCCGCGCTCTGGAGAGTAGGGGAGAACAGGCCGGCGCGATGGACACGATCTCCAGGAGCGCCGACCACGTGCCCGGCCGCGCGCCGTCCCCGAACCAGATGCCGACATCCGCCTCGGCGGCGTCCTCCACACGCTCGTTGTCGGTGAGCTTAATATGGCACTCGACGGACGGATGAAGGGCGCAGAATCCGCCGAGATGCTGGGCGGGCCACTTGCTCGCGAACATGGGCGGACAGGCGATGGTGAGCCGTTCACCCACCGCATCGGCATCTGCGAGGCTCGCGGCCGTGCGCGCGATGTCGCCAAGCGCGGTCCCGACCGAGCGCGCGAAGATCCGGCCGGCCTCGGTGAGGACGACACCTCGTCCCGCCTTCTCGAAGAGCGCGACGCCGAGCGCATCCTCCAGGCGGCGCAGCTGATGACTGACGGCCTATCCGTGAGGCCGAGCTCGGACGCGGCTTTGGCAAGGCTCTGGCGACGCGCCGCGACATCGAAGGTCCGCAATGTCGCGAGGGGCATATGGCGGTTCACGCTGGGCCGTGCTGGAGCGGGCTTGCGGAACTCGCGCGGCGCGGCCACCAGCTTCGGCCGCGCAAGCTGCCGCTCGGCGGTAGCCAGGCGATCTGGATCGATCGCGTCAACGGTACGCTCAGAGCCGGCTCCGACCATCGCAAGGACGGCTGCGCCATGGGGGTATGAGGTCTGGACGAGACCTTCCGAAGCTGTGAATATCTCGCCCATGCGGCGACAGACGAATGCGATCTACATCGGGCGCAGCATGCCGCTGGCATAAGGTGTCATGTCGACGTCGATTGGGGCTCAGCTAACGAATGGCGCGCTGATGCCTCGCCGGCGGACCTGCGCTCAGCGGAACTCCGTCGTCCCGGTCAAGGCCGCCCAGGTGATCGCGGCGGCCGCCAGCGTCGCGCGCCGGAGATCGCCAATGTCGACCTTGTCGCGCGTGTCCGCGGCGGTCAGGACGTGGCGGACGTTCGAGGTCGGATCGTCGAAGCCCGCGACCAGTCGAAGCGCCGGGATGCCGTGCGCCGCGAAGTTCGCGTGGTCGGAATTCGTCATCAACGGTTGATAGAGCCCGACCGGCACGCCGACTTGGTCCGTGGCGTCCCGGACGAGCCCGCCTACCTTGGCAAAACCGCTGCACAGGGCCGTCAGTCCGCCAGCTCCCGCGACCGAGTCGAGGTTGACGTTCAGGGCTATGGCTTGCCGCTCGGCCTCCGACAGGCCCGCGAGGTAGACCCGCGAACCGGTCAGCGCCCATTCCTCGGCGCTGAAGAAGGCGAGCCGCAGACGCCTGCGGAATTGGGACCCGTGAGGCGCGAGAGCCCGGGCCACCGCGAGCGCCGCCGCGACGCCGCTCGCGTTGTCGATCGCGCTCTCCGCCGGATCGTGCCCGTCGAGATGGGCGCTGAGGACGACCGTCTCGTCGCCCGCGCCCATGTCGAACAGGATCGCGTCCGTCGAGGCCGGGACGTCGGCCGCGTCGATCCGGATCCGCGCGCGGGCCAAGCCGCCCGTCGGGGACACGCGTGACGCCGCCTCGGGCGAGATACCAAGAGCCGGGATGCCGGGCTCCAGCCCCCGGCCCGACGAGCCCGCCACGGTGCGGGTGGCGAGCGGCCCGGCGATCAGGAAGCCGGCCGCACCCGCTTCGATCGCCCAGCGGTACTTGAGCCGGCGATGGATATGGCCGGCCGCGAACATGTATTCGTGCCGGACGAGCGCGATGCGGCCACGGAGGGCGTCGGCGGCCTCGGCGAATTCCTCGGCCGTGCCGCGGCCGACCGGCAGGATCTCGGCCTCGACGCCCTCGGCCGGCGTCGCGACGGAGCGGAGCAGCACCCGGGCGGCGAGCGGGATCTCGCGCCCGCCCTCCCGCGCCGTGAGCGAGCCGGACCGAAGCTCCCACCCGTCGTACGGTGTCGGGACGATCGTGGCCGGCGTGCCGGCGGCCTTCTCGCCGAGGGTGCGAAGAAGCGCCTGCGCGGCCGCCTCGGACGGCGTGCCTGTACGGCGGCCGCCGCAATCGCAGATCGCCGCGAAATCGGCCGGAAGAAGCGGGTCGATCGCGAGGGCCGCAATGATGTCGAGCGGGAGGGTCACGATGCGGTCTCCGCGAGATAGGGTCTGACATGGTCGTCGATGGCGGTTGCGAAGGCGTCGGCCAATCGCGAGAAGCCGCCTCGGGGGGGTCGGAGAAGGGCGACCTCGTAGGGGATAGTCGGCCTGAAGGGGCGGATGCACAGGTTCGGCGACGTCATGGCGGCGGCGCTGATCGGATCGGCCAGGCAGATGCCCGCTCCCTCGGCCGCGAGCGCCAGCGCGGTCGCGAAGAACTCGCAGCGCGCGACGATCCGCAGGTCGGCGTCGGCATCCTGGAAGGCTCGCTCGATCGCGCCCGAGGTCTGATGGGCCGGAAGCAGCGCGACGAAGTCGCTGCCCGCAAGCAAGGCCGGCGAGAGCACGGCGTGGCAGGCCAGCGGGTGGTCCGTCCGCAGGGCCGCGACCGTCGTGAAGCGATAGCGGCGGACGACGCTGTCGCCGCGGTCGAAAGGCGGCTCAGCGATGCCCAGATCGAAGGCACGCGCCGCAACAAGATCGCGCACGTCGCGCGACGAGCGGGTGAGCAGCGTCAAGGTGACGTCCGGCCGGAGGCGCCGAAAGTCGGCAACGATCGCCGGAAGCCAGGCGATGCCTGGACTCGGATTGGTCGCGATGGTCAGGGATCCGCGCGAGGCCGTCCCGATCGCGGCCGCGGCATCGTCGAGCTGCGCCACGCCAGCGAGCACCCGCAGCGCCTCCTGGTGCAGGAGCGCCCCTTCGGCCGTGAGGGCGACCCCGCGTGCCTCCCGGTGGAACAGCGAGAAACCCACCGACCGCTCGAGCCGGGCCAGCGCGGCACTGATGGCGGGCTGCGTGACGCCGAGCGCGCGGGCCGCGCCCGTCAGCGTGCCGTGCTCGACTACGGCCGCGAAGATCTCGATCTGGCGCAGGTCCATAATGTGCAATTATGTCTGATCAGCCTGGACCCGCGTAGCCCATAATTTCAGCGTGACAGCTGCGTTGTAACGCGACACGATCCTGCATCACTCCAGATGATGACTGGATATGGCGGGCGCTCCCAAGAACCTTCTCGAGGCGCATCAGATCGGCAAGACGTTCGGGGCTAACCGGGTTCTGGCCGGCGTGGACCTCGCGCTGCACGAGAAGGAGGTAGTCTGCGTCATCGGGCCGAGCGGCTCGGGCAAGACGACGCTGCTGCGCTGTCTCGCTCTCCTGACCGAGCCCGACCACGGACGCATCGTGATGCGGGATCAGGTCGTGGCCGAGCCAAAGGCGCCTCGCCAGGTCAGGCGCGCGGCCGGCGCCGTGCGGGCCGATATCGGCATGGTGTTCCAGCACTTCAACCTGTGGCCGCACATGACGGTCCTCGGCAACCTCATCGAGGCGCCCATCCGGGTCCGGGGCACCGGGCGTGACGAGGCCGTCGCGCTCGCGGAAAAGCTACTCGCGAAGGTCGGCCTGTCGGACAAGCGCGACGCCTACCCGGCCCGGCTCTCGGGCGGCCAGCAGCAGCGGGTCGCCATCGCCCGCGCCCTCGCCATGCGGCCGGACGTGCTGCTCTTCGACGAGCCAACGAGCGCCCTCGATCCGGAACTGCGGCGCGAGGTGCTCCTCGTCATGCGGGATCTCGCATCGGAGGGCATGACCATGATGGTCGTGACCCACGAGATGGGCTTCGCCGCCAAGGTCGGCAGCCGCGTCGTGTTCATGGACCAGGGCGCGATCGTCGAGGAGGGCGCACCCGCCGCCTTCTTCGCCGCTCCGCAGACCGACAGGGCGCAGCGCTTCCTGTCGCTGTTCGAGGATTAGCCGCAGGCCGACCGGCCGTCATCCCGAGGAGAGCACGATGAGACAGCGTTTCACCACGATCGTCCTGGCCGCGATGGCGGCCGTCGGCTTCGCGGGAGCCTCGGTCCCGGCGCAGGCCCAGCAGGCGCAATCGCGCCTGTACGACATCACCAAGTCAGGCAAGCTGCGCGTCTGCACCTGGCCGCTCTACTACTCGATCTCGTTCCGCAACCCGTCGACGGACCAGCTCGAAGGCATCGATGCCGACCTCATGAAGGAACTCGCCCGGGACATGGGCGTGCAGCTCGAGGTCGTGGATACGGCCTTCGGCACGTTCATCGCCGACCTGCAGGCGAACAAGTGCGACATCGGCATGTTCGGCGTCGGCGCCACCATGAAGCGCGCCCAGGCGGTCGAGTTCTCCAGGCCATATCTCGTGACCAACGTCTATGCCGTGATCAAGGCCGACGGCCCGATCAAGCAGTGGAGCGACATCGACAAGAAGGGCATCACGGCCGTCATGACGCTCGGCTCCTATATCGAGCCGTTCATGCGCGGCTACCTGAAGAACGCGGCCGTGAACGCCGTCTCTCCGCCGGCGACCAGCCAGGCCGAGCTGATGTCGAACCGGGCCGACGTGATCATGAGCGACTTCCCCACCGCGATCCGGATGAAGAAGGAGTTCGACGGCGTCACCTACCTCCTGCCGCCCGAGAAGCTCGCCGTCACGCCCTATGCCTACGTGGTCGCGCCGGGCGACCAGATCTGGCTGAACTACGTCAACCTCTTCGTCGACACGATCAAGCTCGACGGGCGCCTCGCCAAGGCCGCCGAGAAGAACGGCCTGACGCCGATCGTGGCCCCATAGGCACCCGATGGGGACGTATCGATTCCGCTGGGACGTCATCCCGGCGAACCTGCCGTTCCTCTTGTCGGGGGTCTGGCAGACCCTCGTGATCTCGGGCCTGACGCTGCTGTTCGCGACGCTCGGCGGGCTCCTGCTGGCGGTCATGTCCGGGTCGCGCTTCTGGCCGGCCCGGGCGCTGGCCGGCGCCTTCGGGGAGCTGATCCGCAACACGCCGATCCTGGTCCAGCTCCTCTGGGTCTATTACGTGCTGCCGATCCTGCTCGGCATCCGCATCGACGCCTTCACGGCCTGCATCCTCGGGCTGTCGATCTATTCTTCGGCCTTCATCGCCGAGGTGTTCCGGGCCGGCATCCAGGCCGTCCCGGCTGGCCATCGCGAGGCCGCCCAGGTGCTGGGCCTGACGCCCGGCCAGAGCTTCGTCCGGATCGTGATGCCGCAGGCGGTGCGGCTGATCCTGCCGCCGCTCGCCGCGAACTTCGTCCAGCTCATCAAGTACTCGTCGCTCGCCGCCGTCATCTCGGTCGGCGAGGTGACCCGGAAGGGCATGGAGCTCTCGTCTTCGACCTTCCGGCCGCTGGAGATCTTCACGTTCATCGCCGTGATCTATTTCGTCATCTGCTGGCCGCTGACGCAATCCATCCGCTTCTGGGAGCGCCGCCTTGCCGCCCGATGACGCGGTCCGGGCAGCTATCGGGGTCAGCCGCGCCGGGCAGGTGCTCGCGATCGCGCGACGCCTCATCGCGGCCCCCTCGCCCAACCCGCCCCTCGACACGCGCGAGGTAGCCGGCATCGCGGCCGCCTGCCTTGCTGATGCCGTTCCCGGAATCGAGATCTCCCTGCATCGGGCGGACGACACGGTCACGAACCTCGTCGCACGGGTGCGGGGTTGCGGACCGGGACGTCGCGTGATCTTCAACGGCCATCTCGACACCTACCCGGTGGGCGACGCCTCGCTCTGGACGACGGACCCGGCCGGGGAGGTGCGGGACGGGCGCCTCTACGGCCGCGGCAGCGCGGACATGAAGGGCGGCATCGCGGCCAGCATCGCGGCGCTCGCCGCCCTGGCCGAGAATGCCGGGCATTGGGACGGGGAGACGGTGCTGACGCTCGCGGGCGACGAGGAAAGCATGGGGCCGCTCGGCACGCGCTGGCTGATGGACCACGTGCCGCACGCGACGGGCGACGCCGTCATCATCGGCGATGCCGGCTCGCCCCGCGTCCTCCGGTTCGGCGAGAAGGGCTTCCTCTGGGTCGACGTCACCGCGACCGGACGCGCCGCCCATGGCGCCCACGTCCATCGCGGCGAGAATGCGATCGATCGCCTGCGCGCCGCCCTCGACCACCTTGAGACGGCGCTCGGGGCGCTTCCGATCGAGGCCCCGGCGGACGTGACCCGGGCCATCGCGGCCTCGAAGGCCATCTCGGAGCCGCTCGCGGGAGCGGGCGAGGCGGAGGTTCTCGGCCGCCTCACGCTCAATGTCGGCCGCATCGAGGGCGGCACGTCGCCGAACCTCGTTCCTGCGAGCGCCCGCGCGGCGATCGACATCCGCATTCCGGTCGGGCTCGCGATCGAGTCCGTCGAGGCCGCGCTCGCCGCCGCGCTCGATCGGCCCGGCATGGCGTTTGCAGTCCACCGCCGCTTCGCGCCGAACCACACGCCGCCGGATTACCCGCTGGTCGCGACCGCCGCCGCCATCGCGGCCGAGGTGACGGGCCAGGCGGTCGCCGTGAACATGCGGGTCGGCGGATCGGATTCCCGCTGGTTCCGCATGGCTGGCCTGCCCACCATCGTGTACGGGCCGACGCCCTACGGGATGGGCGGCCCGGACGAGCACGTGTCGATCGCCGAACTCGACCAGGTCTCGCGCGTCCACGCGCTCACGGCCTTCGCGATCCTGAGGACAGCCCCGTGACGACCGACCTCTTCCATCCGCCCGAGACCTTCATGGGGCTGCCGGCCGGCCTGCCGGGCCCGGGTTGCCGCGCCGCGATCCTCGGCGTGCCCTTCGATTGCGGCACCCACCCGTTCCGGGTCGGGGCCCGCCAGGGGCCGGCCCATGTGAGGCGGCAATCGGGCCTGATGCGGCGCTACCACCCAGCTTTGGCGGACGTGGACGTGCCGGCCGTCCTGGGCGCCGTGGATTGCGGCGACGTCCGGCTGGTTCCGGGCCGGATTGACGACGCCCTCCCCCGGATCGAGGCTGCCGCGGGCGCCGTGCTCGACGCGGCCGCCGTGCCGATCGGGATCGGCGGCGACGGCTCGGTCTCGCTCGCCCTCATGCGGGCGGCGGGGCGACGCCATCCCGGCCTAGTCGCCCTTCACATCGACAGCCACACCGACGCCTATCCGTATACGCCGGACGACCGCTACAACGCCGCGACCCAGTTCACGAACGCGGCAGAGGAAGGATGCGTCGACGCCTCCCGGTCGTGGCATGTCGGCGTGCGGGGTTTCACGTATTGCGGCGGCGTCTTCAACCATGCGGCCCATCTCGGCTTCCGGGTGGTCACAGCCGAGACGCTGGTCCGTCGCGGCTTCGCCCAGACGATGGCCGAGTTCCGCGACGCCGTGCGCGGCCGGCCTGTCTATCTCTGCTGGGATATGGACGTCTTCGACCCGTCCGTCGCACCTGGCGTCTGCACACCGACCTGGGGCGGACTATCGGCTCGCGAAGGCATCGAACTCATCCGGACGCTGACCGACATCGACATCGTGGCGATCGACTTCAACACGGTGAGCCCGCCGCAGGACGTGAACGACATGGCGGCCCATCTGTGCGCCCACATGATCATGGAGGCGATGGTGCTCCTCGCAAGACAGTTCGGGTTGGTTGGTACTCAGCCCTGAGAGTCACACGACGGCGAGTTTCGAGGCAAGCTTGCGCCTGTCGGTCACAGAACCGCTGCGCGTCTTAGAGCGGCTAACAGAACCGCTCCATGGTTCGGAAGCAGATGAGTGCGGCGGC
>CAXUHE010000161.1:0-8883 GCA_964250725.1 uncultured Enterovirga sp. | reverse complement strand
TGACCGTCACGTCCGGCCCGTCCCGCCTCAGCCGGATGTCGGCCCGCGACGAGCCCAGCGACAGGCTGCGGATGAGGAGCTCGTCCAGGAAATCGGGCATGCGCGGGTTCGTGAAGCTCATCTCGTGGCGCGGGAAGTCGAGAGTCAGGCCGAGGCAGGCCTGGAGCATTCCGAACGGGGCGGCGGCCGCCCAGGCCTGCGGCGCGCAGGCGACAGGGTAGCTCGTCGGGCCGCGTCGCGGGCGGCGCAGGAAACCGCAGAACAGCTCCGGCAGCCGGCGCAACTCCTGGTAGCTCGCCGCATCGAACATGCCCTCGAAGACATGGGTGGCCTCGGCCTTGAGGTCGTAGCGCGCGAAGCCGAGCGCGATCAGCGCGTTGTCGTGCGGCCAGACGGAGCCGTTATGGTACGACATGGGGTTGTAGCGAGGCTCGCCCTGCGCGATCGTCCGGATGCCCCAGCCGCTGAAGCTCTCGGCCCCCATCAGGGTCTCGGCCACGCGCACCGCGTGCGCGGGGCTCGCGATGCCGGTGAAGAGCGCATGGCCCGCGTTCGAGGAGCGGACGCGGCAGGGCCGCTTCGCGCCGTCGAGCGCCAGCGCGTAGGTGCCGATCTCCTCGCACCAGAACGCCGCCTCGAAGCGCGTCTGCAATGTCGTGGCATCGTTCGCCCAGCGCGACGCCGCGCCGTGATGCCCGAGCGTGGTCGCGAGCTGCGCGCCGGCCCGCTTCGCCGCGAAGACGTAGCCCTGGACCTCGCAGAGCGCGATCGGCCCGACCGCGTCCGACCCGTCGGCGTGGAAGATCGAGTCCTGGCTGTCCTTCCAGCCCTGGTTCGCGAGCCCCGTATCCGTCTCGCGGAAATACTCGACGAACCCGTCCTTGTCGCGATCCCCGTAGGTGTCGCACCAGTCGAGCGCGGCCTCGATCTGGGGCCAGATCTGCTCGATCGTGGCGCGGTCGCCGGTGCGGTCGAAATACATGCCCGCCAGCATGACGAAGAGCGGGGTGGCGTCGACCGTGCCGTAATAGAGGCGGAACGGCACCTCGCCGAGCAGCGCCATCTCGCCGTGGCGGCGCTCGTGCAGGATCTTGCCCGGCTGGGCGTCGGCTGCCGGATCGACCGTGGTGGCCTGGGTGGCCGCGAGATACCGGAGCACGCCCTTGGCGATGTTCTGGTCGACCCAGAGCAGCAGCATCGCGGTGATGATGCCGTCGCGGCCGAACACGGTGGAGAACCAGGGGATGCCCGCGTAGGGGTAGAGCCCGTGCACCGTCTGGCTCACCAGCATGTAGATGTCGGAGGTCGACCGGCACGCGACCTCGTTGAACAGCGTATTCGAGCCCTCGACCGTGGCGATGCCGCGGGTGATGGCGCGCAGGCTGCGGCGCGCGTTCCGGTACCCGATCATGAAGCCGGGCAGGTCGTCCGGCTCGCCCTCGCTGCACCCGACCGTGATCAGGATCGAGGCGCGTCCACCCGCCTCGATGGCGACCTCGAACGTCGCTGCATGCGCCTCGAGCTTCGCGGGCGCGGGCTCGAACGTGATCGTCGTGACGCGCGTGAGGTCGTCGAGCCCGTCATACTGGAAGGCGACGCGGGACGGGTCGAGCAGGCTCACGGAGCGTTGGCCGCGGCGCTCGCGCTTGCTGCCGCGCACCTCGAAGAGGTCGCGGAAATCGGCGTCGAAGCGGATCGCCAGGTGGACGGTGCGGGACCGGCCGTCGAAGTTGCGGATGCCGATCCGCTCGTAGCACGCGCCCTGCGACAGGAACTTGGTGCGCTCGATCGACACCATGTCGCGCGGCATGACGATCTCGTCGCCCGCATGGAGATCGGGATTGGTGAGGTCGACGGTCAGCGAGGCGTTGTCGTCCTGGATGACCGATCCGAGCAGAAGCGGCCGCTTGCCGTCGATCTCGAGCTGCAGGTACGAGAGGTAGCGCGTGTCGCGGAAGAACAGGCCCTCCGGCGTGTCCGGCACCGTCCCGATATCGCCGTAGCTGTCGAGGACCGCGAAGGCGTCGCCGTTCTTCAGGTTGCGGAGCGAGCGCTCGACGAGCGAGGTCTGAGTCTCGATGTAGTGGTCGGGGAGCGGCTCGGAGGAGGCCTGGAAAGGCTCTTTCGGCACGGAGGCGCGCTCGTCGTCCATCAAGTTGGTTCTCGCATCAGGTCGTGTCTCGCATCAGGTCGGATCTCGCATCGCGGCGCGATCTCGGGGGATCGCCGGACGGGCCGGCGCGGGACCGAATCCGGCGGGTCGGCGGCCGAACCTAAACATATCGGGCCGGAACGTCATCCGTCCCGACCCGAGCGATCGACGATCTACGATGCGAGGATCCGGCGCGGGAGGCCGTCCCCGAAGGTGTCGGGGAACGCCCGACGGGCTACTCGGCCGCCACGAGGTGGATGGCGGGCTTGCCGCTCGCGATCAGCTCCTCGTAGGCCGCCACGTAATCCGCCGCCATCCGGGCCGCGGTGAAGCGGGACTCGAAGGATCGGCGCACGCCGTGCCGGTCCATGCCGCGAACTCGCTCGACCGCCGCCACCGCCTCGTCCATCGACTCGACGATCACGCCGCCGACGCCGTCCTCGATGACTTCGGGCACGGACCCGTTGCGCCACGCGATCACGGGCGTTCCGGCCGACATCGACTCGATCATCACGAGCCCGAACGGCTCGATCCAGTCGATCGGGAAGAGCAGCGCCATCGCGTTGCCCAGGAAGTCGCATTTCTGCCGCTCGTCGATCTCGCCGATGAACTCGACGTCGGACCCCGCGAGCAGCGGCTCGATGACCTCGTCGAAATAGTCCTGGTCGGCCTTGTCGACCTTGGCGGCGATCTTCAGCTTAATGCCGGCGCGCTTCGCGATCTCAATCGCGCGGTCGGGGCGCTTCTCGGGCGAGATGCGGCCGAGGAACGCGAGGTAGTCGCCGCCCGCCGGCCGGAACGGGCACACGTCGGTCGGCAGCCCGTGATGCACGGTCGCGAGCCAGTTGACGTTCGGCGGCATCGGCTCCCGCTGGCTGTCCGAGATCGAGATCAGCGGCATGTAGGGGTAGGCCCGGTAGACGGGCATGAAGTCCGGCACGTCCAGCCGGCCGTGCATGGTGGTGACCACCTTGTGCGGCAGGTGCTGGAACATCGGATATTGCAGGAGGTCGATGTGGCAGTGGATGATGTCGAACTCGTCGGCGCGCTTGCGGACGTCGTCGAGCATCACGATGTTGCTCGCCGTGTGGTCGCGGATGCCGTCCAGCCTCAGACCGCGCTCGGACCCCGGCACCAGCCTGGCCGAGGTCTCGGAATCGCCGCTCGCGAACAGCGTGACGTCGTGACCCTGCCGGACGAGCTCCTCCGTCAGCCACGACACCACCCGCTCGGTACCCCCGTACAGCTTCGGGGGCACGGCCTCGGCGAGAGGCGCGATCTGCGCAATCCGCATCAACGTTCTCCTCAACTCGTTCACCGCGTCAGCCGCGAGCTCAGGTCAACACGATCACGGTTAAGCTTCAACGGCTTTGTAGCTTTAGAGTTCCCCACCTGAACCGGATCTGTACCGTTGGTTAACGATCAGGACATGGCAGCTTGTTCCGCGGCGGCAGCGAGCATGAGTGGTGGCGGCCGGCCGATACCACGCCGGCCGGCCGCGCCGCGCGTCAGATCCTCAGCGAGACCGGCTCGCTCGCGAAGCGGACCGCGTCGGACCGGTGGTCCGTCTCGAAGGCCGCGTAATCCGCCGCCGCCTCCCGGCTCCGGAAGAACCCGCCGGCGCGGCCGTGCGTCTCGACCGCGACCCACTGGCCGTCCGGGTCGCGCCCGACCACGTAGGCGGGCAGGCGGGCCGCGTCGGCCGCGGACTGAAGCGGAATGTGTATCTGCGTTTGCATCTGACGAGAGGGGTTCGCGCGGTCCCTCCAGGGAACCGCGCGCATAAGATGGCCGGACCCGCGTGAAGGATCGAGACGGCCGGACCCGCCCGCGCATCAAGATCCCATGTGCCGCGGCACGCGGGCCGGTGAGGGCGTCAGGCCGGCTGTAGCTCCGCATAGGCGGCGGCCGTGGCGCTCGACCCGTCCCGCATCAGGCGCGCCAGCGCGTCCCGCACCGCACCCGAGAAACGCGGGTCGGCCGGCAGGTCGTCGCCGAAGATCGGCCGCATCGCGAGCAGCGCCGCCGACAGCGTGGCCGGGTCGGACCCGGCCGCGGCGGCGCGTGTGCCGAGTTCGGCGGCCAGCGGGTCGCGCAGGTCGATCGGACGCCCGGCCTCGTCCGTCCCGGCCACGTAGCGCATCCAGGCCGCGACACCGAGCGCGAGCCGGTCTATCCCGCCGCCGGCCGCGAGCCTGTCGCGCGCCGTCGCGAGGAGGCGCTGCGGCAGCTTCTGCGAGCCGTCCATCGCGATCTGCCACGTCCGGTGCCGCAGCGCGGGGTTGCGGAAGCGGGCGACGAGCCGGTCCTGGTAGGCCGCGAGGT
This sequence comes from uncultured Enterovirga sp., assembly GCA_964250725.1. Classification (GTDB taxonomy): domain Bacteria; phylum Pseudomonadota; class Alphaproteobacteria; order Rhizobiales; family Beijerinckiaceae; genus Enterovirga. Next base: position 4,406 of record CAXUHE010000161.1, on the reverse strand, counting down.
CGAAGCCCGGCAGGCGCGGCAGCGTCGGCGTCGCGTCCTCCATGAGGGCGCGCACGAGCCGCGCGATGCCCTCGTCCGCCATCGCGTCCGCGACCGTCTCGTGGCCCGCGAGGTGGCCGAGATAGGCGAGCGTCGAGTGCGAGCCGTTGAGGAGCCGGAGCTTCATCAGCTCGAACGGCTCGACATCCTCCACGAAGGTCGCGCCCGGCCAGTCCGGCCGCCCGGCGGTGAAGTCGTCCTCCACCACCCATTGCGTGAAGGGCTCGGCCATCACGGGCCAGCGATCCTCGACGCCCAGCAGCCCCGCGACGCGCGCGCGGTCCGCGTCGGTCGTCGCCGGCACGATGCGGTCCACCATGGTGGACGGGCAGGCGAGCTCCGCCTCGACGAAGCGGCCGAGCTCCGGATCGCGGAGCGCCGCGAACCGGGCGATCACGCGTTTCGCGGTCCGGCCGTTCGCCGGGAGGTTGTCGCAGGACACGACCGTGAAGGGCGGCGTCCCGGCGCTCCAGCGGCGCGCGAGGGCCGCCACCACGAAGCCGACGGCGCTCCGCGGGGCGTCCGGATGCGCGAGGTCGTGGCGGATGTCGGGATGGTCCTCGTCGAGGGTCCCCGTCGCGGGCTCGTGGCAATAGCCCTTCTCGGTGACGGTCAGCGACACGATGCGGACATCCGGATCCGCCATCGCGGCGACGAGCCGTCCCGGATCCTCCGGCGCGACCAGCACGCCGCGGATCGACCCGACGACGCGAACCTGCTCGCCCGTGCCGTCCCGGACATCGAGCGCGTAGAGCCCGTCCTGGGGTCCGAGCGCGTCGCGGGTCTCGGGGCTGCGCAGCGACGCGCCGAGAATGCCCCAGCGCGCGTCGCCCGCCGCCAGCGCGTCGTCGGTGTAGACCGCCATATGCGCGCGGTGGAACGCCCCGATGCCGAGATGCACGATCCCGGTCGTCATCGCGGCGCGGTCGTAGGCCGGCCGGCGGATGTTCGGGGGAAGGTTCGTAAGGGAGGAATCGGAGAGGCGGGTCATGGACGATCCCGTGCACGTGGACGGATCCGCTCCTGCCGGCGGAAGCCGGCATCCAGGCTGAGGGGCTGGGCCCCGGCTTTCGCCGGGGTGAGTGGCGAGAGCCTAATGCGCGCCCTGCTGCTTCGCGCGCGCGACGATCTGCGTCGGGTTGACGAAGCGCAGCGCGATCACGAGCCAGACGAGCGTCACCGCCATGTAGATCACCGCCATGGCGTCGATGGATTGGCCCGCCCGCACGCCCGCCGCGAAGACCGCGTAGTAGAGCGCGACCACGAGCGTCTGGCTCGTCGGGCCGGCGGTCAGGAAGGTGAGCTCGAACATCGCGATGGTGCGCACGAGCACGAGCAGCAGCGCCGCCAGGATGCCGGGCAGGAGGAGCGGCAGCAGCACGCGCCAGAACAGTTTCGGCGTCGTGGCCCCGAAGACGCGGGCCGCCGCCTCGATGCGCGGATCGATCTGCTCGATGAACGGGATCATGACGAGCACCACGAAGGGGATCGTGGGCACGAGGTTCGCCAGCACGACGCCCCAGAAGGTGCCCCCGAGCCCGGTCTGGTAGAGCACGGTCGCCATCGGGATGCCGTAGGTGATCGGCGGCACGAGGAGCGGCAGAAGAAAGACCAGCATGGCGGCGCGCTTGCCCGGGAAGTCGCGCCGCGCGAGCGCGTAGGCGGCCGTGACGCCGAGCGCGCCTGAGATCGCCACGACGGCGAACACGACCTGGAAGGTCACGATCAGCACCTCGTCGAGCTGGAACTCGTCCCAGGCCGACACGTACCAGCGCGTCGTGAGCCCGAGCGGCAGCCACGTGCCGAGCCAGCGGGTCGCGACCGAGTTCAGCACGACGGTGGCGATGACCGCGAGCAGGTTCACCACGAACGCGATCGTCAGCGCCCAGACCGCGATACGCCACAGCCGCGAGCCGACCCCCGTGTCGCGGATCATCCCTTCGTGCCCCCGACCGGGCCGGTATAGAGCAGGCGGCGCGAGGCGAGGATCAGCACCACGATGCCGAGTTGCACCGCGCCCATCACCATGGCGATCGCGGAGGCCAGCGGGTAATCGTACTCCTCGAAGGCCGCCTGGTAGGCGGCGATCGAGATGACGCGGGTCGGGCCTGCGGGCGCGCCGAGCAGCACCGCCGAGGGGAAGACCGAGAAGGCCTGCACGAAGGACAGGCAGAAGGTCACCGCGAGGCCGGGCAGGATCAGCGGCAGGATCACCTTGAGGAAGCGCTGGCGCGCGCCCGCCCCGTGCGTCGCGGCCGCGTGTTCGAGCGCGGGGTCGATCCCGGTCACGTAGGAGAGCGTGAGGAGGAAGGTGAACGGGAAGCCCGTGATGAGGAGCGACGCGAAGACGCCCCAGTAGTTGTTGGTGAGCTTCACCGGCGAGGACACGATCCCGAGTCCCATCAGGGTGCGCGAGAACCAGCCCTGCGGCCCGAGATAGTTGAGCAGGCCCTCCGCCACGAGCACGGTGCCGAGCGTGATCGGCAGGACGAGGATCGTGGTGAGCAGCCGCTGCCGGCGCATCAGCCGGACGCGCAGCGCGATCGGCACCGCGAGCAGGATGTTGAGGACCGTCACGGGCACCGCCAGCACGAGCGTCGTCCAGATCGTGCCGGAGAGGAACGTGTCGCCGAAGAAGCGCGCGTAGTTCGCGAGGCCGGACCCGCCCGCCTTGGGCCTGAACGACAGGACGAGCCCGTAGAGGAACGGATAGACGAACAGGAGCACGATCGCCAGCAGCGCGGGCAGGACGAGGAGCGTCGTGCCGTCGAGCCCGCGCGCCTCCATCCGGACGCGCCACCCCGGCATCTCCTCGATCCCGGCCGCCGCCGCGACGCCGTCGACGGGGACGGAACTCATGGCCGGACCGCCTCGAACGACGACCCAGGCGCGGGTCGCCTCTCCCCAGCGGGGAGAGGTCGAGTCGGTCGCCTCGGCGACCGACCGGATGAGGGGGAGAGCGGTATCCCGAGAGGTCGCACCCCCTTACCCCGCCCTCTCCCTAACGTATCTCGGGCCTGCCCGAGATCCGCATTGAGGAGTGCGTAGATCGGGCAAGCCCGATCTACGTGGGAGAGGGTTCCCCGCGCGTGACCCATCGCGCTCAATGGGTCGATCCCGTCATCACCGGCGCGTCCGCGAAGACCAGCGCCCGGTCCGGCTGGGCCGCGAGGCGGATGGGGTCGCCGCGCCCGACCGGGCGGTCGGAGCGGAAGAAGAGCTCGGCCCCGCCGTGCGCGCTCGCGGTGCCGAAGAAGGCGCGGCCCCGGTACTCGACGCCCGTGATGGTCGCGGCCAATCCCTCCGGCCCCGCGACCAGGTCCTCGGGTCGGATCGACACGACCGCCGGCCCGCCCGCCGCGACCGGCTCGCGCATCGCGCCCGTGAAGCTCGCGCCCGCGACCTCGACGGCGGCGCGTGTCCCGTCGACCGACGTGACGCGGCCGACGAGCCGGTTGCGGAAACCCATGAAGTCCGCGACGTCCGCGTGGGTCGGGCGCTCGTAGAGGTCCTCCGGCGTCCCGACCTGCCGGATCAGCCCGTCGCGCATGACGACGATGCGGTCCGCCATCGAGAGCGCCTCGTCCTGGTCGTGCGTCACGTAGATCGTGGTCGAGCCGATCCCGTCGTGGATACGGCGGATCTCTGCCCGCATCTCCAGCCGCAGCTTGGCGTCGAGGTTCGAGAGAGGCTCGTCCATGAGGACGAGCGGCGGCTCGATCACGATGGCCCGGGCGATCGCGACGCGCTGCTGCTGGCCGCCCGACATCTGGCCGGGGAGCTTCGCGGCCTGGCTCTGCAGGCGCACGAGCCCCAGCGCCTCGTCGATCCGCCGGGCGGCGTCGGCCCCCCGGACGCCGCGCATCGCCAAGCCGAACCCGACGTTCTTCGCGACGCTCATATGCGGGAACAGCGCGTAGCTCTGGAACACCATGCCGAAGCCGCGCTCCTCGGGCTTCAGCCGGTCGATGCGGCGCTCGCCGAGCCAGATCGAGCCGCCCGACAGCGGCAGAAGGCCCGCGATGCAGTTCAGCGCCGTGGACTTGCCACAGCCGGAAGGACCGAGCAGCGCGATGAACTCGCCCTCCTCGATCCGGAGGTCGACGCCGCCGAGCGCGGCGAGGCTGCCGAACTCGCGCCGCAGGCCCCGCAGCTCGGACTTGGTCCGGCTATCCACGAAGGACGCCGCCACCTGCGAGCCGTCGACGGCAGAGAACCCGAAGCGGCGTGGATGGCCGGACCGGGTCCGGCCATGACGGAGAGGTGGTTCGGGCTTCGTGGCGAGGTGCGATCCGAGGAGGCGGAGCGGCCGCCGGGCGGGAGCGCGGCCGCCCCCCTCGCCGCAGCGGCCGATGTCGCAACCGGTG
>CAXUHE010000160.1:0-8926 GCA_964250725.1 uncultured Enterovirga sp. | reverse complement strand
CGGGCGGAGGAGATCGGGCTCGCGCGCGACCGCATCATCCTGTCCGCCAAGGTGTCGAACGTCCAGGACCTGATCGCGACCTATCGCGAGCTCGCGCGGCGCTCCGACTACGCGATCCATCTCGGCCTCACCGAGGCCGGCATGGGCTCGAAGGGGATCGTCGCCTCCTCGGCCGCGATGGGCATCCTGCTCCAGGATGGGATCGGCGACACGATCCGCGTCTCGCTGACACCCGAGCCCGGCGGCGACCGCACCCTCGAGGTGAAGGTCGGCCAGGAACTCCTGCAGACGATGGGCTTCCGCACCTTCGTGCCGCTGGTCGCGGCCTGTCCCGGCTGCGGGCGCACCACCTCGACGGTCTTCCAGTCGCTGGCGCGCGACATCCAGGACTGGATCCAGGTCTCGATGCCGAGCTGGAAGACCACCTATCCGGGCGTCGAGAACCTCAACGTCGCGGTCATGGGCTGCATCGTGAACGGGCCGGGCGAATCGAAGCACGCCGATATCGGGATCTCGCTGCCCGGCACCGGCGAGACGCCCTCCGCGCCGATCTTCATCGACGGGCAGAAGGCGATGACGCTGCGAGGGCCCGCCATCGCGCAGGATTTCAAGAATCTCGTGGCCGACTATATCGAGCGCCGCTACGGCCGGCTCGCGCAAGACGCCGCCGAATAGACCGGAACTGGATCAGCCTTCGCGTCTTGTGTCATCGCCCGCCGCCATTCGGTGGCGGGTTTCGCGCGCGGCCGTCCCACGGCGCGGCGGGTGGGCGTCGTTCGGAGCAGGGCCGGCCTGACCATGACGCATAATGAAGCCGTCGTCGCGGCGACGATCGACGGAGGCCCGCCGGCGACCGACATCGTGACGCCGCCGCAGGGGGCGTCGCATGGGGCGAAGAACAGCTTCTGGACGCTGGCGCTCGGCTCCGTGGGCGTCGTGTACGGCGATATCGGGACGAGCCCGCTCTACGCCTTCCGCGAGGCGCTCGTGACCGCGCGCGAGGACGGCATCCTCACCAACGAGGAGGTCTACGGCGTCGCGTCCCTCATCATCTGGACGCTGACCCTGATCGTGACGATCAAGTACGTCGTGATCGTGCTCAGGATGGACAATAACGGGGAGGGCGGGACCCTCTCGCTGATGGCGCTCGCCCGCAAGGCGCTGGGCGGCAGCACCGCGATCCTGGCGCTCGGCCTGATCGGCGCGGCGCTCTTCTACGGCGACTCGGTCATCACGCCGGCCATCTCGGTCCTGTCGGCCGTCGAGGGCCTCAAGCTCGTGACGCCCGCCTTCACTCCCTACATCCTGCCGATCACGCTGGTGATCATCCTCGGCCTGTTCCTCGTCCAGGCTCACGGCACCGCGCGGGTCGCGTCCTTCTTCGGGCCCGTGATGGTCGTCTTCTTCGTGGTGCTGGCCGTGGCCGCGCTGCCGCACATCGTCAAGATGCCGCGCGTCCTCAACGCCTTCAATCCGTACTATGCCGTCGCGTACCTCGCGAGCCACGGGCACGGAGCGCTTCTGGCGCTGGGCGCGGTGTTCCTGGCGGTCACGGGCGCGGAGGCGCTGTTCGCGGATCTCGGGCATTTCGGCAAGAAGCCGATCCAGCGCGCCTGGCTCTATTTCGTCTGGCCCTGTCTCGTCATCAACTACCTCGGGCAGGCAGCCCTCGTGCTGAGCGACCCGGACGCCGCGACGGAGCCGTTCTACCGGCTCGTGCCCGAATGGCTCGTCCTGCCGCTCGTGCTGCTCGCGACCGCCGCCACGATCGTCGCGAGCCAGGCGGTGATCACGGGCGCGTATTCCCTCTCGCGCCAGGCCGTGCAGCTCGGCCTGCTGCCGCGGCTGGAGATCCGCCACACGTCTGAGACCCATTCCGGCCAGATCTACCTGCCGCAGATCAACAGCCTGCTGCTCATCGGCGTCGTGGTCCTGGTGCTGCTGTTCAAGTCGTCGAGCGCGCTCGCCTCCGCGTACGGGATCGCGGTCACGGGCACGATGATCATCACGGCCGTCATGGTGTACATCATCATGCGCCGGGTCTGGGGCTGGTCGGCCCTGAAGGCCGGCGCCGCGATCCTGCCCTTCGCGCTGATCGAGCTCGCGTTCTTCGGCGCGAACCTGCTCAAGGTCTTCGATGGCGGCTACGTGCCCCTGCTGCTCGCGGGCTTCCTCATCCTGGTCATGGGCACCTGGGTGAAGGGCACCCGCATCCTGTTCGAGAAGACGCGCAAGACCGACGTCGCGCTGGCCGAGCTCGTCGGCATGCTGGCGCGGTCGCCGCCTCACCGGGTGCGGGGGACGGCCGTGTTCCTCACGAGCGACCCGACGACGGCGCCCTCCGCGCTGCTCCACAACCTCAAGCACAACAAGGTGCTGCACGAACGCAACGTCGTCCTGACCGTGCGCTCGGTCGACATGCCGCGCATCCCGGCCGAGGAGCGCGTCACGCTGGAGCATGTCGGCGAGGCGTTCTGGAAGGTCGAGATCACGTTCGGCTACATGGAGATCCCGAACATCCCGCGCTCGCTCTCGCTGCTCCGCAAGCTCGGTTTCAAGTTCGACATCATGGCGACGTCGTTCTTCCTGTCGCGGCGCTCCATCCGGCCGGCGCTCCGCTCCTCGATGCCGATGTGGCAGGACAAGATGTTCATCGCGCTGGCGCGCAGCGCGACCGACGCGACCGACTTCTTCCAGATCCCCACCGGCCGCGTCGTGGAGGTCGGGACGCAGGTCACCGTATGATTCAGACTACCCTCCAAATGAAGGTGACGGTCTGAACGCGGGACCGGATCGACCGCGGCGCAGCCTGTTGCGCCGGCTCGTCGGGCTCTTCATCGCGGCCCTGTTCGCCTATCCGGTCCTCGTCCTGTGTCTCGGCGTGGCGTATCTCGCGGTGCCGCCCGTCTCGACCCTGATGCTCGGCCGCTGGCTCACGGGCCAGCCCGTCTTGCGCGACGTCGCCCCGCTCGACCGGATCTCGCCCTACCTGCCGCGCGCCGTGATGGCGTCGGAGGATGCACGCTTCTGCCTGCATCGCGGTGTCGACTGGGACGCGTTGCGCCTGGTGCTCGACGATTCGGACGAGGACGGTCCGAACCGGGGTGCCTCTACCCTGTCGATGCAGACGGCGAAGAACCTCTTCCTGTGGCCGTCGCGCTCCTACATCCGTAAGGCACTCGAGATCCCGACCGCGCTCTTCGTGGACCTCCTCTGGGGGAAGGAGCGGATGATCGAGATCTACCTCAATGTCGCCGAGTGGGGCGACGGGGTGTTCGGCGCGGAGGCGGCGGCGCGGCGCCATTTCGGCAAGAGCGCGCGCGACCTGACGCGGCGCGAGGCGGCGCTGCTGGCGACCAGCCTGCCGAACCCGCGCCTGCGCGACCCCGCCCGTCCCTCGTCGCGCCAGCGCGCGCTCGCCGCGACCGTGATGGCGCGCATGGACGAGGTTCCGGCGGCCTGCCTGTCGAAGCCCGCCCGGCGGGCGCTTCGCTCTAGCCAGATGACCCGCGGGCCTGTATAGCGCGCCCATTCGCCGATGATGTGCCGGATGCCCCGACCCGCGGGCGCGTTCGCCGTGGAGACAGATCGTGGCCGTTCCCAAACGCAAGACGTCGCCGATGAAGCGCGGCTTCCGCCGCTCCGCCGACGCGCTCAAGGCTCCGACCTATGTCGAGGACAAGGATTCGGGCGAGCTGCGCCGCCCCCACCACGTCGATCTGAAGACCGGCATGTATCGCGGCCGCCAGGTGCTGAAGGCCAAGGCGGACGCGTAAGGTCACCCGCTCATACCGGCGACAAGCCGGTATCCAGGCGCGACGTAGAGGGTTGACCCCAGGTTGTCGCATATGGCGCCGAGCGGGTTCACCTCTCCCCAAGGGGGAGAGGTCGAGTCGGCAACGCCGACCGGGTGAGGGGGAAGCGCCCTCTCCGGATAGGGCGCTTCCCCCCTCACCCTGCCCTCTCCCCCTCGGGGAGAGGGTTCGCCGTTCCAGACTCAAATCCTAAATGCGACAGCCCTGGGCTGGACCCCGACTTGCGTCGGGGTGAGCGGCGGATCGGTTAAGCCGCGACCCACTCGCCCGCGCGCATCAGCGGCTCCGCGCCGCCATCCTGACCGACCCCGTCGATATCCACCGACCCTGAGCCGATCATCCAGTCGACATGGATGAGGCTGCGGTTCGCGCCATGCGCGACGAGCGTGTCCTCGTCCATCGCGAGGCCGCCCCGGATGCATTTCGAGTAGGCCTGCCCCAACGCGATGTGGCTCGCGGCATTCTCGTCGTAGAGCGTGTTGTAGAACAGCAGCCCCGAGGCTGCGATTGGCGAGGAATGGGGCACGAGCGCGACCTCGCCCAGCCGCCGCGCGCCCTCGTCCGTGTCGATCATGCGGGTCAGCACCTCCTGGCCGGTGCGCGAGGCCGCCTCCACGACGCGGCCCTCCTCGAAGCGCACGCGGATCTCCTCGATGACGGTGCCCTGGTGCGCCAGCGGCTTCGTCGAGGTGACCGTGCCGTGGACGCGCAGCTTGTGGGGCGTCGTGAACACCTCCTCGGTCGGGATGTTCGCGTTGCACACGATGCCGTTTCCGGCGGTCGTCGCGCCGCCATGCCACTCGTGCTCGTCCGCGAGCCCGACCGTGAGGTCCGTGCCTGGACCCGTGAAGCGCAGCGACGCGAAGCACCGTGCGTTCAGCATCTGCGTCCTGCGCCGGAGCTCCGCGTTGTGTTCGCTCCACGCCGCCACGGGGTCGGGACGGTCGATGCGGGAGGCCGCGAAGATCGCGTCCCACAGCTTCGCGACCGCGACCTCGTCCGAATCGCCCGGGAAGACGGCGCGCGCCCAGGACGGCGTCGCGGCCGAGACGATCGTCCAGTTGATCGCGAAGCCCGCGATCAGCTCGAGCGCCGGCAGGTAGGCCTTCGAGCGGGCGCGGTTCGCGCGCGCCACCCGGTCCGGGTCCTGCCCTGCGAGCAGCGAGGGATCGTCGCCCGCGATGGCGAGCCGGGCGGCGTTGCCGCGGAACGCCGCCGCCATGCCCTCGTAGAGCCAGGCGGGCGCGTGGTCGAAGGCCTCGTCCGGAGCGTGCGTGTAGCGCATCAGGCTCGCGAGCTCGTCCGTGTAGAGCGTGGTGACGACCGAGGCGCCTGCCCGATAGGCCTGCTCGGAGATGGCGCGCGCGAGCGGCACGGCGTCGAGGGGCGCGGTCATGACGAGCTCCTGGCCGGGCACGAGGCCGAGCCCGACCCGGACCGCCACCTCGGCGAGCTTGTCGAGGCGCTCGGAGGGCGCCGTCATGTGCAGGTTCTGGACGTTCATCTGAGAGTTCTCCTGGATCAGGCGGGCTCGACCCGGTGGACGTCGTCGCGTGTGTGGGCCTGCCGCAACCGCCCGCGGCGCAACAGATAATTCACGTGCGCCAGGACCTCGCTGAACGCGAAGCCGGTCTGGTGCGCGTCGAGCTTGCGGGTGAACACGAATGGCACGAGCTCGGCGGCGGAGCGCGGCTCCGCGCGGCATGCCTCGACGATCACGCCGCATCGCTCCTCGTGGTGCTGGATCATGGCGTCGATCCGGCGGTGCAGCCCGTAGAAGGGCAGGTCGTGGCCGGGCAGCACCAGCACGTCGTCCGGCACCTGCGCCTTCACGGCGCGCAGCGAGCGCAGGAAGATGCCGAGCGGGTCCCCGTCGGGATCGCGCGGGAACACGCTGACGTTGGGCGAGATGCGCGCCAGCACCTGGTCGGCCGAGACGAAGAGCTTGTCGGCGGCGGCGTAGAGCATGATCTGCTCGGGCGCGTGGCCGCCGCCCGTCAGCACCTCGAAGGACCGGGCGCCGAGCGAGACCCGCTCGCCCGCGATGACGCGCCGGAAGGTCTTGGGCAGGCCCGCCACCATGCGCAGATAGTCGTGTCCACGCCCCATCACGGCGTCTGTCGTCTCGCCGTCGAGCCCGTGGTCGACGTAGAACTGGCGGTAGGGCTCGGTCTCCAGCGCCTCGGGTTCGAGATGGAGGACGAGCGCCGTCAGGTACTCGGCCTCGCTCATCTCCAGCGTGAGGCCGTGACGTTCGGAGAGCCAGTTCGCGAGCCCGACATGGTCCGGATGGCAATGCGTCACGATGAGGCGCGTCGGTGGTCGGCCCGCGAGCGGGCCGTCCAGCAGCTTCGCCCAGGCGGCGCGGGTCGGCAGGTCGTCGAGCCCGGTATCGAGGATCGCCCATCCGTCGCGATCCTCGATGAGGTAGATGTTCACGTGGTCGAGCCGGAACGGCAGCGGCAGGCGCGCCCAGAGCAGGCCATGCGCGATCTCGATCGTCTGGCCGGGGGCCGGCGGCGCGGCGAAGGGGTGCACGAGGTCGAGATCGGGGGGCGTCGCCATCGGGATCCTTCGCGTTCCCGGACGGAACGTGCCCCTGCGGCGTAGCGCGGCTGCCGCCATGCCTCAAGGCTGGCTGCCACCTTCGCGCGCCCGTACGCGTTCCCAACCGACCTTCGAGGGGGAGGGGACTTTGACAACGCCCGCGCGTTCGCTATCGCACGCTATGACCGTGCTCCAGACATCCTCCCCACCCGAGTCGCAGCCGTCCGGCGACGGCGCCCTGTCGGAGGCCGCGGCCGCGCTGCGGGAGACCATCCGCCGCAAGCTCCGCTACGCGGTGGGGCGCGAGGTCTCGTCCGCGCGCGACCACGACTGGTTCGTCGCGACCGCGCTCACCGCGCGCGACCACATCATCGACCGGTGGCTCGATTCGCTCGCCCGCGCGACCTCCCCGGAGGCCGGCCGCAAGAACGTCTATTATTTCTCGCTCGAGTTCCTGATCGGGCGTCTGCTCTTCGACGCGCTCACCAATCTCGGCCTGAAGGACGACGTCGAGGCGGCCCTGCGCTCGCTCGGCGTCGAGCTCGACGATCTCCGGGTCGCGGAATCCGATGCAGCGCTCGGCAATGGCGGGCTCGGGCGCCTCGCGGCCTGTTTCATGGAGAGCATGGCGTCGCTCGACCTGCCGGCCTACGGCTACGGCATCCGCTACGATTACGGGCTGTTCCGCCAGGTCATCACGGATGGCTGGCAGCACGAGATCCCGGAGGACTGGCTCTCGCTCGGCAACCCGTGGGAGTTCGAGCGGCCCGACATCTCCTATCCGGTCACCTTCGGGGGCGACACGGAGATGCGCGGTGCGCCGGACGGGACGATCACGTATCACTGGCACCCGGCCGAGACCGTGACGGCGCTCGCCTACGACACGCCGGTCGTCGGCTGGCGGGGGCGGCGCATCAACACGTTGCGGCTCTGGTCGGCGCGTGGCGCGGACCCGCTGAAGCTCGATACGTTCAATACGGGCGATTACGTGGGCGCGATGGCGGACCGCGCCCGGGTGGAGGCGATCTCGCGCGTGCTCTACCCGAGCGACGCGAATGCGTCTGGCCAGGAGCTGCGGCTGCGGCAGGAATACTTCTTCACCTCCGCGTCTCTGCAGGACCTGCTGCGCCGTCATCGCGAGCGGCACGGCGACCTCGCGACGCTGCCCGACTACGCGGCGATCCAGCTCAACGACACCCACCCGGCGATCGCGGTCGCGGAGCTGATGCGGCTCCTCGTCGACGTGCACGGCATGCGCTGGGAGGACGCCTGGAGGACGACGCGCGGCACTCTGAACTACACCAACCATACCCTCCTGCCGGAGGCGCTGGAGAGCTGGCCGACCGAGCTGATGCAGCGGCTCCTGCCGCGTCACATGCAGATCATCTACCTGATCAACAGCGTGCATCTGGAGGGCCTCAAGACCGACGGCGTGATCTCGCCCGAACTCGTCCGACAGGTCTCCCTGATCGACGAGGAGCGTGGCCGGCGGGTCCGCATGGGGCACCTCGCGTTCCTCGGCTCGCACAAGGTGAACGGCGTCTCGGCGCTCCACACCGAGCTGATGCGCCAAACCGTGTTCCGCGACCTGCACGCGCTCCACCCCGACCGGATCGTCAACAAGACGAACGGCGTGACCTTCCGGCGCTGGCTCCAGCAGGCGAACCCGGAGCTGACGAAGCTGCTGGTCGAGACGATCGGCGCGCGCGTGCTCGACGACCCCGACGCGCTGACCGCGCTCGCGGGGTTCGCGCAGGACGGCGCGTTCCGCGACCGCCTGGCGGCGATCCGGCGCGACAACAAGGTGCGGCTCGGGGCGGAGATCGAGCGGCGGTTGGGCGTCAAGGTCGACCCGGACGCCATGTTCGACGTGCAGATCAAGCGCATCCACGAGTACAAGCGCCAGCTCCTCAACATCCTGGAGGCGGCCGCGCTCTACGAGGCGATCAAGGCCGAGCCGAACCGGGACTTCGCGCCGCGCGTGAAGATCTTCGCCGGCAAGGCGGCGTCGAGCTACGTGCAGGCGAAGCTCATCATCAAGCTCGCCTACGATCTCGCGGCCAAGGTGAACAACGACCCCGCGATGGCGGGACGGCTCGCGATCGCGTTCATGCCGAACTACAACGTCAGCCTCGCCGAGATGATCATCCCGGCGGCCGACCTCTCCGAGCAGATCTCGACGGCCGGCATGGAGGCCTCCGGCACCGGCAACATGAAGCTCGCGCTGAACGGCGCGCTGACGATCGGCACGCTGGACGGCGCCAATGTCGAGATCCGCGAGCGGGTCGGGCCTGAGAACATCACGATCTTCGGTCTCACGGCCGCCGAGGTGGCGGTCCGCCGGGCCGATCCGGACCATGGCCGCAACGCGGTCGCGGCCTCCCCGCGCCTCGCCTCCGTGCTGCACGCGCTCGGCGGCGGGGAATTCTCGCCCGACGACGGCAACCGCTACGTCGCGCTCGTCGGCGGCCTGCAATACCACGACACCTTCCTGGTGACGGACGACTTCGATTCCTACTGGGACGCCCAGCGCAGCGTCGACGATCTCTGGCGCGACCAGGATG
>CAXUHE010000159.1:8042-8962 GCA_964250725.1 uncultured Enterovirga sp. | reverse complement strand
CACACCAACGCCCGCACCCGCAAGGGCAAGTCGAAGCCGATCGCCGGCAAGAAGAAGTGAGCCTCGGCGCGCTCGGCGCGCCGCGGACTCATCCTCGGGCTTGACCCGAGGATCCCGAGCCGGAGAGGCCCTCCGATCGGGACGCCGGTAAAAGTCCGGCATGACAACTCTCAATTTCGGCTGGCGATGTCAGTCAAGACTGATTGATCACCTCCCATCCCGAGCGCCTGGCACGACGGGCGCGCCTGAAGGATCAAGACCATGGCCAAGGAAGCGACCCGCGTTAAGCGGCGCGAACGCAAGAACATCGTGTCGGGCGTCGCGCACGTGCACGCCTCGTTCAACAACACGATGATCACCATCACGGACGCGCAGGGCAACACGATCTCGTGGTCCTCCGCCGGCTCGATGGGCTTCAAGGGCTCGCGCAAGTCGACCCCCTACGCCGCGCAGGTCGCGGGCGAGGATGCGGCGCGCAAGGCCTCCGAGCACGGCATGCGCACCCTCGAGGTCGAGGTGTCCGGGCCGGGCTCCGGCCGCGAATCGGCGCTGCGCGCGCTCCAGGCCTCGGGCTTCACCGTGACCTCCATCCGCGACGTGACGCCGATCCCGCATAACGGGTGCCGGCCGCGCAAGCGCCGCCGCGTCTGAGTTCGTCCTGCGCGCGGGGGACCGAGCCCGCGTGCGAAATCTGCTCCGGCGGGGCGTGGCAAGGGCCACCGCCTCGCGAATGCCGTTCGAGGGATAGCGCCGTGATACAGAAGAACTGGAAGGAACTCGCCAGGCCCGAAAAGCTCCAGGTGGAGGCGGGATCGGATGCGAAGCACACCGCCACCATGGTGGCGAGCCCGCTGGAGCGCGGCTTCGGCACGACGCTCGGCAACTCGCTGCGTCGGGTTCTCCTTTCCTCGCTCCAGGGC
>CAXUHE010000159.1:0-8032 GCA_964250725.1 uncultured Enterovirga sp. | reverse complement strand
GATCCCCGGCGTGCGCGAGGACGTGACGGACATCGTCCTCAACATCAAGACGATCGCGATCCGCATGCAGGGCGACGTCTCGAAGCGCCTGACGCTGCGCAAGACGGGCCCCGGCGCGGTCACGGCCGGCGATATCGGCACGACCGGCGACATCCAGATCCTTAACCCCGAATTGATCCTCTGCACGCTCGACGAGGGCGCGGAGATCCGGATGGAGTTCACGGTCGCGTCCGGCAAGGGGTACGTGGCGGCCGACCGCAACCGCCCGGAGGATGCGCCGATCGGGCTGATCCCGGTCGACAGCCTGTTCAGCCCCGTGAAGAAGGTATCCTACCGCGTCGAGAGCACCCGCGAGGGGCAGGACCTCGACAAGGACAAGCTGACGATGACCGTCGAGACGAACGGCGCGGTCAGTCCGGAGGACGCGGTCGCCTACGCGGCCCGCATCATCCAGGACCAGCTCCAGGTCTTCGTGAACTTCGAGGAGCCGCGCCGCGAGGAGGCGCAGACGCTGGCGCCGCAGCTGCCCTTCAACCCGGCGCTCCTCAAGAAGGTCGACGAGCTCGAACTGTCGGTGCGCTCGGCGAACTGCCTGAAGAACGACAACATCGTGTATATCGGCGACCTCATCCAGAAGTCGGAGGGCGAGATGCTGCGCACCCCGAATTTCGGGCGCAAGTCGCTGAACGAGATCAAGGAAGTGCTCGCCGGCATGGGCCTCCATCTCGGCATGGAGATCCCGGGCTGGCCGCCGGAGAACATCGAGGACCTCGCGAAGCGCTTCGAGGAGCATTACTGAGCGGCGTCTGCCGCTCACCCCGGCGAAGGCCGGGGTCCAGGTGGATGGCGGCGTCCGCCGCTCACCCCGGCGAAGGCCGGGGTCCTGCCGGCAAAGGCCGAATCCCGCTGGATGCCGGCTTTCGCCGGCATGAGCGGACGTCAATGATAAATAACGGCCGTACCTTGGCACGGCGGCCGTAAACACGAAGGAGCCACACGATGCGTCACGGATTCAGGGGCCGGCGGTTCAACCGCACGACCGAGCACCGCAAGGCCATGTTCGCGAACATGTCGGCCGCGCTCATCAAGCATGAGCAGATCGTCACGACGCTCCCCAAGGCGAAGGACCTGCGTCCCGTCGTCGAGAAGCTGATCACGATGGGCAAGCGCGGCGACCTCCACGCGCGCCGCAACGCGATGTCGGAGCTACGCGACGAGACCCAGGTGAAGAAGCTCTTCGAGGTCCTGGGCCCGCGCTACAAGACGCGCTCGGGCGGCTATTGCCGCGTCCTCAAGGCGGGCTTCCGCCAGGGCGACAACGCCCCGATGGCGGTGATCGAGTTCGTCGACCGCGATGTCGACGCGAAGGGCCTTGATTCGGGACCGTCCCAGAAGACGGATGTGGGCGACGGCGAGTGAGGCTTGCAGTTACAGTTCACTGGGCGAAGAGCGCGGGGAACCCTCTCCCCGAGGGGGAGAGGGCAGGGTGAGGGGGAGAGCCCTCTCCGGATAGCTCGTAACCCCTCACCCTACCCTCTCCCATTGGGAGAGGGATCCCGCGCATAATCCATTGATGCGTAGATCGGGCAGGCCCGATCTACTTGGGGAGAGGGATCCCGCGCCCATCCACCAAATCGAAAGCCCCCTGACGTAGCGTCCTGACCGGCATCGAAACCGGTCAGCATGCGCGTCATCATCCTGGCGGATTTCGCCGAGCCGTCGGGAGGCGCCCAGGCGGTCGCGCTGGCATCTGCGCTGGCGCTGGCGGCGCGGAGCGTCGAGGTCGTCTACGTGCAGGGCGTCGCCGGGCCGGTCGACCCGCGGCTCGCGCCTGCGGGCGTGACCTGCCGGTCGCTCGGGCTTACGGATGTCTGGGCGCGCCCGCCGCTCGAGGCCGCGGTCACGGGGATCTGGGACGCGCGCGCCGCGCGCCGGCTGCGGGCTGCGCTCGCGGACCTCGCGGGCCCCGAGACCGTCCTGCACCTGCACCAGTGGACGCGTGCAATGTCGCCATCGGTGCTGCGGGTCCTGTTACGTGCGGGCGCGCCGCTCGCGATCACGCTCCACGACTATTTCGCGGCCTGCCCGAACGGGCTCTATTACCGCTTCGACCGGCACGAGCCCTGCACGTTGACGCCGCTCTCGGCAGGCTGCGTGGCGGCCCCTTGTGATCCGCGCTCGCGCGCCCACAAGGCGGTCCGCGTCCTGCGCTCGCTCGCCACGCGGTCCGCTCTGGCGGGGGCCTCCTGCGAGGTGATCCACGTCTCCGATCGCGGCCGCGAGACGATCGGACGATACCTCGTCCCCGGCCTGCGGCAGCACCGAATCGACAACCCGGTCGAGGTCGAGCGCCGCCCTCCGGCCGAGATCCCGGACGGCGCGACGGCCTTCGCGTATGTCGGCCGCCTCACGCGAGAGAAAGGTGCTGACCTCGTGGCGCAGGCCGCCGCGCTCGCGGGCGTGCCGGCCCTGTTCGTCGGCGAGGGCCCCGCCGAGGCCGAGATCCGGCGACTGAACCCGGGCGCGGAGATCCTCGGCTGGCGTCCGCGCGCCGAGGTCGCGGAGCTGCTCCGCACCCGCGCGCGGGCCGTCGTCGCGCCCTCGCGCTGGTACGAGACGGGGCCGCTCACGGTCTACGAGGCGCTGGCCGCGGGGCTCCCGGTCGTGGCATCGTCGCGCAGCGGCGCGGCCGAGAAGGTGGCGCATGGGGAAACGGGTCTCGTGGTAGAGCCCGAGGCGGTTGCACTGATGGACGCCTTTCGGCAGCTCTCCGACGTTGCCGAGGCCCGCCGCATGGGGCGGGCGGGCTACGACCGGTACTGGACTGCGCCGCTCCACGGCGCGGCGCACGCGACGCGATTGGTCGATCTCTACCACGAGATGCTAGCCGGCCGTCGAGAACCCGTTTTCTGAAGGTTCGGCCGCCCTATATCGTGCGGAAGCCCGGCTCGGGTGATTCGAACGGCTCGTCTCATGCGCATCAAGGCGTCGCTTCTCGCCCTTTCCCTGATCGCGGCTTCACCCGAGGCTGCCCTCGCGCAGCATCGGGCCGCGCCGGAGAGCCGCGCCCAGGTGCAGCTGTCCTTCGCGCCCATCGTGAAGGGCGTCGCGCCCTCTGTGGTCAACGTATACGGCGCGCGGGTCGAGAAGAGCCGGCGCAGTGCCGGAATGGACGAGTTCGTGCGCCGCTTCTTCGGCGAGCCGGGCGGTGGAGGCACGCCTCAGGAGCGCGTGCAGCGCTCCCTCGGCTCGGGAGTGGTGGTGGACGCGGCCGCGGGCCTCGTGGTGACGAACAACCACGTCATCGACCAGATGACCGAGGTCAAGGTCTCGCTGGCCGACCATCGCGAGATCGAGGCCGAGATCGTGCTGCGCGACCCGCGCACCGATCTTGCGGTGCTGAAGCTGAAATCCGCCTCCGGCCTCAAGGCGATCGATGTCGGGGACGCCGACGAGATCGAGGTCGGCGACATCGTGCTCGCGATCGGCAACCCGTTCGGCGTCGGCCAGACCGTCACGCAGGGGATCGTGTCGGCGCTGGCGCGCACCAATGTCGGCGTGTCCGATTACGGCTACTTCATCCAGACGGACGCCTCCATCAACCCGGGTAATTCCGGCGGCGCACTCGTCGACATGCACGGCCGGCTGATCGGCATCAACTCGGCCATCTTCTCGCAATCGGGCGGCTCGGTCGGCATCGGCTTCGCGATCCCCTCCAGCATGGTGGAGACGGTGATCGCCTCCGCGCGCGCCGGCGCGAAGCTCGTGCGGCGGCCGTGGCTCGGAGCCTCGCTCCAGACGGTCAGCGCCGACATCGCGGACGGGCTCGGGCTCGATCGCCCGACGGGCGCGCTGGTCGCCTCCGTGCGGGATAAGAGCCCGGCCCACGTGGCGGGGCTGAAGAGCGGCGACGTGATCCTCGCGGTCGATGGCCGCTCGGTCGACGACCCGGACGCTTTCGGCTGGCGCTTCGCCCTGAAGGGGATCACGGGCGAGACGCCGGTCACGATCAACCGCGCCGGCAAGCGCGAGATCGTGGCGATCCACCTCCAGCCGCCGCCGGAGCTGCCGGCCCGGGACACGCTCAAGGTGAAGGTGCGCTCGCCCTTCCTGGGCGCGACCGTGGTCAACGCGTCGCCCGCGGTGGCCGACGAGATGCAGCTTGAATCGAGCGACGGCGTCATCGTGAGCGCAGTCGAGGAGGGAAGCCCCGCCTCGACCGTTGGCCTGCAGAAGGGCGACCGGCTGGTCGCGATCAACGGCGACAAGATGAGCTCGACGCGCGATCTCGATAGGGTGGCGCGCTCCGCGCCATCCATGTGGCGTATCACCATCGACCGTGCCGGCCAGCAGATGACGACCGTGCTGGGGGGCTGATCGGGGTGCCGTCCCGCCCCGCCGATTGTCTGTTGCGTCAGCAGGTCGAGGCTGCCCGACCGATCGACTCAGGCAAGCCGACGCCCAAGATAGATGATGCCGGGGATCGTGCTCTCCCCGTAGGGCGGGATCGGCACGAAGCCGAGATCGCGGTAGATCGCGATCGCGGCCGTCATGCCGGGCAGCGTGTCGAGCACGACCTCGCGGTAGCCGGCCGATCTCGCGAAGCCGATCGCGTCTTGCGCCAGCGCTCGGCCGGCCCCGCTGCCGCGACCCAGGACACGCACGTAGAGCCGCTTGATCTCGCAGGTGTCGGGCCGTCCCAGTGGGCGTACGCCGACGCAGCCGACCGCCTCGCCATCGCTCCTGGAGGCGAGCAGCAGAGTGCCGCGCGGCGAGACGTACCGGCCCGGCAGGGTCGCGAGCTCGGCGTCGAATCCCTGGGCGGACAGGTCGATACCGGGTCCGGACGCGTACTCCCGGAACAGGTCGCGAACCTGCGCCAAGTCCTGATCTCCGTGGACGGGCCTGACCGAGACGCTCATGTCGTCGCTCGCACCTGCTCGAAGTGTGGTCGGCGAACATCGCCTGGGCGAAATACGGCGTCGAGCGACGTCCCTTCACAAGGCGACCTTGCGGGCCTGGATCCGGCCGGGCAGGGTGGATCGCGATTAACCATGTGAACGCGTCATGCCGATCCTCGCACGCCTGATCCTCATCGCCAGCCTGTCGGGCGCTCTCGGCGGCTGCCTCAACATCGCGACGGCCGATCCGTACCCGGTCTACGGCAACCCCGTGAACCCGACGCCCGTCCAAGGCTACCGCCTGGAATGCGAATCGCAGCGAAGCCCCGCCTATTGGCTGACCAGCGACTTCCTCACCGGTTGCCGTCAGGTCATCGATCCGTCGGCTGCCGTGGTGCGGGCGAAGGGATAGCCTTCAGCCAGCGGCCGACCACCCGGGAAGCCGTTCGAGGGCCCGCTCCACGAAGGCGCGCTGGGCCGAGATCAGCTTATCGCGTGCCGCATCGGCCCCGAACCAGCCGGCGCGGTCGATCTCGGGCACGATCATGCGACGCCCGCTCCGGGGCGGCCACTCCACCTCGATGCGATTGCTCTCGACGGAGTTCGCGTCGAAATCGCCATATCGAGCGAAGCAGCTGACGATCTTGCCGCCGGCTTGGCGCACGTCGCCGAGCTCGATCGACGGTCCGGCCGGCGGAGGTCGCCCCAACTCCTCCGCGAACTCCCGACCGGCTGCGTCGAGCAGGTCCTCACCGAGGGACACCTCGCCTTTCGGGATCGACCACGCGCCCGCGTCGCGTCTCGCCCAGAACGGGCCGCCCGGATGGACGAGCAGGAATTCGAGTTCGTCCGCCTTCGAACGCACGAGCAGCAATCCGGCGCTCCGTTTCGGCATGACGACCCATCCTCATGAAAAAGCCCGCTCTCGCGAGCGGGCTCAGGTCGTCCAGCTTTGCCCCGGCACTCAGTCGGCGAGATCGATCGTCGAGACTTCGCGGCCCTTCTGGCCCTGCTGCACGCCGATCTGCACCTTCTGACCTTCCTGAAGATCTGGGATCCTCGCGCGCTCGAGCGCCGAGCGGTGGACGAAGACGTCGCGGCCGCCGTCATCCGGGGCGATGAACCCGAATCCCTTGGCAGGATTGTACCATTTCACGGTGCCGGTGAGGTTCTCGACCGGACCGTCGTTGCGGGGCGCACTCGGGAACGGCGCACGACGCGGTGCACCCGCGCCCCCGCCATATCCGCCGCCACCTCCACCACCGTAACCACCCCCACCGCCGCCGCCGCCATATCCGCCGCCGCCACCACCGTAGCTGCCGCCGCCACCCCCACCGCCGCCATAGCTGCTGCCACCACCGCCGAAGCCGCCGGGCTTGCGCGCGCCGCGCGGCTCGGCGGTCGACGTGTCGACGCTCAGCACTTCGGTGACCTGGGGACCGCGCTGTCCCGCGGCCACCTTCACGACCAACTTGGTGCCGGGCTCGAGTTCGCTATGGCCGGCCGATTCGACCGCGCGCACGTGAAGGAACGCGTCACCCGAACCGTCGGACAACTCGGCGAAACCGAAGCCCTTCTCGGGATTGAACCACTTGACCGTGGCCTCCTGCTCGGGCCCCGACGGCGCCATCGCGGGACGCCCCGCAGGAGCGCGTGGCGGGGGAGGTGCATCGTAGGGGCTCGGGCCACGGTCCGACCCGAAATCATCTCCGAAACCCCGCTTCTGCGGGCCTCTGAAATCTCGTCCTCTGCTCATCGTCTAAACTCGTGTGAAGGCCGGCTGGGCTTTAAGGTTGTGAGGTGACCGGATTGACCGACGGTGCCGTTTGGGAGCAAAGTTCGGCCGGGAGCTGCTTGTCCGGGTTGGCTGGACACCTGATCTGATCGAGCCGTCAGCATGCGAGGCCAAGACGCGAGTTTGATCGGGGGCGACATGATCATCATCGTGTGCCCACGACAATCGGTCAAGATGCATGCGTCGGTTTCAGCCCTTGAATTCCGTTTCCTTTTCGCGGGGCTGACCGTGCGGGGTCACTGATGGGAACGGGCCGGCGCGGATGACCCCGGGTCAATAGGCGTTCTCGGTCTTGAGGAGCGCGAAGGGCGTCGCGGCCAGGATGTACAGGTCGAAGAAGACCGACCAGTTCTCGATATAGGCGAGGTCGTGTTCGACGCGACGCTGGATCTTCTCCTGCGTATCCGTCTCGCCCCGCCAGCCGTTGACCTGTGCCCAGCCCGTGATGCCGGGCTTCACCTTGTGACGCGCGAAGTAGCCGTCGACGACCTGATCGTAGAGGCGGTTCTCGGCCTTGGCCTGGACGGCATGCGGACGCGGGCCGACGAGCGAGAGATCGCCCCGGAGCACGACATTGAAGAGCTGCGGCAGCTCGTCGAGCGACGTCTTGCGCAGGATGCGCCCGATCCGCGTGACGCGCGGGTCGTCCTTGGTCACGAGGCGCGAGGCTCCGGCGTCGGATTGGTCGACGTACATGGAGCGGAACTTCAGCACCTCGATCAGCTCGTTGTTGAAGC
This sequence comes from uncultured Enterovirga sp., assembly GCA_964250725.1. GTDB lineage: Bacteria > Pseudomonadota > Alphaproteobacteria > Rhizobiales > Beijerinckiaceae > Enterovirga. Next base: position 599 of record CAXUHE010000159.1, on the reverse strand, counting down.
CGTAGCGCTTCTGGCGAAACAGGACCGGCCCCCGCGAGTCGAGCTTCACCATGATCGCGGTCACGACGAGGATCGGCGCTGTCAGGATGAGAAGGAGGGTGCCGGCGATCCGGTCGAAGGCGAATTTGAGCACGAGGTCCCAATCGGCGATCGGCCGGTCGAAGACGTCCAGGACGGGCAGGGAGCCGATGTAGGAATAGCTGCGCGGACGCAGCCGCAGCTTGCTCGCGTGGGCCGAGAGGCGGATGTCGATCGGCAGGACCCAGAGCTTGCCCAGCATCTGCAGCAGGCGGTTCTCGGCCGAGATTGGAAGCGTGAAGATCACGAGGTCCAACGGCGCGGTCCTCGCGTATTCCACGAGGTCGCTGACGGAGCCGAGCTTCTCGTAGCCGCCCACGACCTTCGGCGATCTCGCGTCGTCGCGATCGTCGAACACGCCCACGATCCGGATGCCGCAATCCGGCGAGGCCTGGAGCGAGCGAATGATCTCGTTCGCCGGCTCGCCTCCACCCACGATGGCGGTGCGCCGATCGAAGCGCCCCGTCAGCGCGATCCGTCCGACCCAGAACGACACGATCATGCGCTCGCAGAGCAGCGCC
>CAXUHE010000158.1:0-9176 GCA_964250725.1 uncultured Enterovirga sp. | reverse complement strand
TCTCGACGGCGCGGGTCGTCGTGGGCAACAACGGCATCGCGCCGCCCATGTGAGACCGGTGGTCCCTGCGGGCCACGCTACAGGAGCGTGCCCCGCAGGATCAGCATCGCGACCGAGAAGTAGATCACGAGTCCGCTGACGTCGACGAGGGTCGCGACGAACGGCGCCGACGCGGACGCGGGATCGAACCCGATACGCTGGAGCAGGAAGGGCAGCATCGAGCCGACCAGCGACCCGAAGGTCACGATGCCGACGAGCGCCGTCCCGACGGTCGCGGCGACGAGCATCCAGTGCTCGCCGTAATCGTAGAAGCCGAGCTTCTGCCACAGCGCGATCCGGGCGACCCCGATCAGCCCGAGGATCGAGCCCAGCGCGATGCCCGTCGGGATCTCCCGCAGCGCGATCCTCCACCAGTCGCGCAGCCGAACCTGCTGGAGCGCGAGCGCGCGGATCAGGAGCGACGTCGCCTGCGACCCCGAATTGCCGCCCGAGCTCATGATGAGCGGGATGAAGAGCGTCAGCACGATCGCCTTCTCGAGCTCGCCCTCGAAGCCCTGCATGGCGGACGCGGTCAGCATCTCCGACAGGAACAGCGCGCAGAGCCAGCCGGCGCGCTTCTTCAGCATCTGCCCGAAGCCGATCTCCATGTAGGGCTCGTCGAGCGCCGCCATGCCGCCGAACCGGTGGACGTCCTCCGTCGTCTCCGCGATCATCGCGTCGATCACGTCGTCGACGGTCACGATCCCGATCACGCGACCGGCCCCGTCGACGACCGGCAGGGCCAGGAGGTCGTAGCGGGAGATGAGCCGGGCCGCCTCCTCCCGGTCCGTCAGCGGATCGATGGTCACGGGACGCCGGTCATGGGCGACCGACAGGACGGGGTCGGCCGCCTCCCCGGTGATCAGGCGGCGCAGCGACACGGACTGGACGAGCGCCTTCGTGGCGGGGTCCAGCACGTAGATGGCGTAGACCGTCTCGCGCGTGCGCTCGACGCGGCGGATGTGGTCGAGCGTCTCCGCGATGGTCCAGGTCGAGGGCACGCTGACGAACTCGGTCGTCATGAGCGCGCCGGCCGTGTTCTCCGGGTAGGCGAGGAGATGCTGCAGCGAGCGCGCCGTCTCGGCGTCGAGCCGCCGCAGCAGCGCCGAATGGTTTGGCTCGGGGATGTCGCGGATGACGTCGGCCGCCCGATCCGCCGACATGGCGTCGAGCAGCGCGACGGCCTTCGCGATCGGCAGAGCCGCCACGAGTTCGGCCGCGCCGTCGAGCCCCGGATAGTCGAACACCTCGACCGCCCGCTCCAGCGGCAATTCGTTGAGCGCGATGGCGGCATCCGCGGTCAGCTGCTCGTTCAGCAGCTCCACGAGATCGGCGACGTGCTGGCCGAACAGCGGATCGGAGCGCGCATCCGCGCGGGCGTCCGTGACGTCGAGAAGTTCAGCCATGTGTCACCTGTCCGTCGGGCGAGTGCCGACGTCGGGTGATCCGCTCGCGTAACGACCGGATGACGCGTCGGCTATCGACCCATACTGTCGCTGGGCATCGGATGTGGGTTCCGTCGGGCAGGATCTCGCGACCCGCCGCGTGGCGCTTTCGGCCGGCTGGCCGGGTTCGTCAAGCGGAAAGCCGGGGCGACGAGAAAAGCCGCGCCCCTCGCGGGACACGGCCTCGGCGGCAACGTCGGCGGACAGCGATCAGTGCAGCGATTCGGGCCGGCGCAGCCGCGTGATCTCGTCCTTGAGCTGCAGCTTGCGGCGCTTCAGTTCGGCCAACCTGACTTCGTCGCTCGCGGGTTGAGCGGTCACGCTCTGGATCTCCCTGTCCAGAGCCTGATGCTTGCGTTCGAGTTCGACCAGATGGTTCTGAAGCGGCATGTCGGTCTCCTCTGCCGTGACGGCGCCCGATGCGCCGTGGCGGCGATGGATTGGGCTCGCGGATCGTGGCGAAGCTGAGGCATGCCGTCGCACGCCGTAGCAATCCGAACTTGCCCAAGTCCGAACTTGCCCAAGTCCGAACTTGCCCAAGGGGGAGCCTCGGGGCATTACACTCGGGCTCACAGGGAGGCTCGCGACGCGGCACATGGCGGTGGACCAGGACAATGACGAGGCGGTGAACCTCGAGGCCGAATTGTCCCGCCTGAAGCAGGAGCACCGCGACCTCGACACGGCGATCGACGCGCTGGAGCGGGTGGTGGCGGGCGACCAGCTCCAGGTGCAGCGCCTCAAGAAGCGCAAGCTCGTGCTGCGCGACCGCATCCAGTACATCGAGGACCAGATCACCCCGGACATCATCGCGTGAGCGGGACGGGTGGCCCAAAGGTCGCGATCATCATGGGCAGCCAGTCGGACTGGGCCACGATGCGCCACGCGGCCGAGACGCTGGACGCGCTCGCGGTCGCCCACGAGGCGCGCATCGTGTCCGCCCACCGCACGCCCGAGCGTCTCTACGCCTTCGCGAAGGGCGCCAAGGCGGCGGGCTTCCGCGTGGTCATCGCGGGCGCGGGCGGCGCGGCTCACCTGCCCGGCATGACGGCCGCCCTGACGCCGCTCCCCGTCTTCGGCGTTCCGGTCGAATCGAAGGCGCTGTCGGGCCGGGACAGCCTCCTGTCGATCGTCCAGATGCCGGCCGGCATCCCGGTCGGCACGCTGGCGATCGGGCGCGCGGGCGCGGTCAACGCGGCCCTCCTCGCGGCCGCCGTCCTGGCGCTGTCCGATCCCGGCCTCGCGGCGCGGCTCGACGCGTGGCGGTCCGCGCAGAGCGAGGCCGTGGCGGAACGCCCGTCCGGCGATGGTTGAGCCGATCGCGCCCGGCGGCACGATCGGGATCCTGGGCGGAGGCCAGCTCGGCCGCATGATCTCGGTCGCGGCGGCCAACCTCGGGCTCAGGACGCACGTGTTCTGCCCCGACCCCGACAGCCCGGCCTTCGACGTCTGTGCCCGCCACACGGTCGCGGAGTACGAGGACGAGGCGGCGCTTCGGCGTTTCGCCGGCTCGGTCGACGTCGTGACCTACGAGTTCGAGAACGTCCCGGCACGCACGGCCGGGATCGTGGCGGGTCTGGCGCCCCTGCGGCCGGGCGCCCTCGCGCTCGCGACCGCGCAGGACCGTCTCGCCGAGAAGACGTTCGTCAACGCGCTCGGGATCGCCACGGCCCCGTTCCGGGCGGTCGCGAGCCCGGCCGACCTCGCGTCTGCCGTCGAGGCTTTGGGCCTGCCCGCGATCCTGAAGACGCGGCGCTTCGGCTACGACGGCAAGGGCCAGGTCCGGATGGCGGCGGGCGACGATCCCGCGGCCGCGTGCGGGGCGATCGGCGGCGCGCCCGCGATCCTGGAGGGCTTCGTGCCCTTCGCCCGGGAGATCTCGGTCGTGGCGGCGCGCGGGCCGGATGGCGGCTACGCGGCCTACGACCCGTGCTGGAACGAGCACAGGGACGGTATCCTCGACCTGACCCGCCTGCCCTCGGGCCTTTCCCCCGCGGTCGAGGCGCGCGCCGTCTTGGGCGCGCGGCGGATCGCGGAGGCGCTGGACTACGTGGGCGTGCTCGCGGTCGAGATGTTCGTCGTCGGCGAGGGCGAGGAGGCCGGGCTCGTGGTGAACGAGCTCGCGCCGCGCGTCCACAATTCCGGCCACTGGACGATCGAGGGGGCCGAGACCTCGCAGTTCGAGCAGCACGTGCGGGCCATCTGCGGCTGGCCGCTCGGCTCCCCGCGCCGGCTCGGCCGCGTCGCGATGACGAACCTGATCGGCCCCGACGTCGAGGCCTGGCGCGAGATCCTGGCGGAGCCGGGCGCCCATCTCCACCATTACGGCAAGGCCGGCGCGCGGCCCGGCCGCAAGATGGGGCACGTGACGCGCGTGACGCCGGAACCACCACCGAGATCGTAGACACTCCAAACTGACTCTGATAACGCGCAGGACGATGGCCTTGGCGCGATATGGGTCGTGTGTCCGTGTGCCGGCCCGCCACGTCGCGGGAAGACCGCCTCGTCCGGCCGCGATTCAGACTTCTTGAACGATGAGCGGACATTTTCCGCCGGCTGTGCGGAGGTAACACGATGGTTCTGTCAGGCGCACGAGGATACGGCCGGGGATGCTGCATCCTGCTCGCGGCGCTCTCGGCCGCCGGGCTCGCCGGCTGCGACACCGTCGGCCAGACGTCGCGCGGAGCGCGGGTCGCGGTCCTGGAGGAGGACAAGACCGGCACGGCCTCGATCAACATCGAGTCTCTCTCCGACGTCGTCCAGCGCAACCCGAGCGACCCCTCCGCCTACAACACCCGGGGCGCCGCCTACGCGCGGGTCGGCCGCTACGGCGACGCGATCGGCGACTTCAACAAGGCGCTCCAGATCGACCCGAACAACGCGGCCGCCTTCACCAACCGCGCGCTCGCCTTCCGGCAGACGAACCGCAACGACGCGGCGCTCGCGGATTTCTCGAAGGCGGTGGCGGCCGACCCGAATTACGGCCCCGCCTATATCGGGCGCGCCAACCTCGAGCGCGTCCAGGGAGCCTACGAGCCCGCGCTGTCCGACCTGACCCAGGCGATCCGGCTGACGCCCGAATCCGCCGAGGCGCTGCACGCGCGCGGGCTCGTCTACCAGCGCATGGGACGCCACCGCGAGGCGATCATCGACTTCGACGCCGCGATCGACCGCAACTCCTTCGTGGCCGCGCCCTACACGGCGCGCGGGCAGAGCCTCATCGCGACGAACCAGTTCGACAAGGCGATCGAGGATTTCAACGCGGCGCTGAACGTCAACAACCGCGATCCCGAATCCTGGGCCCAGCGCGGGGTCGCGCAGGAGCGCGCGGGCAAGCGCCAGGAGGCGATCGAGAGCTACGGCCGCGCGACCGGGATCGACCCCAACAACGCGACCGCGAAACAGGGCCTCGGGCGGCTCCAGGGCGGGGTCGCGTCGCTGTTCCGGTAGAGGAGGGCACGTCGATCGAGGTCGACGCCTGATCTACCGCTGATCGAGTTGCTCGATCACGAGATAGAAATGCCGTCCCATGGGCTCGACGGTCGTCCAGTCGGCTGACCACCGCGAGCGTCCCTGGCTAACCCGATCAGGTAGTTCGTCGCTCTCGTCGTAGACCATGTCCTGTTCGGTGTTTCCTCCGGCGGCAAAGCCGGTCGAGTTCCAATGGAATTCCTTGTAGCGACGAGCTGCTTGGTCCGGCATCGCCCGGACGATGCGCTCCATTCTCGGACGCTCGATCCAAAAACGGGATGAAAAACCCGATTTGTAGACCGCGATGGGGATGACCAGGCCGAACGCTGGGGAGACGACCACCGACACGAAGCCGCGCCATCTCCTGTCGAGGATGAGTCCCGTCGTGGCGATCAACCAGGCCACGGTCAGGACAGCGACCAGAAAGAGGGCGGCCGGCAGATAAAGGAATAGAATCACAATGCCTTCGTCGAATGCCGCGAAGGCGCGCATTGCACCGATGGCCAGGGCTCCCAAAGTGGTCGCCAGCCCGAGGGCTGTCCAATAGAGGGGCCAAGTCCAGCCGAACCGATCGCTGACAGGCTTGCCGTCCGGCCCATCCGCCAAAACCCGCGAAGACGACATCAACCATCTCCTGACGAGATCCGTGAGCAAACCTGAAGGCAACGGTTATAGTCGCGTCTCGACCTCGTCGAGGAAAGCCCTAAGGGCCGCGAGCCCGCCGTGTTCGAGCACGCCCACGTGGTCGACGTCCGGCAGTTCGAGGAAGCGTTTCGGCTCGTTCGCGGCGGCGTAGAGCGCGCGTCCCTGCGCGATCGGGATCACCCCGTCCCGGCTGCCGTGCATGACGAGGAGCGGCACGCGCACGCGCCCGATCCGGTCGATCGAGCGGAACTGGTCGCGCATGAGGAGCGCCACGGGCACGTAGCGGAACAGGGTCTGCGCGACATCCGCCGTCGAAGTGTAGGGCGCGTCGAGCACGAGGCCGCCGACCGGCATGTCGCCGGCGAGCCGGACAGCGACGCCGGTGCCCAGCGACTCGCCGTAGAGCACGATGCGGGCGGGCGCGTAGCGCGCGAGCCACGCGTAGGCAGCGGCCGCGTCAACGCGCAGGCCGTCCTCGGACGGGTCGCCCGTCGAAGCGCCGTAGCCGCGATAGCTCACCATCAGGAGTCCGCGCCCGTCCCGCGACACGAGGCGCGCCCGCTCGCGCCGGTTCCAGAGGGAGCCGCCGTTGCCGTGGAAGTAGAGGATCAGCGCGCGGCCGGGCATCGGCGGCTTCCACCATCCCTGAAGGCGCTCGCCGTCCGGGGTCCCGATCGCGACGTCCGCGAAACCCTCAAGGCCGGCCTGCGCGGCCGTCACGTCGATCCGCGTCGCGGGGAACAGGAACCGGCGCTGCTGCCAGTAGATCGCGCCGACGAGCGCCACGTAGCCGAGCACGACGATCGTCACGAGGCCGAGGCCGATCCGCATCAACGTCATGCACCCTCCGCCCGCGCCGTGGCTCGCCTCTCGGAACATACGTCCGGCGCTACCATTATCGGCCGCCTGCCGGATCGCCCAAGCTGCCGGATCGCCCAAGATGAAGCTGTTCAAGTGTCCCTGCTGCTCGCAGCCCCTCTACTTCGAGAATACGCGGTGCGAGCGCTGCGGGCACCGCCTCGGCTACGTCCCGCAGGCGGGCGTGCTGACGGCGCTCGACCCCGAGGGCGACGCGTGGCGCTCGCTCGCGGACGAGGGCGGCCTCCATCTATTCTGCCAGAACGCCGAGCACGACGCCTGCAACTGGCTGATCCCGGCGGACGACTCGGCGACGCTGTGCACGGCGTGCCGGCACAATCGCATCATCCCGGACATCTCCGACCCGAAGGCGCTTGCCGCCTGGCGGAAGATCGAGGCTGCGAAGCACCGCCTCGTCTACACGCTGACGGGACTCGGCCTGCCGATCCCGGCCGCCGGGGAAGCGGCCGAGCCGCTGGTGTTCGATTTCCTGGCCGATACCGGCCTGCCGAACGGCCCCAAGGTGATGACCGGCCATGACAACGGCGTCGTGACGATCGCGCTCGCGGAAGCCGACGACGCGGAGCGCGAGACGCGCCGCTCCGCGATGGGCGAGCCCTACCGGACGCTCCTCGGCCATTTCCGCCACGAGGTCGGCCACTACTACTGGGACGTGCTGGTGCGCGACGGCGGGCGTCTCGACGCGTGCCGCGCTGTATTCGGCGACGACAGCCTGGATTACGAGGGCGCGTTGAAGACGCATTACGAGCAGGGCGTGCCGGCGAACTGGCAGGAGCACTACATCTCCGCCTACGCGACGACGCACCCGTGGGAGGACTTCGCCGAGACCTGGGCGCATTACCTCCACATCATGGACACGCTCGAGATGGCGCGCGCCTTCGGGATCGAGGTGCGCCCGCGCATCGACGCGACGGGGGAGATCTCGACCACGACCGATATCGGCATCGACGCGGCGACGGACATCCACCGGATCGTCGACACCTGGATTCCGCTCTGCTTCGCGCTGAACTCGGTCAACCGCTGCCTCGGGCAGAGCGACCTCTACCCCTTCGTGCTCTCGCCCGCCGTCATCGACAAGCTCGGCTTCATGCACCGCCTCGTCCACCGGTCCTGATCGGGTCTTGCCTGATCGGGTCTTGCGCTCCTCGCTTGCCCTCGCCCACCTGTTGCCCCACCTCTGGGGCCACGCCACGAATCACGGGACACCGACCATGAGAGCGGCCCTCACCGGTTTGATCTGCCTCTGCGCCTCCGGGGCGGCCCTCGCGCAGGGCGCCCCGACACCCGCGACGCCGGGCCCCACGCCCGGCCAGAGCGCGACCGACGCGATCACGAGCCCGTCGAAGCCGCCGGCCGAGGTCTCGACCGAGAAGGTCGGGCCTTCGCCCGCATCCGGGACGCCCGTGCCCTCGTCCGGTTCGGGCAACACGCCCGGCCCCTCGCCCGACACGAAGCGCCCCGACGGGCGCCAGGGCATGATGGACGTGCCGGCGACGACCGGACAGGTGCAGTACACCGCGCCGCGCGCCGCCGCCGCGCAGGCCGAGATGGCCCCGACCGGGACGACGCCCGGGTCCGAGATGCGCGAGCTCGTCGAGGCCGCGCGCGCGACCGCCAAGGCGACCCGCGAGGGCGTCGATTACGGGCGTGTCGTGCCCGACATCCTCACCCAGATCCTGGCGAAGCTCGACAAGATCGAGGACAAGCTCGACCGGATCGACTCGGGCACGAAGACTGCGAGCGCGCGGCGGCGCTGAGCGCGCCCCGTCGCCTATTTCGTATCGGGCAGGAGGACGTTCGGCAGCCACAGCGCGACGCCCGGCACGAAGCACAGGATGACGATCGCGAGCGCCATCAGCACCACGAAGGGCAGCGTCTGCCAGATGATGTCCGAGAGCGGGATGTCGGGCGCGATGTTCTTGATGACGAAGATGTTGAGGCCGACCGGCGGGTGGATCAGCCCCATCTCCATCGTGATGGTCATGACGACGCCGAACCACACGAGGTCGAAGCCCGCGGCCTTGAGCGGCGGCAGGATGATCGGCGCGGTCATCAGGATGATCGACACGGGCGGCAGGAAGAAGCCCAGGATCACCACGAGGACGAGGATCGTCGCGAGGAGCAGCCACCGCGACAGGTTGAGGTCGACGACCGCGGCCGCGGCCGACTGGCTGATATGGAGGTAGCTCATCACGTAGGCGTAGAGGAGCGACATGCCGATGATCAGCATCAGCATGGTGGATTCGCGCATCGTGGCCGCGAGGATCGGGTTGATGCTGCCGGGCCGCCACACGCCGTAGATCAGGGCGATCAGCGCGAGCGCCATGAGGCCGCCGAGACCCGCCGTCTCGGAGGGTGTCGAATATCCCCCGTAGAGCGCCACCATGACGCCGGTCAGGAGGAGGATGAAGGGCAGCACGCGCGGCAGCGTCGAGAACCGCTCGCCCATCGTGTAGCTGTCCTCGCGCAGGATCGCGGCCTCTCGGCCGTCCCGCGCGAAGGCGGCCTTCGCGGCCGCGTATTCGTGCCGGAACCGGACCACCGCGTAGCCGGCGAAGAGCATGACGAGGAGCAGGCCCGGGCCGATGCCCGCGAGGAAGAGGCGGCCCAGCGACTGCTCGGCCGCGACCGCGTAGAGGATCATCGTGATCGAGGGCGGCAGCAGGATGCCGAGCGTGCCGCCGGCCGCGATGATGCCGG
>CAXUHE010000157.1:0-9235 GCA_964250725.1 uncultured Enterovirga sp. | reverse complement strand
TGAGCATCGAGCGGATCGCCCGCTGGGCCGAAGGCCTGCCCGGCCGCGGCATCGTGCTGGTGCCGGTGAGTGCGGCCTTTCGGACCGGCCCGCCCCCGGCCGATGCCGGCCCGCGTCCGGCCGATGCCGGCTCGCGTCCGGCCGAGACCGCTCGCGCCGGCGATGCGGCGCCGCACGGCATGCCGCATTGACGAGGGAGCGTGACCGCGCCCCGACCGAGCCGCCGCCCTACCGCGCCTGCGTCGGCGCGATGCTCGTCAACCGTGCGGGCCTCGTCTTCGTGGGCCGTCGGCTGAGATCCTCCGGCCCCGAGCATGTCGACGACACCCACGACTGGCAGATGCCGCAAGGCGGGATTGATCCGGGCGAGGATCCGTATCACGCGGTTCTGCGCGAGCTCTACGAGGAGACGAACGTGCGCTCCACGGCGCTGCTCGCCGAGGCGGAGGAGTGGTTCAGCTACGACCTGCCGCCGGACATCATCCGCCGCGCCTGGAAAGGCCGCTATCGCGGGCAGATTCAGAGATGGTTCGCGCTCCGCTTCACCGGGTCGGACGACGAGATCGACATCCTGCGGCCCGCCGAAGGGCGGCATCGGCCCGAATTCGACGCGTGGCGCTGGGCCGCGCTCGACGACCTGCCGGGGCTGATCATCCCGTTCAAGCGCCAAGTCTACGAGAACGTCGTGGCGGCGTTCCGAGGCGTCGTGGTGCCGGAGGCCGGGAGACCCTAGCGACTGTCATGCGGAGGTCATGACTCCGCACTGTCGGCCTTCGCACGTTTCGCCCTGTTCGGACGGCCGTGGCGGCCTCTGGGCGGTTCGCGCCATGGCCCCGACGCATCTCCCGGGCGCAGGGGCGGCGCTCGGCCTGGCGGCCGGCTGGAGCGCGGCCTCCATCTATGCGCGTCCTGCGACAAGAGCGCGATGCCCTTCGTGCTCGTGTGGCACGGGCTCGGCATCGCGGTCCCGGCGGTCGTCGGAACGCAGCGGATTGTTCATTGTGTACCGTGATTCGGTCGCCTAACATGGTCGCGACCCGACCTGTCGCGTCAGGATCCGGCTGGCCGGCCAGAGGGACGAGGTGGTCGCATTCGACCCAGGAGGACGTCACATGGACTTCACGGCGGACGAGAACATCCCGCACGCGCATGAGCCGATCGACCTGCACCCGGAGATCGCGTCGCTCTTCGCGAACATGAGCAATCTCGATCCGCCCATGGAGCAGAGGGAGCCGGCGGAGGTCCGCGGGATCATGGACGGGTTCGCGCTGAAGAACATGCCGCCACGGCCCGACGACGTCGTCGTCGAGGATCATCTGGGCGAGTTTCCGGGCCGGACGATCCGACTCCGCCTGTACAAACCGCGGGGTGTCGATGGTCCGCTGCCGGTGATGCTCTACTTCCACGGCGGCGGTTACGTCATCGGGAACATCGATACGCACGATCGCTACGTGTGCATGCTCACGCGATCCAGCGGCGTCGCCTACCTGTCGGTGGATTATCGGCTGGCTCCCGAGCATCCCCATCCGGCGCAGGAGCAGGACGCCTTCGAGTCGCTCCGCTGGATCCACGAGAGGGCCGCGAGCCTCGGCCTCGACCCGGACAGGATCGGCCTCAGCGGCGACAGCGCGGGCGGACAACTCACCGCCGCGTGCACCCTGATGGCCCGGGAGCGTGGCGGCCCGTCGATCGCCTTCCAGCTGCTGATCTATCCGGGCGGCATGACCAAGGAGTTCACCAGCCCCTCCTACCATCGCTGGGACGGGTTGATGCTGACCACGCCCTACTCGAAATGGTTCGCCTCGCTCCGCGCGGCGCCCGGAGACGATCCGATCGCCTTCCCGATCCTGCAGGCCGACCTCAGGGGCCTCCCTCCGGCCTACGTGGTGACCTGCGAGTACGATATCTGTCGCGACCAGGGCGAGGAATACGCCGCGAAGCTGATGGACGCCAGCGTTCCGACGACGCTCCGGCGGGTTCCCCGCGTGACGCACCCTTTCTTCCGCGCGATGCATGCGAGCCCCTACATCCGGCGGGAGATGCGGGAGATGGGGCACCAGATCCGTCGTCATCTCGTGGACGAGCTGGACGGCTAGCCCGAGCGCTCCGGGTTCACCGATCGGCATCGCCGGCCTGCCTCGATCGCCCGGGTGTCTGGATACAATGCCCGGAGCGAGGTCGGCTGCGGTCGCGTCGCCCGGTGATCCCGGCTCGAGGCCGCGATGCGACGCCGAGGTCGGGTTCTCAGGCGGTGCGCATCCGGCGGGAGCGCGCCGCGAGAGCGTTCGTGGCGCTCATCAGGATCAGGGAGAAGACCACCATGATGGTCGCGGCCGCCAGGATCGTCGGACTGATGTTCTCGCGCACGCCGTTGAACATCTGGCGCGGCAGCGTGATCTGCTGCGGCCCGCTCAGGAACATCGCCACCACGACGTCGTCGAACGAGACCGCGAAGCCGAAAAGCGCGCCGGACAGGATCCCCGGCATCAGCAGGGGGACGGTCACCCGGGCGAAGACGCGGTGCGGCGGCGCGCCGAGTCCCGCGGCCGCCCTGGCGTAATCCGGGCTGAGACCGGCGAGGGCCGAGCGGACCGAGATCAGGACGAACGGGATCGCCATCGTGGTATGCGCGAGGATCAGGCCGGAATAGGTGCCGACGATCCCGAGCCACGCGTAGAAGAAGAAGCACGCGACCCCGATGATCACCACGGGCACGACCATCGGGAGGATCATGAGCGCCGACAGCAGGGCCTCGAGACGGCGTGGGAGGCGCGAGAGGCCGAGCGCCGCGAGTGTCCCGAGCGCCGCCGAGAGGATCGCGGTGCCGATCCCCACGACGAGGCTGTTCTCGATGGACAGGAGCCATTCGGGCCGCGTCAGGAAGTCGTCGTACCAGCGCAGCGAGAAGCCGGGAACCGGGTAGACGAGCTCGACGCCCGACGTGAACGAGAGCGGGACGATGACGACGATCGGCAGGACCAGGAAGCCGAGCACCGCGACCGCGAAGACCCTGACGGCCGCGGCTCCCACGTCGAAGACGGCATCGGGACGTCTCACGTCCGCATCGCCTTCAGGCTGCCGAAACGGCCGAACGCCGCGTAGAGAAGGCCGGTCAGGACGAGCAGGATCGTCCCCAGTGCCGAGGCCAACCCCCAGTTCAGCGACTGGTTGGTGTAGAGCGCGATGAAGTAGCTGACCATCTGGTCGGAGGCGCCGCCCACGAGCGCGGGCGTGACGTAGTAGCCGAGCGCCAGGATGAAGACGAGCAGCGTCCCGGCGGCGATCCCGGGGAACGTCTGCGGGACGTAGACGCGCCGGAAGGCGCGCCACGGGTCGGCCCCGAGGTTCGACGCCGCCCGCACCAGGTCCGGCGGCACGCCCTTCATCACGCCGTAGACCGGCAGGATCATGTAGGGCAGCAGCACGTGCGTCATGGCGACCAGGACCGCGAAGCGGTTCGCGAAGAGGGGCAGCGACCCGTCGATCACACCGAGCCAGCGCAGGGTCCGGTTGATCAGCCCCTCGCCCTGGAGGAGCACGATCCAGGCCGTGCTGCGCACGAGCGTCGACGTCCAGAACGGCACGAGGATGAGGGTGAGGAGCAGCGGCGTCCAGCGGGCCGGCGCGGACGCGATGACGTAGGCCACCGGATAGCCGATGGCGAGGCACAGCACCGTCACGCAGAGGCTGATGAGGAGGGTCCGGGCGAAGAGCGACAGGTAGAGGCGGTTCGCCTCCTCCACGAGGCCGACCGTGCCGTCCGGCGCGCGGCGGAGGTCCAGGGCCGCGAGGTAGTAGGCGTCGGTCAGGCGCCCGCTCTCCTGCCGGATGCGGGCCCATGTCATGGGCTGCCCCCAGCGGGCGTCGATCGCCACGAGGTCGTCCGGCGACGCGGCCCCTCCGGCGGCGCCGGCCGCGCCGGCCGCGCCGGCCGCGAGACGGGTGCCGGTCCGCATCACGAGCGTGCGGTAGCCCGGCACGACGAAATTCAGCCGGCGGGCGATCTCACCCAGGCGGCCGCTGCCGGCCGCGAGCCGCAGATCCTCACCGAGCGCGGGGAACGCGGCCTCCGGCGGCATCCCGGTTCCGTCCCAGTCCTGCAGGACCGCGACGGTCCGGGGCAGGCCCGTGGCGATCTCGGGATTGGCGACGCTCCGGACCAGGAACAATCCTATGGGTGCGACGAGACCCACGAGGATGAGCAGGAGGGCGGGCAGGGTGAGCCCGAAGGCGCCCGCCGTCCCGCTCCCGGCCCGATCACGGACCGCACGCAACCCGAACCGTGCCGGGGACGACGGGACGGACGCCGGAACGGACGCCGCGACCGCGCGGGTCGTCGTCACGCCCCGTCCACCGCGATGGGTCTAGCGCGCGGCCCAGACGTTGAAGCGCTGCGTGAGCTCGTCATTGTGGTCGAGCCAGAACTGGTCGTCCCAGGACGTGGACACCTTCAGCCGGTCCTCGGTCGGCAACTCGGCCGCGAGCGCCGGGTCCATCCCCTTGTAGGCCGCGAGGTTGGTCGGCCCGTAGCCGACATATTTCGGCAGCTCCTTCTGGGCGGCCGCGCCCGAGGCGAAGTCGATGAAGTTCATCGCGGCGTCCCGGTTCGGCGAGCCCTTCAGCACGGCGAAGTAATCCATGAAGTAGATCGAGCCGGCATTCCAGGCCATCTGGAACTGGCGCTTCTCGCCCCGGTTCGCCGCCACCACCCGGCCGTTATAGGCGGCCGTCATCGCGACCTCGCCCGACGCCAGAGCCTGGATGCTCTCGGCGCCGATCTTCCACCAGGCGATGGAGGGCTTGATCTCGTCGAGCTTCTTGAAGGCGCGATCGACCCCGGCCGGGGTGGCCAGCACCTCGTAGACCTTGGTGGCCGGCACGCCGTCCGCCATCAGGGCGAATTCGAGAGTCCATTTCGGCCCGAACCTGAGGCCCCGCTTCCCCGGAAACGTCTTGAGGTCCCAGAAATCCACCCAGGTGGACGGTCTGGACGAGAGCTTCGCGCCGTCGTAGCTCAGGACCATCGCGCCCGTGAGATAGCCAACGCCGCATTCCGAGGTCTTCACGGCCGCGGGGATCAGGGACGAGGCCTCCTTGATCCTCGCGGGATCGATCTTCTCGAAATATCCCTCCTGGCACCCCTGGAGCAGCTCGCTCGATTCCACGTCGACCACGTCCCACTTGATCGACTTCGCCTGGACCTGGGCGCTGATCGCGGAGAGCGCGCCGTCATAGGTGTCCTCGGCGACCGTCGTCTTGGCGGACTGGCCGTAGGGCTTGATGAAGGCGGCGCGCACCGCATCCTGGAGGGAGCCCCCGAACGAGACCACAGTCAGGTCCCGAGCCGACGCGTCCCCGGCCGGAGCGAGTCCGAGAGCGACAAAGGCACACAGAACCCAACGCGTTCTCGACATCGAAACCTCCGGACAGATGCACTTTGTATCCCGCATCGTGGTCAAGTCTGGCCGTCCAAGCCATTTTCCGCAAGCGCAAAGTTCCCGCGGACGCGACAACCTCGAACATGCTTGCCCGGCGAGGGAGCGCGTGCATTGTACACGAACGGCGTCGTGCGTCCTGCGGGCGATCCGGATGAGTTCGAGACCCATTCGAAGACCCGGGCGGACACGCGAGATGCAACCTCAGACGTCCGCGCCCGGGCAGGCCGACCCCCCGCCCGCGCCCATCCTCGAGTTGCGCCGCATCGTCAAGGATTACGGAGCGGTGCGGGCGGTCGACGGGATCTCCCTCTCGCTCCGGCCGGGCGAGTTCCTGAGCCTGCTCGGACCGAGCGGCTGCGGCAAGACCACGGTGATGAACATGATCGCGGGTTTCTTCCCGCCGAGTTCGGGCGCGGTCATGATCGACGGACGCGACGTCACGATGCTGAAGCCGCATCGGCGCGATCTCGGCATGGTGTTCCAGAACTACGCGTTGTTCCCGCACATGAGCGTCGCGCGGAACGTCGCGTTCGGTCTCGAGGAGCGGCGGGTGCCACGGGCCGAGATCGGCATGCGCGTGGCCGAAGCCTTGGCGATGGTGAAGCTGTCCGGCTACGGTGACCGGCGGATCACGCAGCTCTCGGGGGGCCAGCAGCAACGCGTCGCGCTCGCGCGCGCCCTCGTGATCAAGCCGCAGGTCCTGCTGCTCGACGAACCCCTCTCCGCGCTGGACAAGAGCCTGCGCACCCAGATGCAGATCGAGATCAAGCAGATCCAGAGACAGGCCGGCGTGGCGGCCGTCTTCGTGACGCACGACCAGGGCGAAGCGCTCAGCCTCTCGGACCGGATCGCGGTCATGAACGCGGGCCGGATCGAACAGATCGGGTTGCCGGA
Source organism: uncultured Enterovirga sp. (assembly GCA_964250725.1). Classification (GTDB taxonomy): domain Bacteria; phylum Pseudomonadota; class Alphaproteobacteria; order Rhizobiales; family Beijerinckiaceae; genus Enterovirga. The sequence continues at coordinate 2,903 of CAXUHE010000157.1, read as the reverse complement.
GGAGATCTACGCGAGGCCCGCCACGGCCTTCGTCACCTCGTTCGTGGGCGACGTGAACCGCATTCCGGTCCGGGTGGCGGCGGACGGCGCGGGCGATGTCGTGCTCGCGGGTCCCGGCGGAACGAGATGGCGGATCGATCGCGACCGCCTGCCGGTCTTCGCGAACGGCCACCCGCTGACGGTCTTCGTTCGCCCCGAGGATGTGCTCGTCCTGGACGAGGGGCCTCGCGCAGCGAGCCTCGCGCCGCGCGAGGCGAGCCTCAAGGGCTCCGTGGCCGCACACAGCTACCAGGGCAGCTTCACCCATCTCGTGGTGCACGTGCCCGAGGTCGAGCCGATCCTGGTCAAGGTTCCGGGCGCGCAGGTGATGTCGCGCCATCCCGTCGGCTCGTCGGTCTCGCTCGCGCCCGATCTCGCCCGGGCGATCGTCCATCCGGCGGCCTGACGGCACACGTCCGCCGACCTCTCTACGCGGCGACCAGGTGCCTGCGGATCTGGTGTCCCATCTCGGCGATCTCGGCCCGGACGTAGGGACTGATGCTCATCGCGCGGAAGAACGGGTGGGTCATGCCCGGGACGCGCCGCAAGGTCGTGGCGACCCCCGCATCCATCAGCTTGAGCGCGTAGAGCTCGCCTTCGTCGCGCAGGATATCGAACTCGCAGGTGACGACATAGGCCGGCGGAAGGCCCGCCAGGTCCGCCCTGAGCGGCGTCGCCAGCACGTCGTCCGGCCGCATGTCCCCGCCGAGCCACTGGCGCCACAGCCACTTCATGTAAGGCGTGGTGAGCAGAAGGCCGCTCCAGCGATGATAGGAGGCGCGGCTGAAATCATCGTCGGTCAAGGGATAGATGAGAAGCTGGAAGGCGATCTGAGGGCCGCCCCGGTCGCGCGACAGGAGGGTACAGGCCGCCGAGAGCTGGCCGCCCGCGCTGTCCCCGCTGACGCCGATCCGGTCCGGGTCGAGGCCCAGTTCGGCGGCCTTCGCGTGGACCCATTCGAGGGCCTCGTAGGCATCGTGGATGCAGGCCGGGTAGGGGTGCTCGGGCGCCAGCCGGTAATCGACCGCCAGATACGCGACCCCGCTCGCGCGAGTCAGCTCGCACACGTAGCGGTCGTGCGTGTCGATGTTGCCGATCACCCAGCCGCCGCCGTGGAAGTAGAGCATCACCGGGAGCGGGCCCGCGACGCCCTTGGGCTTGTAGAGCCGGAGCCGAATGCGGCGTCCGGGGAAGTCGCCCCAGTGATCCTGCACCTCGATGTCGACCGGTCGCGGCGGCATGTCCCGGAGCGCGAACCCGTCCATCAGGGTGCGCACGTCGAGCGCCGGGCGCTCCTCCATCGGGGGCCGTAGCCCGCTCATCCCGGCGAAGAAGTCCGCGATCTCCGGGTGGAGACGGATCGGTTCGGGGCCGGCCTCGTCGGGTTTCTGCATGTCTGACTCCGAAGGGTGTCGAGGGCAGGGCTGCCGAGATCGTCCTCAGCGGGCGCGATCGGGCTCGACGAAGAGTTCGAGCCCGAAGACGGTGTTGATGATCAGGATCAAGGCCGCGGTGAACCCGATCAGCACGGTCGAGATCGCGGCGACCATCGGGGAGGCATTGTCCTGGAGCTGCGAGAAGATCCTGATCGGGAGCGTGGTGAAGCCCGGGCCCACGAGGAACAGCGTGATCGTCGTCTCGTCGAAGGAGATGATGAAGCAGAACAGGAAGGCGGTCGTGAGCCCCGGCCGGACGAGCGGCAGGGTGATGCGCCGGAACGTCGTCCACGGATGGGCCCCGAGGCTCAGCGCCGCCTCCTCCATCGCGGCGTCGAGCTTGCCGAGGCTGGCGACGATCGGCCGGTACGCGTAGGGCAGCGTGACGAAGACGTGGGCGAGGAGGATCCCCGCGAAGGTGCCCAGGAGGCCGAAGGCGGAGACCACCGTCAGGATCGCGATGGCGAGCGCCGCGTGCGGGAAGACGAGCGGGAGGAGGATCAGGAACTCCACCGCCGGCAGGCCCCGCATCGGTCGCCGCACGATCACGAAGGCGGCCGCGAAGCCGAGCACGAGGCTGAACCCGGCGGCGAGCAGCGAGAGCACCAAGGTGATGCCGAGCGTCGCGAGCCAGTCGGAGCTCGAGAAGAAGGCCGCGAACCACCGCGTCGAGATCGATCCGGGCGGGAACGTCATGTAGCCGGTGGCCGAGAAGGCCGAGCCGATGACAACCAGGATCGGCGCGATCATGAAGATCAAGACCAGCGCGGCGATCACGCCTGACAGGCGGGTCAGGACGGTCATGACGGCGCTACCGTGCCACGTTCATGTGGCGCGCCATCCGCCGCTCGATCTGCTGCAGCGGCACCACGAAGACCAGGGCCAGCACGGTCAGGAGCACGGCCAGCGTTGCGGCTTTCGGCAGGTCGAACGTGTCGATCACCTCCCGGTAGATCTGCGAACCGATGAGCGCGTCGCGCACGCCCCCGAGCATGAGCGGGGTCACGACCGCGCCCGTCGCCAGGAGGAACACCAGCATCGTGCCCGACGTCACACCCGGCATCGTCAATGGAAGTATGACGCGGGTGAAGGTCTTGAACGGGCCCGCTCCCAGGCTCATCGACGCCTCCTCCATCGCCCGGTCGAGGTGCAGGAAGGACGTCAGGATGGCGATGATCATGAACGGGCAGAACACGTGGACCATCCCGACCATCACGCCGAACGTGTTGAACATCAGCCGGGTCGGCGAATCGGCCAATCCGCTCGCGATCAGGACGCCGTTGATGACGCCCCGGTTGCCGAGAAGGACGATCCAGCCATACGTCCGGACGATCAGGCTGACGAGCCACGGCAGGATGATCATCAGCAGGAGAAGGTCACGCCCCCGCCGGACCCGCGAGACGAAATAGGCCGTCGGGTAGGCGAGCA
>CAXUHE010000156.1:0-9259 GCA_964250725.1 uncultured Enterovirga sp. | reverse complement strand
AGGCGCGGAACGCGCCGCCCGGGTGAGGGGGAATCACGCTCTCCGGAGAAGGCGCTTCCCCCTCACCCTACCCTCTCCCCCCCGGGGAGAGGGTTCCCGCGCCTACCCTTGATCTCGAAATGCGATACCTCTGATCGTCTTGCCCAGCAGCATCGACATGAAGTGTCGCTAGCCGGCCTTGCCGGACCGCCGAGCACCTCGGCATGAGGAGCGTCGCAGAGGTCGTGGCCGCCATCGCGGATCCCGCCCGCCCCCTCATCCGCGAGCGCGTCGCGATCGTGGTGGCGCATCCGGACGACGAGACGCTGGGGCTCGGCGCGCTGCTGCCGAGGCTCGCGGACGTCACGCTGGTCCACGTCACCGACGGCGCGCCGCGCGGCGGCGAGGATGCGCGGCGGCACGGCTTCGCGAGCCCCGAGGATTACGCGGCGGCGCGGCGCGTCGAACTCGCGGCCGCGACGGGACTCGCGGGCGTGCCCGCCGACCGCCTGACCTGTCTCGGCGTGCCCGACCAGGGCGTGGCCTCGCGTCTCGCCGAGACGGCGCGGCGGCTCGTCCCGTTGATCCGCGATGCCGAGATCGTCCTGACCCACGCCCTCGAGGGCGGCCACCCGGACCACGACGCGACCGCGTTCGCGGTCCACGCAGCGTCGAGAATGATCGGACGAACAGGAGAGGGCGCAGTTCGGCAGCAAAATAGTCCTAGCCCCGATCTGTGTCACGATGATGGCACGCGCTCCGCCTTCGCACCCGCCCTGATCGAGTTTCCGCTCTACCGGCTCGGTCCGGATGGCGGCTGGCTGCGGCAGAGCTTCGCGGACGAGCGTGGCGCCGCCATGCTGCGGCTGAGCCCGCCCGAGCGCGATCTCAAGCGCCGCATGATCGCCGCCCACGCGACGCAGCGCGAGACGCTGGACGGGTTCGGCACTGCCGACGAGTGGTTCCGGCCGGCGCCCGTTTACGACTTCGCGATGCTCCCGAACGAGGGTGCGCTCCTCTACGAGCGCCACGGCTGGGGCTTGACCGGCGCGCGCTGGCGGGAGCTCGCCGCCGCCGCCCTCGCCGAGCTCGGGATCGCGCGTTGAGCCTGACGATCCTCGGCGTCGCCTACCCGCTGGCGCCCGTCCGGCCGGACACGGCGGGCGGGGCGGAGCAGGTTCTGGCGACGCTCGACCGCGCGTTGGTCGCGGCCGGCCACCGCTCGATCGTGCTGGCGCAGGAGGGCTCGGCGGTCGCAGGAGAGCTGGTCGCGGTGCCGGCACCAGCGGGCCTGCTCGACGAGGCCGCGACATTGCAAGCGCAAGCGCGCCACCGCGTGGCGATCGCGGCGGCCCTGGCGCGCTGGCCGGTCGATCTCGTCCACCTGCACGGGCTCGATTTCCACGCCTACCTGCCGGCGCCCGGCGTGCCGGTCCTCGCGACCCTGCACCTGCCGCCCGCCTGGTACCCGGCCGAGGCGCTCGCGCCGAAGCGGCCCGACACGTGGCTGCACTGCGTCTCGGAGAGCCAGCACCGGGACTGCCCGGCGGGCCCCAACCTGCTGGCGCCGATCGCGAACGGCGTCGACGTCGAGGGGCTGGCCTCGTTCGTCCGGCGGCGCGGCTTCGCGCTGACGCTCGGGCGGATCTGCCCGGAGAAGGGCACGCATCTGGCGATCCGGGCGGCGCGTCAGGCGGGCGTGACGCTCGTCATCGCAGGGGAGGTCTTCGCCTACGCGGCGCACCGGCGCTACTTCGACGAGGAGGTCGCGCCGCATCTGGGACCCCGATGCCGCTTCCTCGGCCCGGTCGGGCTTCGGGCCAAGCGACGGCTTCTCGGGCAGGCGCGATGTCTGCTCGTGCCGTCGCTGGCGGCGGAGACCTCCTCGCTCGTCGCCCGCGAGGCGGCCGCCGCCGGGACGCCGGTCGTGGCCTTCCCCAACGGCGCATTGTCCGAGACGGTCGAGGACGGCGTGACGGGGTACCTTGTCGAGGGGGTCGACGCGATGGCGGACGCGATCGGGCGGGCCGGCGCGATCGGCCCGGAGGCCTGCCGGGCGGTGGCGCGGGCACGGTTCTCGCAAGCGCAGATGATATCGCGCTATCTCGCGACCTACCGCGACCTCGCGCACGACGTCGCGTCCAACTCGGGCGACGTCGCGTGAGTCACGACGTCGCCCTGGTCGACGACGAGGCATCGCTGGCCGCGCTCGAACCGGACTGGTGGAAGCTGTGGCGGGCCTGTCCCGCCGCGACCCCCTTCGCGTCGCCGGCCTGGCTCCTGCATTGGTGGGAAGCCTTCCGGCCGGGCCGGCTCGCGACCGTGGCGGTCCGGCAGGACGGCCGCCTGGTCGGCCTCGCCCCGCTCTGGCTCGAGAACGGTCCGCAGGGCCGCCGCCTGCTGCCCCTCGGCATCGGGATCACCGACCACCTCGACGTGCTGCTCCACCCCCATGCACCCGACGCCGGACCGGCGATCGTCGAGGCCGTTCTGTCGCGCCCCGATTGGGGCATCTGGAGCCTGGAGGAGTTGCCGCCCGACGCGATGGCCCTCGGCTTCCCGCTGCCTGACGCGGAGATCACCGATCACGGCGCCTGTCCGGTCCTGTCCCTCGAGGGCGAGCATGTTCCCTCGCCGAAGCGTCGCAAGCTCCGCATGAGCCTCAACCGGGTAGGTAGGAGAAACGGACAAGTCGTTGCGCCGAATGATTTCGCAGGGTTTCTCGACGACCTGATCCGACTGCACGGCGCGCGCTGGCGCGAGCGCGGCGAGCCGGGCGTCCTCGACGATCCGGTCGTTCGCCGCTTCCACGAAGCCGCCATCCCGAGGCTCGCGGCGGCCGGGCTCGCCCGGCTCTTCACGCTCACGATCGAGACCCGGGTCGTGGGCGCCTATTACGGCCTGCATCATCGCGACCGGGCCTACGCCTATCTCGGCGGCTTCGATCCCGCCTTCGCGTTCGAGAGCCCCGGCACCGTGCTGATGGGCCACGCGATCGAGGCGGCCCGCCGGGAGGGCGCGCGCGAGTTCGACCTGCTGCGCGGGCAGGAGCCTTACAAGTACGAATGGGGCGCGCGGGACCGCGTGAACCGGCGGCTCACCCTGAGGCGTCCATGAACGATGCCGTCCGGGAGGCGCTCGCCGGTTGCGCGTCCGGCGACCTGCCTGCCAACGTCGCGCTCATGCGGGTGCTGATCGAGGTCGCGTCGCCGGACGAGGCCGACGCGCTGATCCGGGCCGCCCTCGACGACGCCCGCGATGCAGGGCGCGACCGCCTCGGCCAACTCGCCCGGCTGCTCGACGCGCACCCGGATGCCTGGGCGACCGTGCGCTCGGTGATGGCGGAGGCCGATCACGCAGATGGAGGACAAGGCGAGCGCGATCCGGTCGCGCACTGGGCCGGCGTGTTCGACCGGCTGGCCGACTCCGCGCCCGATTCGGGCTCGGCGCTGTACGCGCTGGGCTCCCCCGACCTTCTCGATCGGGCGACCGCGGAGGTCGTGGCGCGCCTCGCCGCATGGGGCTGCGTCGGGCCGGGACTCGCGGCGCTGGAGATCGGCTGCGGGTCGGGCCGGTTCGTCGCCGCTCTGGCGCCCCTCATGGCGAGGGTCACGGGGCTGGACGTCTCGCCCGGTATGATCAGCCAAGCGCGCCGCTGCTGCGCCGGTCTCGCGAACGTTCGGCTGCTGCTCGGCTCGGGCCGGGACCTCTCCGGGGTCGAGGACTCGAGCGTCGATCTCGTGCTCGCGGCCGACGTCTTTCCCTACCTCGTCGGCGTCTCCGACGCGCTCGCGGCAAACCACGTCCGCGAGGCGGCCCGAGTCCTGCGCCCGGGCGGTCACGTCGTGGTGTTCAACTACTCCTATCGCGGCGACCCTGCGCGGGATGCCCGTGATTTCACCGAAGCGGTCGAGGGGGCAAGCCTGTATCCCGAGCGTCTCGGCGAGCGCGGCCTCGATCTCTGGGACGGTCTCGCCTTCACGGCACGCAAACCCGCGTAAGCGCCCGGAACAGGCCGCGCAGGCATTCGTCCACGAGAGCGGCGTGATCGCGTCGAGCTTGAGTTGCGCACGAGTCAGGAGACCATCCGCCACCGCGACGCGAGCCCCGCAATGACCGTGGAGGGTACGAGGAGTGTCGAGCGACGATCCTGCTAAGCCCCGATCGCCGCAGCCGCGAGCCGAGCCCCGCGATGCGAGGCCGCCGCCTCGGCCAGGTATCCTTCGAGTTCGGCCGCCCGGTGATCGGCCGTGTGTTCGGCCAGGATGCGGCTCCGCGCGGCGCGGCCGATCGCGGCTGGGCGCGTGTCGTCCGGGTCTGAGAGGATCGCCTGGACCTCGTCCGGACCGTCCACGATCAGGACCTCCTGGCCGGGTTCCAGGAGCGAGGACAGCCCGTCCCAGCGATCCGAGATCACCGGAGTGCCGCAGGACGCGGCCTCGAAGAGGCGCACGCTCGGGCTCCAGCCGGCCCGGACCATGTCGGCGCGCGTCACGTTCAGCGTGTAGCGGCTCGACGCGTAGAACTCGGGATGGTCGACCGGGCCGACATGCTCGAAGCGCTCGACATTCGCCGGCCACGCGATGCCGGCCGGGTATTGCGGGCCCGCCACCACGAAACGCAGGTCCGGCCGACGCCGCGCCGGCTCCAGCAGCAGGCGCTCCAGCACGGGTTGCCGATCCGCGCTGTAGGTGCCGAGATAGGATAGGTCCCAACGCCGGGCGAAGTCGCGCGGCGGGTACGAGGCGGGATCGACCGAGCAGTGGAGCGCGCGCGCGGCGGGCGAGCCGTAGCGCGCCTCGATGAGGCCGAGCGTCGGACCGCCCGTGAACGAGAGGTACAGGCCGTAGCCGGGGATGAGGTCCGGCGAGACGTATTCGTGGTCGCGGCGCGCGAGCTTCGCCAGCGTCACCGGCGTGTCGATGTCGTAGAAGGCCGCGACGCCCCGCGCCCAGGCTTGCACGAGTTCCCCGACCGCGACGCCGTCCGGCACGTAGGAGCCGACGATGACGGCGTCGGCCGCCTCGATCATGGGCCGGTGCCGGGCGAGGTCGTCGAGATCGTCGTAGAACAGGAGCCGGCACCAGCCGGGATCCGGCAGGTCGCGATGCGGCCCGCGATACCAGGGCACGTCGCGCTCGAGGAACGTGACGTCGTGGCCGCGGGCCGCGAAGGCCTTCAGTAACGCACGGTACGTCGTTGCGTGGCCGTTGCCCCAGGACGAGGAGAGGCTGAGGCCGAGGACGACGAGCCGCATCCCGCCTTGGGGCGAGGGCATGCTGCCCTCCTGCGACCGCATCCCGCCCCCGTGCGAAGCGTCCGTCACGCGGCGCTCCGCTCCCGCTTGGCGGCCGCGACCTCCCGCAGCAGCGCGTCGAGTTCGGCCCCGCGGCGCTCGTAGGTATGGCCCGCGAGGATGCGCCGGCGGGCCGCCTCGCCGATGGCGCGCGCCCGCTCGGGCGTCAGGTCGCGCACGTGGTCCGCGACGTCCGCCCCGTCGCGCGCCACGAGGACTTCCGTGCCCTCGTCGAGGAACAGGTCGAGCCCGATCCAATGGTCCGTGATGAGGCACGCGCCCGCGCCCGCCGCCTCGAAGACGCGTGTCGCGGGCGAGTAGCCGACCGACGCCATCGAGTCGCGCGCGATGTTGAGCACGCAGAGCGGGGACGTGTTGAAGGCGTTGTGCTCGCGCGTGTAGACGTGCCCGATATGGCGCACGTTGCCGGGCATCGCCTTCGTGTCCCAGCCGTTGCCGCCGATGAGGAACGCGCGCTCGGGCAGCCGCGCGGCCGCGTCGAGGAAGAAGGTCTCGACCCGCGCCTCGCGGTCCGGCAGGCGGTTGCCGAGGAAGGACAGGTCGGCCCGGAAGCGCTCTTCGGCCGGCACGGGATGGTGGGTCGCGGGGTCGAGCGCGTTGTAGATCGGCACGCAAAGCCGCGCGCCGAACCCCTCGTAGGCCGCGATGACGGGCGGGCCGCCGCCGTAGGTGATGACGAGATCGAGCTGCGGCAGCACGCGGTGCATCGGGTGGCCGGGCGCGGCACGGAGTTCCGCCAGCGTCGCCGGCGCGTCGACGTCGCAGAACATCCGGATGGCGTCGGGCCGCGCGGCCGCCATGACGCCCTCCAGCAGCACGTCGTCGAACACGCCGACGCCCGACGCCTTGACCACGACATCCGCCGTCGCGGCCTCGGCGATCACGGCGCGCACGGCCTCCTCGGTCGCCGGGTAGACGCGGACCTCGCACCAGTCCGGCGGCTCGATGTCGCGATGCTGTTGCCGGTCGAAGGCGTCCGGCTCGTAGAAGGTGATGCGGTGGCCGCGCCGGGCGAGGTCCGAGAGCAGCCCCCGGTAATAGGTCGCGGCCCCGTTCCAGTAGGAGGAGAGCAGGCTCGATCCGTAGAACGCGATTCTCATGCGACGTGGTCCAGGGCGGAAGCTGCTGCGCCGAGCCGGGCGACGATCGCCAGGAGCTCGTCGACGCGGTGCGCGCAGGTGTGGCGCTCGCGGATCGTCTCAAGCCCGTGCCGGACGAGCGAGGCGCGGAGATCCGCGTCGTCGCGAACGGCCCGCATGTGGGTCTCCATCCCGGCCGGGTCCCGCGCCATGAGGAAGTCGGTGTCGACGCGGAACAGGCCCTCGCTGTCGCGCCAAGGCGCGGAGACGAGCGGGATGCCGCAGGCCAGCGCCTCGAAGACGCGGATCGTCGGGATGCCGGGCAGGGTCTCGACGTAGAAGCGGCGCGGCACGTGTACGGTCGCGAGGTGGCACGCGAAGATCTCCGGCGCGCGGGCGTTCGGGAGCCAGCCGCGATAGGCGGCCCCGTGCCGCGCGAGCGCCGTCAGCGCCTCCTCGGGGTAGCGCACGCCGTGGATGTCGAGGGGGAGGCCGAGCGCGGCGGCCGGCCGGAACAGGTACGATTCGAGCTCGGCCGAGCGCTCGCCGTCGCCCCAGTTGCCGATCCACACGAGGCCGGTCCGCCGGCCTTCGTCGTCCGGCGGCCGGAACAGCCGCGTGTCCGCCGCCTCGTGCCACACGAAGACGCGCTCGCCCCAGCCCCAGGCGCTGTACACGTCGGCCAGCGTCGCCCCGAAGGCGAGGACGCCGTCATAGCCGTCGAGGTCGTAGGCGCGCATCGCGTCCGGCTCGCTGACCGCGCGGTGATGCGTGTCGTGGAAGAGGAGCGTATAGCGCCCACCAGCCCGGCGATGCGCGCCGACGCCTGCGACCAGTGCGTGCGCGTTCCACTCGTGTACGATCACGAGATCCGCGCCGTCGAGCGCGGCGTCGAGGTCGGGCGGACCGGCGTAGACCTCGGTGCGCAGGTGAGGGTAGGCGGCCCGGTAGGCGTCGAGCCCCGCCTCGCCGTGATCGGCCAGCAGGTTTGCCAGGCTCCAGGCACCCTCGGGCTCCAGCGCCAGGACGTCATGGCCGCGCGCGGTCAGCTCGCCCAGGACGCCGCGCAGGAAATGCGCGTTGCCGTGGTTCCAGCACGAGAGCAACGAATGCGTGAAGTAGACGACCCTCATGCGGCAGCGGCCGTCCGTTCCGCCAGCACCCGGCGGTACACGCCGAGCGTGCCGGCCGTCATGGCGTCCACCGTGTAGCGCGCCGCCCGCGACCGCGCCGCCTCTCCGCGCTCGGCCCGTTCTGCGTAATCGGCGGCGAGCCGGCGGATCGCGTCGGTCGCGCCCGCCTCGTCGTCGGGCGCGACGAAGGTTGCCGCGCTGTCCCACAGCTCGCGGAAGGTCGCGATGTCGGAGAGGACGAGCGCGCAACCGGCCTGGGCGGCCTCGAGCACCGCGAGCCCGAACGGCTCGTAGCGGGCAAGCGAGACGAAGATCGGCCGCCGGGCCATCGCGTCCGCGACCGCGTCGGGCGCGAGGGAGCCCAGCGCCTCGATCGCGTCCAGGCGGATCTCGGTCCCGTTCGGCCCGCGCGTAGGTCCGGCGGCGCGCACGGGGATGTCGAGCCGGGCCGCCACGCGATCCAGGGTCGCTATAGCCTTGCCCTCGTCCCAGAGCCGGCCCGCGGTGAAGACGAAGGGAGCGCACTGGGGCGCCCAGGATGACGCGGGGAACCCTCTCCCCGAGGGGGAGAGGGTAGGGTGAGGGGGCTGCGACCTGTCCGGAGAGGGCGCTTCCCCCTCACCCGGTCGGCTCGCGCCGACTCTATCTCTCCCCCTCGGGGAGAGGTAAGGCGCCTGGCCTCGGCCGTTGTGCACGACTATAGGTGCCGTGCTCAGGCCGTAGGCTCTCACCGTCGCATTCGCGAAGGCCCGGCTCGGCGCGATCAGCGCGTCGCAGGCCGCGTAGCCGCGGCGCACGAGGTCGGTGCGCCAGCGGAAATCGTCCGGCAACGGGCCGTCCCGCATCGCGGCCCACCAGGTCGCCACGCAGGAATGGCACAGGCCGACGACCGGCCGAGGGAAGGCGGCATCGGCCGCGAGCGCCGGGCTGTTGAGATGCACGAGATCGACGCTGTGCACGCGCGCAAGATCCGCGACCTGCCGGCCGGCCTCCGCGACCGTCGCGGGATCCTCGGCCAGCCAGTCGAGCGGCAGTCCTGTCTCGACGAGCGCGAGGCCCGGGACCGTCGCGGCCTCGCTATGCTTGGCGTCGTCGAGGCCCGGTCCCATCGCGGCCAGCACCGTCCCGACGCCCTCGCGGGCGAGCCCGCGGGCGAGGTCGAGCGCGTAGGTCCAGACGCCGCCGACCGCGTCGGCGGTCATCAGCACCTTCATCGCCGCGAGCTCACGCCGGGCAGCACGCCGTCTCGAGTTCCGGCAGCGGGGCCGGGCGGCCCTCCTGGATGTCGCTGAACGCGCCGAACTGGGAGAGGTAATGCTCGTGCGCGCGCTCCCAGGCGCGGCCGTCCGGCATGCCCCACAGACGGCGGTAATCGGGCGAGGACGGGTAGGGGTAGAGCGGCACGGGGTCGTTCGCCCACACGCCCTTCGCGCGCAGGCGCTCCCGCCACTCGACGACCAGAGCCTCCTCGTCGCCCGCGACCTTGAGGAGGTTCGCCTGCACGAAGGGCACGCTGCGCTTGGCGTGGATGAGGCGCTCGGCCAAGTCGTCCGTCGTCGCCTTGCAATTCTTGTCGAGCAGGGCCCGGCCCTCGACCGTCAGGCTCTCGACGCCCGCCTCGATCGACACGCAGCCGGCCGCCCCCAGAAGGTCGAGCATGTCGGGCTTCCACAGGTCGATCCGGGTCTGCACCCCGAACTCGATCTTGCGGGCGACCAGCGCCTCCAGGAGCGGCCGGTTCGGCAGGAAGA
>CAXUHE010000155.1:0-9280 GCA_964250725.1 uncultured Enterovirga sp. | reverse complement strand
GTCATCTCGGGGCGGGAATAGCGAGGGATCATCTTCTGCCGTCCATGATGCGGGTCGAGGCCTGTGTGTGCTTCGAGACGCGCTGCCGTGCAGCGCTCCTCAGCATGACGCCATCGTGTCTAACCCGACCGGAGCAGCGCACTACACTCGTCATGCTGAGGAGTGCCGAAGGCACGTCTCGAAGCACGCATCTCACACCCACCGGCCTGTCGCCTGCTCGGCCGCATGGCGGAGCGCCGCGATCCGGTCCGCGTAGCCGGCCGCCCCGCCCTTGAACACGGCGGAGCCTGCGACGAGCACGTTCGCGCCAGCCCGCACGGCGAGCGGGGCGGTCTCGGGCGTGATGCCGCCATCCACCTCGATGTCGATGTCGCGCCCGGCCGTCATGGCGGCGACGCGCCGAATCGTCTCGCAGGCGGACGCGATGAAGCCCTGCCCGCCGAAGCCCGGATTGACGCTCATCACGAGCACGAGGTCGGCGAGGTCGAGCAGCGGCTCGACCGCCGCCGGCGGTGTGCCCGGGTTGATCGCGACGCCGGCGCGCAGGCCGAGCGCACGGATCGCCTGGAGCGAGCGGTGGATGTGCGGCCCGGCCTCCGCGTGGACCGTGACGGCGTCCGCCCCCGCCTCCGCGAAGGCCTCGAGGTAGGGGTCGGCCGGCGCGATCATCAGGTGGACGTCGAAGGGCTTCGCGGAAAGCGGCCGCAGCGCGCGCACGAGGTCCGGCCCGAAGGTGATGTTCGGCACGAAATGCCCGTCCATCACGTCGAGATGGAGCCAGTCGGCGCCGGCGGCATCGACCGCGCGGACCTCCTCGCCCAGCCGGGCGAAATCGGCCGCGAGGATCGACGGGGCGACGAGGAGAGGGCGGGGCGGGCTCATGAGATCGCCGCAGGTAGCACCCGCCTCGGGCCGCCGCAACGCCGCCCGGTTAACGCGGGCTTAACCCTGATCCTGCGATGAGCGGATCACGTCATCCGGTGGTGCGGGGATCGCGTGATCCCGGGATCACAGGACGGGGTCGAGGAGGGGTGGTCACAGGATGAGCGGATCGGGTGACACCAGGATCGAAGGCCAATGGGATCACATGATCCGGGGAGCGTCACAGGATGGACGGGATCGCGGATCGGCGTGCCGACGAACCGAGGGACACGTCCGAGCTTCCGCTCGCTCGTCACGGGCGGCGTTCGTGTCAGGTCCCGATCGAGGTCGGTCCGAGTGCCTCGGCCGTGAACGAGGCTCGGGACGAGCGAGCTTCGAGTTGGCCGGTCAGTCCATGCGGGACGATGTCGGGTCGTTCCGTGCCGCGGAGACCGACCCCGGCATAAGGGAAGCGCAAGGTACGGGCCGGGCAAAAGCGCCGCGATGCCTGTCGTTTGTCGCAGCGAGCTCGTAGATCACGTGTTGCCTGATCAGCCTCACGTGAGCGCCATCGCGCCACCCGTGAAGAAACGTCGTCAACGCGTTGCATGGCATCGAGAAACCGGGATCGTTGAGAGATCCCGTGAGAAGCCGCGCGCGCTCGATGCAGCGTGGCAGGATCGTTCGCCAAGCTGTTCTCAGCACTAGCGATCCCGCCACGCGGGCAGCGCGCCCGGGAAGGGAAGCGCGGTCGCGGCGTACACGCCGCGGGCGACGGCACGCGCCAAGCAGTCGGCCGCCCGCCCACCTAGCTCCGTCAACACCTGAGCATCCACCTCCAACTCGTTGAAACATGTCGCAGCGGTGAACACCGTGTCGCCGTCCGAGGGTGCGAAGGCGAGGCGCAACGCCCGCGCGAGACCCGCCTGTGCCATGATGGCGAGACGCTTCGCCTGGGCCTTCGTCAGGGTCGCGTCGGTCGCCACGATCGCGATCGTGGTGCCGGGCTCTGCGCCCGTGGTGCCGGGCTGCGCGCCCATGGTGCCGGGCTTTGCGCCCGTGGTGCCGGGCTCTGCGCTTCCCTTCCAGCCGATCCGGTCGATATGGGGCGGGATCTTGGCCGGCCAGCCGAGCCCGCCGAATTCGGCGTCACGCTCCAACGGTGCCGCCCAGAAGTGGCGCGTCGCGCCGATCATCGCCGAGCCGAGGCTGTTCACGGCCGCGATGGCGCCGACCGTCGGGCCGATCGTGCCGCCGATCGTCGTCGCGATGCTGGCCGAACCGATGCCGCCCTTCAGGTCCAGGGTGGTGGCGCCGTGGCCCGCGCCCGCACTCCCAAGCGCGAAGGTCGGCCCGGCCGCCTCGCAGGCGGCATATGCGAGCTCGCGATAGGGCGGGTAGAGGCCCCAGCCCTTGTCGCCGCCGTTCAGGAGGTCGAACAGGATGGCCGAGGGCACGATGGGCACCCGCGCGTCGCGCACCGGCAACCCGCGTCCGCGCGCGCGCAGCCAGGCCTGGACGCCGGACGCCGCGTCGAGGCCGAAGCCCGAGCCTCCCGAGAGCACGATCGCGTCCACGCGCTCGACCGACCGGTCCGGCTCGAGGCACTCCTGGTCGCGTCCGGCAGGCGCGCCGCCCCCGACGAAGACCGACGCGACCGCTGGCCGATCGAACAGCGCGACCGTCACGCCGCTCGCGAGCGCCGGGTCGTGCGCCTGGCCGATCGTGAGTCCCGCGACGTCCGTGATGAGGTTTCGCATCGTCCCGGACCTGAGCGCAGGGCGCGCCACGGCGCAAGCCTCCCCGGATGCCGGGACAATAGGACGTGAGGCCCGCCGGGTCCTGTCGTCACGGGAGCACGGGATACCTTGATGCCGTGACGGCTTGGTGCGCGCAGCGAGACGCCCTGCCGCGCAGGGTTCCCCGGCGTGACGAGGTCGCAGCCCGGCCGAACACGAGGAGGCAGGAAGCGGGTGGCGGGGCCGGCTCGCGGCGGGTCGGGTGGCGGCGTCGCATCAAGGGGATCGCCGATGAACTTCTCCGTCACAGGGCTGGACCCGGCGGACTTCGAACTCCTCTTCGCGCTGGACGAGGCCGAACTGTCGGCCCGCGGCGCGACCCGCCTCGTGGCCGATGCCTATCCGTGCCGCATCGGCCTGCGCCGGGTCGAGGCCGGGGAGGATCTGCTCCTCCTCAACCACGCGCATGTCGCGAGGCGGGGCTGCTACGCGGCGCTGATCGAGCGGGCGCACGATCTGTCCGAGACACCCGTCTAACGCGTCGCGACCGCGATCGCCGCCCCGGCCATCACGCCACCGGAGATCCGGTTGACGCGGCGCAAAGCTCGCGGGCTCGCGACGAGCCGGCGGGCTCGCGCCGCGAGAAGGATGTACGCGCCGAACACGACCGCGAGCACGACGAGGCAGGTGCAGGCGAGGGCGCAGAACGCCAGGAGGTCGAGATGGGCGACGTCGACCAGTGTGGGGACGAGCGCCATGTAGAACACGATCACCTTCGGGTTGCCGAGCGTGACCGCGAGCCCCGCCAGGAACATGCGGCCGTCGCTCCGGGCGTCCGGAGGCGTGAGGGGCTCTCCTCGCTCCGCTGTCAGCGGGGCGGTCCAGAGCCGCACGGCGAGGTAGAGGAGATAGCCCGCTCCGCAATACCTGATCGCGACCATCAGGGTCGCGAAATGACCCGCCACCGCCGCGAGACCGCCCGAGGCGGCACCGAGCCAGGCCACGTCGCCGATCGCGAGACCGGCCGAGAACGCGGCCGAACCTCTCGGGCCCCGCGCCAGCACGCGCGCCACCAAGGCCGCGACCCCGGGCCCTGGGGTCGCGGCCGCGACGAGCAGAGCTCCCGCGAAGACCGCTACGCCTGCCGCGTCCATGTCCGACCTCCACGCCTGTCCTGCCATCGCGATGACACGGCTGGGCGTGCGCTTCAACGAAGAAGGGCCCGCCTCGCGGCGAGCCCTTCCAAGGGATCCCTCTGGTGGACGCGGTGACGACCGCATCTCACGCCATCACATCACGCCCTATGGCGGGATCACATGGCGAGATCACATGGCGAGATCACATGGCAAGTTCGTTGCCCGTGTAGTCGATCTTGCCGTCGGCGCCCTTTTTCCAGACGTACATGACGTAGTCCGGACGGGTGATGTCGCCCTTGGCGTCGTAGGAGATGTCGCCGATCACCGTCTTGAAGACCTTGCCCGAGTGCATGTACTCGGCCATCTTCTTGGGGTCGGTCGACTTCACCGCCTCGGCCGCCTGGGCGAGGATCTGCACGGCCGCGTAGCTGTAGAGCGTGTAGGCCTCGGGATCGTAGTTCTTCTTCTTGAAGGCCGCGACCGCGTCCTTCGACATCGGGTTCTTGCGCGGATCGGGCGCGAAGGTCATCAGCGTGCCGTCGGCCCCGGGGCCGGCGATCTGAGCGAACTCCTTGTCGGTGATGCCGTCGCCCGCCATGAGCGGCGCCTTGAGGCCCTGGTCGCGCATCTGGCGGATGATCAGGCCGGCCTCGGTGTGCAGGCCGCCGTAATACACCACGTCGACGTTCTGCTGCTTCAGCTTGGAGACGAGCGCGGAGTAGTCCTTCTCGCCCGGGTTGATGCCCTCGTAGAGCACCTCCTTGAGGCCCTTCCCGTTCATGGCCTTCTGGGTCAGGTCGGCGAGGCCCTTGCCGTAGGGGGTCTTGTCGTGGACGACCGCGACCTTCTTGCCCTTGAAGTTCTTGACGAGATACGCGGCCGCGACGGCGCCCTGCTGGTCGTCACGTCCGCAGGTGCGGAAGGTGTTCCACAGCTTGCGCTCCGTGAACTTCTCGTTGGTCGAGGCCGGGGTGACCTGGATGACGCCCGATTCCGCGTAGACGTCGGAGGAGGGGATCGAGACGCCGGAATTGAAGTTGCCCACGACCCACTTCACGCCGTCCGAGACGAACTTGTTCGCGATCGAGACGCCCTGCTTGGGGTCCGACGCGTCGTCGCCCACCTGCATCGCGATCTTCTGGCCCATCACGCCGCCCTTGGCGTTGATGTCCTCCACCGCCTGCTCCGCGCCCATCTTGAGCTGCGTGCCGAAGGCCGCGTTCGGCCCGGTGATCGGCCCGCCGACGCCGAGCTTGATCTGCGCCTGGGCCGTCCCGGAGGCGGCGAGCCCCAGCCCGAGCACGAGGCCCGTCAACATCCCCATCTTCATGTGTGCTCTCCCTCCGGTCTGACGCCGGACGCGTGGAACCCTGGCCGGCGGAACTCCGCCGTCATGCGCAATCTCGCCGGTTTCCGCGCCCGTGTCACCAGGGGTGTGTTGCGGAAAAGCAGGAGTTGGTTGCGGAAAAGAACGTCACGTCTGCGCTCTTTCGCGCCATCCGAGCGGGCCGGCGCGCTCGTAGAGCCAGCGGTACTGGGTCGTCATCTGGCGCGCCCGGTAGAAGCGGAACCCCGCCGACGCGATCGCCGCCACGACCGCGAGGTCGACGAGATAGTAGTGCGGGCTGATCAGCGTGCCCTGGAACAGCGCGAAATGGATGAAGCGAACCGCACCCGCGAGGGGCACGCACCACACCAGCGTCTGCCAGGGCGAGCGCCAGGTCAGCGCCATGGCGCGCCCCGTCATCCAGGCGGCCCAGCCGCCCAGGATGCAGGTGACGAGCCCGAACAGCCAGATCGAGGGCTCTTCGTAGAGGATGCCTTGCATGGTCCGTTCCCTCAGTGCCGGGGCAATCGCATATGGGCGTAGAGCGCGGTTCACCTCTCCCCGAGGGGGAGAGAGAGCCTGCCCCGGACCCGATCCCGGGTCGAGTCGGCGCGAGCCGACCGGGTGAGGGGGAAGCGTTCTATCCGGAGAGGGCGCTTCCCCCTCACCCTACCCTCTCCCCACAGGATCTCGGGCAAGCCCGAGATCCGTCATCAACGATGCGTAGATCGGGCATGTCCGATCTACGTGGGAGAGGGTCACCCGCGCCATACTCCAATTTCATATGCGATAGCCCCGCCCTCAGTGCCGGGTCCGCTTACGCCGCGTGTGCAGAACGCTGACGATCACCAGTTCGTCGCGTGTCGACGTGATCGTCCGCACGGTCCTGGTCGCCGCCGTCCCGTTCTCCTCGGCGATGAAGTCATGGATGGCGCCGATCTGTCGAAGGGCCCGCAGCAAGAAGCGAAGCCTCACACGCCGAGACGCCGCCACATCGCCGCGACCTCTTCGTCGGTCGCCAGGCGCTCGGTCCCGTTCTCCAGCCCCTCCACCGTCTGCCGGACCTCCTCGATCTGCTCCGGCGTGAGCACGTAGTCCTGGCCGCGCTCACGCTCGCTCAGGATGAACCGGACGTTGTCGGCCGCCCAATCGTGCTCGGATTCGGGGAGGGACCGCAATTCGGCGATCGCCTTCTCAAGCATCTCGGTCATGCGCCGATCCGACTCCGTTCAGCGGTGGCGGTCGGCCGCATGTCAGGACCCGGTCCGCTTCATCTGCGCCGCCACGTGGTCTCGCAGGACCGCGTTGATGCGGCCGTCGACGTCCCGTCCCGTCCCGCGGAAGAAGTCGATCACGTCGCGGTCGAGCTCTACGGACACACGAGAATCCAGTTCCGATCGATCCACGCTATTCCAGAATTCATCATCGAGCGGTGGATGATCAGGGTCGGACGACGCCATCGTCTCGATCTCATCGTCGGTCCACTGCGATATGCGGTTCCAATCGGTCAGAGACTCGATCGGGTGATAGCTTCCGTCTTGCTGGCGCTGCAGCAAGGTGCCGTCCGATAGGCGCAGGACCGTCATCTCATCAACCTGCTTCATAGCGCGCGCGCTCCTTGCGACTAGCCGGCCATCCGGTAATCAGCCAAGTGGTCGCTCCACGCTCAGTATATACCAGCGCGAAAACGCCGCCGAGAGCCCGACCGATCGCGATGTGCCTGTCCTCGCCGTAATCCCTTCGTCGGTCCGGCCATCCGATCCGAGCAGGATCCGCGAAAACGTCTCCGAGATCGAGAAGATCGAAACCGCGAAGCTCAGCCAGACGAGCACGCTTTCCGATGTCGCACGCGAAGGTCCGACGCGCAGTCATGTAGAGCCAAGCCTCAATGCCGGCCGCCCTCCAGGTAGGCCGCCTTCACCTGCGGGTCGTTCAGGAGGTCGCGCCCCGTGCCGGAGAGCGTGATGGTGCCCGTCACCATGACGTAGCCGCGATGCGCGAGCTTGAGCGCGTGGTAGGCGTTCTGCTCGACGAGGAAGACCGTCATGCCCTCGCGCGCGTTCAGGTCGCGCACCACGTCGAAGATCTGCTTCACGATGAGCGGGGCCAGGCCGAGCGAGGGCTCGTCGAGCAGCAGGAGCCTCGGCCGCGCCATCAGCGCGCGCGCGATCGCGAGCATCTGCTGCTCGCCGCCCGACATCGTGCCGCCGCGCTGGTAGAGCCGCTCCTTCAGGCGCGGGAAGATCGTCAGCATGCGCTCGAGGTCGGTCTCGAAATGCGCGAAGTTGTCGAGCGAGGCTCCCATCTGGAGGTTCTCGTAGACGCTCATGCGCGGGAAGATGCGCCGGCCCTCGGGGCTCTGCGCGATGCGCAGCCGCGCGATCTCGTGCGTCGCGAGCCCCGTGATCTCCTGGCCCGCGAAGGTGATGGAGCCGCGCCGCGCGCGCGGGCTGCCGCAGATCGTCATCATCAGGGTCGACTTGCCGGCCCCGTTCGCGCCGATCAGCGCCACGATCTCGCCCTCGTGCACGTCGAGGTCGACGCCCTTCAGCGCGACGATGTTGCCGTAATAGGTCTCGACGCCCCGCACCGCGAGAAGGGGCGTGCGGGCCGCCTCCTGCGCGGCCCGGGTCTCGTCCACGAGGACGTTGATGCCCGCGACGCTCATAGCACGCCGACCTCCGCCTCGACCTGCGCGACCTCCTCGTCCTCGACGCCGAGATAGGCCGCGATGACGCGCGGGTCGCTCTGGATCTCGGAGGGCGTGCCGTCCGCGATCTTGATGCCGTAATCCAGCACCACGACGTGGTCGGAGATCTCCATCACGACCGACATGTCGTGCTCGATGAGGACGAGGGAGGTGCCCTGCTCCTGCCGGATGCCGAGCAGGAGGTCGTTCAGCTCCAGGCTCTCGCGCGGGTTGAGGCCGGCGGCCGGCTCGTCGAGGCAGAGGAGGACGGGCTCGGTGCACATGGCGCGCGCGATCTCGAGCCGGCGCTGCGCCCCGTAGGGAAGGTCGCCCGCCGGATCATCCGCGCGGTCGACGAGGCCGGTGCGCTCCAGCCAGAACACCGCGCGCTCGATCGCGGCGCGCTCGGCGCGGCTGTAGCGACCGAGCCCGAGGATGCCGAAGAGCGAGAAGCCCGACGCGATCATGAGGGAGTTGTGCTGCGCGACGAGCAGGTTCTCCAAGACCGTCATGCCGGAGAAGAGCCGGATGTTCTGGAAGGTGCGGGCGACCTTGGCGCGCCAGATGATGCTGTGGCCGGGCAGCCGTTCGAGGAGGTGCGTCCCGTTCGCTCCGCGCAGGCTCATCATGCCCTCGGTCGGCCGGTAGAAGCCCGTGATGCAGTTGAACACGGTCGTCTTGCCGGCGCCGTTCGGGCCGATCAGCGCGGTGATGTCGCCGCGACGGCACGCGAACGAGAGGTCGCTGACGGCGACGAGCCCGCCGAAGCGCATGGTCAGGTGCTCGACCTCGAGCACCGGGTCCTGGTCCTGGCGCATCAGCCGTGGCCCTCGCCGACGAAGCTGCCCGCTATCGACTTGCGCTCGCGCAGAGCCACGGAGGGCTCGCGCACCGAGATGAGGCCGCGCGGCCGCCACACCATCATGGCCACCATCGCGAGCCCGAAGAGCAGGAGGCGGTACTCGTTCGGGTCGAAGCCCTCGCCGAAGATCGCCTTCAGGAAGCCGAGGTTGCGCAGCATCTCGGGGCCGCCCACCATCGCGATGGCGGCGAGCGCGACGCCGATCTGGGAGCCCATGCCGCCCAGCACCACGATCGCCAGGATGGTGGCCGATTCGAGGAAGTTGAAGCTCTCCGGGCTGATGAAGCCCTGCCGGACCGCGAAGAAGGAGCCCGCGAAGCCGCCGAACATCGCGCCCGTCGCGAAGGCGGTGAGCTTCGTGTTCGTCGTGTTGATGCCGAGCGACTTGCAGGCGATCTCGTCCTCGCGCAGCGCCTCCCAGGCGCGCCCGATGGGCAGGCGGCGCAGGCGCATGGTGACGAGGTTCGTGACGAGCGCCAGGACGAGGATCAGGTAGTACAGGAAGATGATCCTGTGCATGCCGTCGAACTCGAGCCCGAACCGGGCCGCGAACCCGTCCTCGTCCTGGTTGAACGGGATGCCGAAGAAGGTGACGCGGGGGATGGAGGAGATGCCCGCGCCCCCGCCCGTGAGGTCGACCCAGTTGATGAGGACGAG
Organism: uncultured Enterovirga sp.; assembly: GCA_964250725.1. GTDB lineage: Bacteria > Pseudomonadota > Alphaproteobacteria > Rhizobiales > Beijerinckiaceae > Enterovirga. The sequence goes on along the minus strand of CAXUHE010000155.1, from coordinate 9 downwards.
CCGGATGAT
>CAXUHE010000154.1:0-9297 GCA_964250725.1 uncultured Enterovirga sp. | reverse complement strand
CGACGACGCGGGTGCTGGCCTCGCTCACGCCCCGCGAGGAGCGCGTGCTGCGCATGCGCTTCGGCATCGGGATGAACACGGATCACACGCTGGAGGAGGTCGGCCAGCAGTTCAGCGTGACCCGCGAGCGCATCCGTCAGATCGAGGCGAAGGCGCTGCGCAAGCTGAAGCACCCGAGCCGGTCGAGGAAGCTCCGCAGCTTCCTGGACAACTGAGCCCGTGACCGCGACCGCCCGCCGGCTCGATCCGGACCTGCCGCGGCGCCGGTTCTCGGTCGCCGAGGTGGTCCGCATGACCGAGCTCGGCCTGATCCTCGAGGACGAGCGGCTCGAGATCATCGACGGGGAGATCATCCCGATGTCGCCGCGAGGCTACCGGCACGAGGGCCTGAAGGGCGCGATCAACCGTATCTGGGGACGGCTGTGCCCGGACGGGTACGACTACGTGCCGGAGACGGGCCTCTACCTGTCCGACTTCGTCTATCTCGAGCCCGATTTCGTGGTGTTCGAGAGCGCGGTCGGCCTGCGAGATCTGCGCGGTCCGGACGTCCTCCTCGCCGTGGAGGTGGCCGATTCGTCGATCCGCTACGACCTGCGGACCAAGCCCGGCATCTATGCCGAGCACGGCGTGCGCGAGCTCTGGGTCGTGGACGCGGCGCGGCGGCGGACGCACGTCCACCGCGATCCCGGTCCGTCGGGGTATGCCGAGGTCGAGATCGTGGCAGCGCAGGATCGTCTCACGCCCCGGCACGCACCAAGCGAGCTCGGCTTCGCGCTCGACGATTTCGATCCGCGCTGATCGTCGTGCTCTTACCGTCTGCGCCGCCGCCCTCGCGATTGTCTTGTCGGATCTGGCGCTGAACCAGGCGCTGCACGCCACCAACTCAGGTCTACCTCATGTCGTTCTGGACGCGCCTCTTCGGGGGCGGAAAGCCCGCCGAGACCGGACCTGCGAAACCGACCGCCGAGATCGAGCATGGCGGCTTCACGATCCGGGCCGAGCCCTATCGGGCGGAAGGCGGTCAGTTCCAGACCGCCGGGACGGTCGTGAAAGCCGTGGACGGCGAGACGCGCGAGCATCGCTTCGTGCGCGCCGACCGGTTCGCGGGAATCGAGGACGCGACGCAGTTCGCCCTCGCCAAGGGCCGGCAACTCGTCGACGAGCAGGGCGAGCGCCTGTTCCGCGAGCCGGGGCGCACCGCCCCCGGCCCGCAGCGTTGAGCGAGGGTTCCGCCGAGGCGGCGCTCGTCCGGCTGCTCGGCGCTTTGCGTGAGGGCGGCTACCATTTCGTCACGCCGACGCCCGCGACGCACGCGAGGGTCGATGCACGACCTCGCCACGACCTCGCCCGCGACCTCGCGGATGTACTCGGCTGGAGCCGCCGTTTCGCGGACGACGTCGTGCCCCCGCCGATCCTGGCCCTCATGCGGGAGGCGGAGATCCTGGAGCGCGACGGCCCGTTCTGGCGAAGCCGAATCCGCGTCTCCTCGCTCGGCGGCCTGCTCTTCGCGCACTCCGCCTACCCGACGGTCGCGGCCGAGTCCGTGTTCTTCGGTCCCGACACATACCGTTTCGCCCGCGCGATCGAGGCGGCCTTGCGCGAGCGCGACGCCCCGGTCCGGCGCGCCGTCGATGTCGGCTGCGGCGCGGGGCCGGGCGCGATCCTGGTCGCGAGGGCGCATCCTTCGGCCGAGACCCTGATGGTGGACATCAACGATGGTGCGCTGCGTCTCGCGCGCGTGAACGCGGCCGCGGCCGGCCTGCCCGGCGCGGTCGCGCTGCGGAGCGATCTCCTCACGGCCATGACGGGCGCGTTCGATCTCATCGTGTCGAACCCGCCCTACCTGAACGACCCGCTCGAGCGCGCCTACCGGCACGGCGGCGGCGCGCTCGGGGCCGCACTCTCGATGCGCATCCTGGACGCGGCGCTCTCGCGGCTCGCGCCCGGCGGCACCCTCGTCCTCTACACGGGCGTAGCGATCGTGCGCGGCCGCGACCCGTTCCGCGCGGAAGCCGCCGATCGCCTGAGGGGTGCGCCGGACGTCTCCTGGTCCTACGAGGAGGTCGATCCCGACGTGTTCGGCGAGGAACTGGACAGTCCCGCCTACGCGGAGTCGGACCGGATCGCCGCCGTCGTGCTGACTGCCACGCGCCGCGAAGCTTGAAGCGCCGCAGCGCTCATCCCGTTCTCGCCGCCGGGCGGCGGCTCTGCTAACGAACGATCAAGAATACGGGAGGAATGGGATGGCCGTCACGACCCCGGACGAGCGCTCACTCGACGGGCGCGCCTCTTGGCTGGGCCTCTACCCTGCGGGTGTCCGCGCATGACCGGAGAGCACCCGATGTCCGACTCGATCGCCTGGGCCAAGCCCGAGGACGTCGGCATGTCGCGCGAGCGGCTGGCGCGGATCGGCGAGCGCCTCGGGGCCGATATCGAGGCTGGCTTGCTGCCGGGCGCCGTGACGCTCGTGGCGCGGCACGGCCGCATCGTGCACTTCAAGACGCACGGCGTGCAGGATCCCGCGACGGGGCGCGAGATGGAGCGGGACGCGATCTTCCGCATCTACTCGATGACGAAGCCCATCGTGTCCGTCGCCCTCATGATGCTGGTGGAGGAGGGGCGGCTGACGCTGGCCGACCCTCTCTCGTCCTTCGTGCCCGGCTTCGCGGATGTCGAGGTGCTGGAGGGCGGGACGCGCCGGCCCCTCGCGCGGCCGGTGACGATCCAGGACCTGCTTCGCCACACCTCCGGCCTGATCTACGAGTGGGTCGAGACGGACCCGGTCTCCCGCCTCTACTCCGACGCCAAGGTCGGCCGCCGCAGCCGCACCAATGCCGAGCAGGCGGACGTGTTGGCGACCCTGCCGCTGGCGGCCCAGCCCGGCACGCGCTGGGATTACGGCCGCTCGGTCGACATCCTCGGCCGCGTCGTCGAGGTCGTCGGCGGGCGCACGCTCGGCCAGCACCTCGCCGCCCAAGTCTTCGAGCCGCTCGGCATGATGGAGACGGCGTTCCACGTGCCGGAGGCCTTCCACGGCCGAATCGCAGAGCCCTTCGCCAGCGACCCCGAAACCGGCGAGCCGGTGGCGCTGCTCGACATCCGCCAGCCGACCGCGCAGGAGAACGGCGGCGGCGGCCTCGCGTCCACAGCGCCGGATTACGCGCGCTTCCTGCACATGCTGGCCTCGGGCGGGGTTCTCGACGGAACGCGGCTCCTCTCGCCCCGCACGATCGCGTACATGACGGCCGACCATCTCGGGCCCGAGGTCGCGATCGCGCCGGGCGACCTCCTGCCGGAGGGCTACGGGTTCGGCCTCGGCTTCGCGGTCCGGCGCGTCGCGGGCGTCTCGCCGTATCCGGGCTCGGCGGGCGACTATTTCTGGACCGGGCTCGGGGGCACCCATTTCTGGGTCGACCCGGCCCAGGGAATCTACGCGCTGTTCATGGCGCAGGCCCCCTCGCGGCGCGAGCATTACCGCCGCGTGATGCGCCAACTCGTCTACGGCGCGATCACGGACTGATCTCAGCCGGCCTTCTTGAGCCGCGGCGCGCGCGCCGCCTTGGCGGGCTCCCGCCGCGCCGTGCTGTGCGGCTTCCCGGCGCCCTTCGGTTTCTCGGCGGGCTCCGCCTTCGCGGCCTTCGCGCGCCCTGGCTTGGCCGGTTCCTCCTTCGGCGCGTTCTTGGCCGATGCCGGATCGGCCGCGATGCTGCGTCTCAGCGCATCCATGAGGCTGACGACGTTGCCGCCCTTCTGGGCCGGCTTCGCGGCCGTGACCGGCTGATGGTGCTGCTTCGCCTTGATGAGCTCGAGCAGCGCGTCCTGGTAACGGTCCTCGAACCGCTTCGGGTCGAAATGCGCCATCTTCCTGGAGATGATGTGGGTCGCGAGATCCAGCATCTCGTCCGCGACTGGCGCGTCCTCGATGTCGCCGAAGTAATCCGCGTCGTCCCGGACCTCGTAGGCGTAGCGCAGCGTCGTCGCCACGAGGCCGTTGCCGCGCGGCTCGAGCAGGATCGGCCTCTCGCGCCGGTAGAGCACGACGCGTCCGATGCCGACCACCTGCTTGTCGCGCATGGCCTCGCGGATGACCCCGAAGGCCTCCTCGCCGAGCTTGCCGTCGGGGGCCAGATAGTACGGCGTGTCGAGATACGCCTCGTCGATCTCGGAGCGCGGCACGAAGGTCTCGATGTCGATCGTGTGGCTCGACTCGATCGCCACGCTCTCGATCTCCTCCTCCTCGACCAGCACGTACTCGGTCTTCGAGACCTGGTAGCCACGCACCTGGTCCTCCGCCTCGACCGTCTCGTCGGTATCGGGATCGATGAGCTTGCGCTTCAGGCGGTTGCCGGTCTCGCGGTGCAGGAGGTGGAACGCCACCTTCTCCTTCGTGGTCGTCGCCGGGAAGAGCTGGACCGGGCAGGAGACGAGCGAGAGCTTGAGATAGCCCTTCCAGTTGGACCGCGGCGCCATCGAGGATTCCTCAACGCAACTCGGGAACGCGACTCAACGGCGGTCCGGCGCGACTCGTTCCAGCAAAGCTTGCCGGTCAAGCTTGCGCACGCCGCGCGCCGCACCCAACTTGGGCCCATGCTGCATGTCGCGCCGTCCGGAGCCCCCTCGATCCCCACCGCGGATGGTGACGGCTCGGAACTCACGGGGCTCGATCCCGCGCTGCTGCCCGACCTGCTGAGAGTGAGGGACTGGCTGCTCGGCGAGGCCGCGCGGGACGAAACCTACACGGTGATGCTGCCGGGCCTCGCCGAGCGGCTCGGCGTCCTCGGCGTCCCGGTCGATCGTGTCACGACCGCGATCGAGGCCCTGCACTCGGAATATTCGGGCGTCGGCCGCATGTGGACGAAGGAGGACGGGTCGAGCTTCCGCCTCTTCCCGCACGAGCAGCGCGACATCGCCTACAACCGCTCGCCCTTCGCCCATGTCCACCGGACGGGCGAGTGGCTGGTGCTCGATCTACCCGCGACGCCCGACGACGCCTTCGGGGTCATCCCGGAGCTGAAGGCCGCCGGTTACCAGCATTACGTCTGCATCCCGGTCCGCTTCACCAACGGCAGCGAGAACGGCCTCACCTTCGCGACCTACACGCCGGGCGGCTTCGACCCGCGCGCCATGTCGATCCTGCGCTTCATCCTGCCCACGATCGCGGCCTCGATGGAGGTCCGGGCGCTGAACCAGCGTCTCAACAACGTGCTGCGCATCTATGTGGGCGACGAGCCGCACCGCGCGATCCTCGCGGGCCGTATCCGGCGCGGCCAGGTGAGCCGAATCCGCTCCGCGATCCTCTTCGCGGACATGCGCTCCTACACGCGGATCACCTCGGCGCTCTCGCCCGAGGCCGCGGTCGAGCTCCTCAACGACTTCTTCGACTGCCTCGTGCCGCCGATCGAGCAGGAGGGCGGCGAGGTGCTGAAATACATGGGCGACGGGCTCCTGGCGATCTTCCGCGACCAGGGCGACGACACGGGCGGGACCGCGCAATCGGCGCTGAACGCCGCCGTGCAGGGGCTCGTGAAACTCGACGCCGCGAACCGCGACGGCACGTTCCCGACCCGGATCGAGGCCGGCATCGCGCTCCACCACGGCGAGGCCGCCTATGGGAATGTCGGGTCCGGCGTCAGGCTCGACTTCACGGTGATCGGGCCCGACGTGAACCTCGCGAGCCGCATCGCCACGATGAACAAGGTGCTGGGCGAGCCGATCCTGATGTCGCGCGCCTTCGCGGAGCACCTGTGGGGCGACCCCGAGCTCGTCGGCCGCCACCTGCTCGACGGCTTCCCCGAGCCGGTCCCGATCTACCGTCTGCGCGCGGTCGAGCCCGCCCTCTCGGCGGATCTCGTGCTGGTCGACGCCTAGTTCAGTTTCGACCCCGCAGCGTCTCCAGGGCGGCCGCGAAGGCCGCCTCGGGCGGCACCGCGAGCCAGTCCCGCATCTGCGTCCGTCCCCAGGTGAACTGGCGCTTCGCGTAGGCGCGGGTGTCGCGCTGCCCGCGCTCGACGGCCTCCGCCAAGGTGGTCTCGCCCTTGAGATGCGCGAGGAGCCCCGGCACGCCGTGGGCGCGCATGACCGGCAAAGCCGGGTCCAGCGCTCGTGCGGCCAACACCGCGACCTCCTCCAGCGCGCCCGCGTCGATCATGCTGGCAAAGCGCGCGTCGATCCTCGCGCGGACCTCGTCGCGCTCGGGCTGAAGTACGATCCGCGTCGCCAGCCGTCCCGTCAGCGGACCCGGTCGTCGCGTGCCGTGGAAGGACAGGACGGAGCGCCCCGTCGCCACGAAGACCTCGAGCGCGCGCAGCACCCGCAACCGGTCGCTCGGCCGCAGCCGCCCGGCGGCTTGTCGATCGAGACGCGCGAGATCGGCATGAAGCTCGGGCGTCGGCCGGCCCTCAGCGTCGCGACGGACGCGCTCGCGCACCGTGTCGGGCACCGGCGGCATGTCGGACAGGCCTTCGGTCAGAGCCTTGAAGTAGAGCCCCGTCCCGCCGACCAGGACCGGACGCGCGCCCGCGGCCGTGATCTCGTCGAGCACGCGCGTGCAATCCTCGACATAGCGGCCGACGGAGTAGTTCACCGCCGCGTCGACATGGCCGTAGAGCGCGTGGGGGAGGGCGTCCGTCTCCTCCGGCCCGGGCCGGGCGGTCAGGACGCGCAGGTCCGCGTAGACCTGCATCGAGTCGGCATTGACCACGACCGCGTCACCGAGTTCCCGCGCGAGCCGGGCCGCCAGCGCCGACTTGCCCGACGTCGTCGGTCCTGCGATGAGGATGGCAGACATCTGACACATGATCGTCCGCTCGGGCGGGCCGGCCGCGCCGGCGGAGACAGGCCCGACCAGCCCTTGCCAGACCGCTTGCCCGACCAGTCCCGTCTCGTCGCGACCCTGATATCAGACCCCGCGCGCCCCTGCATCACGGAGGCGGTGCTGGCGGCGGCCGTCGCGGCACTCGGACCGGGAGCGTCCGGCAGATGGCTCGATCCCGGATTCGCACTCGACATCGAGCTTCAGGACGTCCCCGTCGAAGCCGTTCGCGACAGCCTTCGGTCGGCCGTCGTTGACCTGCCGGTCGACATCGTGGTCCAGCCCGTCGCGGGTCGGCGCAAGCGCCTGTTCCTGGCCGACATGGATTCCACCATGATCGAGCAGGAATGCATCGACGAGCTCGCCGATTTCGCGGGACTGAAGGCGCAGGTCTCGGTCATCACCGAGCGCGCGATGCGCGGCGAGATCGCGTTCGAGCCGGCGCTCCGGCAGAGGGTCGCCCTTCTCGAGGGGCTCGCGGCGGATCTCGCCGAGCGCATCATCGCGGAGCGCATCACCTTGACGCCCGGCGGCCGAACCCTCGTCGCGACCATGAGGGCGAACGGCGGCTACGCGTGCCTCGTCTCGGGCGGCTTCACCCTGTTCACCGGCCCGATCGGTGCTGCGCTCGGCTTCGACGAGGACCGCGCGAACCGTCTCGCGATCGAGGACGAGACCCTGGCGGGCCGGGTCGAGGAGCCGATCCTCGGCCGCGAGGCGAAGCTCGCGACCCTCGTCGAGCTGCGCGACCGGCTGGGGCTCGACCCGGCCGAGGTGCTGGCGGTCGGCGACGGGGCGAACGACCTCGCGATGCTGGGCGAGGCCGGGCTCGGCGTCGCGTACCGGGCTAAGCCCGCGGTCGCGGCCGCCGCCCACGCGCGGATCGATCACGGCGACCTCACGGCGCTCCTCTACCTCCAGGGCTACGCGCGGTCCGACTTCGTAGAGGCGTGACGGCGCAGGCGCCCCGCGTTACGATCTCTCGCAGAGGTTCGACCGATGGATACGCCGACGCCCTACCGCGAGGACATCTACGCCTGGTCGCGAGAGCAGGCGGGAGTTCTGCGCGGGATGACGCGGCAGGCAAGCCTGCCGAACGCGCTCGATCTCGCCGACGTCGCGGAGGAGATCGAGAGCGTGGGGAGCGAGGTCCGCAACGCCGTCGAGAGCTTCATCCGACTGATATTGGTCCGCCTCGTCAAGGTCGCGGTCTCGCCGAACCTCTCGGCCCACGCACATTGGCGAGGCGAGACGCTGAACTTCCACGCCGAGATCCAGGGGCGGTATACCCGCTCGATGCGCCATGACATCGATCTCGACGTGCTCTGGCATCGCGCGCTGAGGCAGGTCCGGGCCACGCTGTCGGACCACGGCGAGGACATGCCCCGCGCGCTATCCGATCTGTGTCCGCTGGCGCTGGACGCGTTCGTGTCCGAGGAGTTCGACCTTGACGGCGCGCTGGCCCGGGTCCGGGCCGCTCTCGCGACCGAGACCTGAGCCGCGCCGCTACTCCAGCGAGAGCGCCACGAAACGAACCTCGCCCTGAGCGTTCGACACGAGGAGCAGGGCGGATTTCCGCCCGTCCTTCTTCAGCGCGTCGACGCGGCGGGTCACCTCGGCCGGCGTCGAGACCGCCTCCTGGCCGACCTCGACGATGAGCTCGCCCGGCTGGATCCGCTTGTCGGCCGCGGCCGAGTTCGGATCGACCCGGGTCACCACCACGCCCTTGACGCCGTCCTTCAGGCTGAACCGCTTGCGGATGTCGTCGGAGACGCCCGAGAGTTCGAGGCCGAGCGCGCGCCGCGTGGCGCTCGGCGCATCCGCGCCGCCGGACCCGTTCGGCTGGTTCAGGGCCGCCTGCTTCTCGCCGTCCTCGAGCCGCCCGAGCGTCACCGATTTCGACAGCTCCTGGCCTTTGCGCATGACCATGACGTCGACCGCCTTGCCGACTGGGCTGCCGGCGACGATCCGCGGCAGGTCGCGCGATTCCTTCACGTCCTTGCCGTCGAACCGCGTGATCACGTCGCCGACCTCCAGGCCGGCGGGCTTCGCGGGACCCTTCTCGTCGATGCCCGCGACCAGCGCGCCGCGCGCCGTGCCGAGGCCGAGCGCCTCGGCGGTCGCGTCGTCCACGTTCTGGATGCGCACGCCGAGCCAGCCGCGCCGCGTCTCGCCGAACTGGCGCAGCTGGTCGATGACCGGGGACGCGTTCGCGGACGGGACCGCGAAGCCGATCCCGACCGAGCCGCCCGACGGCGACAGGATCGCGGTGTTGATGCCGATGACCTCGCCGTCCATGTTGAAGAGGGGACCTCCGGAATTGCCCTTGTTGATGGCGGCGTCCGTCTGGATGTAGTTGTCGTAGGGACCGGAATCGATGTTGCGGCCGCGGGCCGACACAATGCCGGCCGAGACCGAGCCCCCGAGCCCGAACGGGTTGCCGATCGCGATGACCCAGTCGCCGGGCCGCATCTTCTCGGAATTGC
>CAXUHE010000153.1:0-9439 GCA_964250725.1 uncultured Enterovirga sp. | reverse complement strand
AGCTTCGCGGACATCTTCTACAACAACTGCTTTAAGAACGGCGTCCTGCCGATCACGGTCTCGCCCGAGGACCTGGATAAGCTGTTCGACGACGCGGATCGCGGCGCGAACGCGACCGTGACGGTCGATCTCGCGGCCCAGACCATCCAGGGCCCGGACGGCGGCACGCTGCGTTTCGACATCGAGCCGTTCCGCAAGCACTGCCTCCTCAACGGTCTCGACGACATCGGGCTGACGCTCGAGAAGGGCGCAGCCATCGAGACCTACGAGGCGAAGCTCGCGGAGCGCGCCTGGGCTTGAGGCTGAGCCTCGGCCTGAGCCTGGATGGCTGGATCCCGGCTTCCGCCGGGATGGACGGAGGGGCGCCGCTCATCCCGGCGAAAGCCGGGATCCAGCCTCGCTAACCGGCCCTGCCTCGAAGCCGACCGCCCCTCAACATCCGACCGTGGCCTTCTACGTGTACATCCTGGCGAGCCGGCGCAACGGCACGCTCTACATCGGCATGACCGACGACCTCAGTCGCCGGGTTTGGCAGCACCGCACAGGCGCCGTGGCGGGCTTCACCCGCCGCTACGGGGTCAAGACATTGGTCTGGTACGACGTCTTCGAGACGCGTGAGGCGGCATTCGGGCGCGAGCGCCAGATGAAGGAATGGAAACGGGCGTGGAAACTGGAGCTGATCGAACGGTCCAACCCGGACTGGTCCGATCTCTACGAGACGCTGAATTGGTAGGCGTCGGCGTGCCACGCCGGCTGGATCCCGGCTTTCGCCGGGATGAGCGGCTTGTACGTTCGATCATCCCGGTGAAAGCCGGGATCCAGCCTCTCCGCAAGCTTTCGTTAACCACGCTCGGCCTCAATGGCCGCGCGTTCGGAAAGGGAGAGCCATGCGCCGCGCGAGCCTGACGATCTGCGCCGCCATTGGCGTCACGCTCGCCTCCGGGGCGGCGCGCGCCGATTTCGGCGGCTGCCTTTCCGGGCTGCGCTCGGCCGCGACCGCGAAGGGCGTCTCGGGCGCAACCTTCGACGCCGCGACGCGCGGGCTCGAACCCGACATGAAGGTCATCGAGCTGATGAACAATCAGCCCGAGTTCAAGACGCCGATCTGGGACTATCTCGCGACGCTGGTCGACGACGAGAAGGTCGCGGAGGGCCAGGCGATGCTGCGCCGCCACGCGGCGACGCTCGCGGCTGCCGAGAGCCGGTTCGGGGTCGACCGCCACACGATCGTCGCCGTGTGGGGCGTCGAGAGTGATTTCGGCAAGTCCGGGGGCAAGATGCCGCTCGTCCAGGCGCTGGCGACCGGGTCCTGCTTCGCGGATCGGCGTCAGGGCTTCTTCCGCGACGAGCTCGTCTCGACGCTACGCATCATCGAGCGCGGCGACCTCGACGCAGATGATCTGAAAGGCTCATGGGCCGGCGCCTTCGGGCACACGCAGTTCATCCCCTCGACCTACCTGCGCCTCGCGGTCGACGGCGACGGCGACGGCCGGCGCGACCTCGTGAACTCGATCCCCGACGCACTGCACTCGACCGCGAACTTCATGGCGAAGGCCGGCTGGCGCACGGGCGAGGGCTGGGGCTACGAGGTCACGGTGCCGGACGGCTACAAGGGGCCGTCGGGGCGCACCGGCCGGCAGGCCGTATCGTCCTGGGAGGCGCGGGGCATCCGCAAGGTCGGGGGCGGCGCGCTGACCGGCTCCGGCGCGGCCGGGCTCCTCATGCCGGCCGGCCGTGACGGGCCCGCCTTCCTGGTCTTCAAGAACTACGATTGCGCCTATTCCTATAATGGCTCGGACTCTTACGCGCTCGCGATCTCGCTCTTGTCGGACCGCCTCAAGGGCAAGCCCGGCGTGCAGGCCGAGTGGCCGACCGACGACCCGCCGCTCTCGCGCGCCCAGCGCCGCGAGTTGCAGACCAAGCTCGCGGCGCGCGGGTACGACGTCGGCGAGCCGGACGGCCGTGTCGGCCAGAAGACCCGCGACGCCATCAAGGCCATCGAGCAGAGCATCGGCATGCCGCCGACCGGCCGGCCCGGCGCGAAGGTGCTGCAGGCGTTGCGATAGGGCAGCGACTTGCCTTGTACAAGTTTGAGTTCGACTGTACATCCGTGACCGTCATGGAGATGTCGGATGCGCAGCTACCCGGTTCATGAAGCGAGAGCGGACCTGTCGAGATTGATCGACCTGGCGCTCGCGGGCGAGCCCCAGCGGGTGACCCGTCGTGGCAGGGATGCGGTCGTGATCGTGTCCGAACGCGAGTGGGAAGCCGGGACGAAGTCCACGCTGGTCGACGTGTTGTCGAGATATGCCGGCCCGGACGGGTTGTCCGACGTCCTCACCGAGCAGCCTTGGGGAGTGGACCGCCCGCTCGACGAGGGCGATGGTCGGGATCGCTGACGATCGTGTACCTGCTCGACACCAACATCGCGTCCCTGTTCGACCCCCGCGAGTTCCGGCACCACCTGCGGCTCGTGGAATGGCTTCATCGCAACGATGCCCATCTCTACCTGAGCAGCATCACGGTCTTCGAGATCGAGATGGGCCGTCACAAGCTCGTTCGGAACGGGAAACACCAGCGCGCCGACGAGATCGGGACGATGCGGGACGCGATCATGGACACGATGGGGGATCGCGTTCTCGGCGTCACACCCGACGTCGCGATCGCGGCGGCCGCGCTCGCGGAGCGGACCAGACCTTATACGGTCGAGGTTCGCGACCTCATGATCGGCGCCACCGCGGATTGGCACGGGTTCACGCTTCTGACCCGTAACGTCCGGCATTTCGAGCCGACGGGCATCCGTTTCTGCGATCCCTTCATCGCCCTTCCGGGAGATCCGAACACGTGAGCTCAGGGCAAGATCAGACGATCCGCCTCACATCGGGCGCCTCCACGGCGGAGATCGCGCTGCGCGGGGCGGAGCCCGTGCGCTGGCAGACGGGCGGGCGCGACCTTCTCTGGGGTCGTGACCCGGCCCACTGGTCCTACTCGGCACCGATCCTGTTCCCGACGGTCGGCGCCTCGAAGGGCGGCACCGTGACGGTCGCGGGCCGCCACTACCCGATGGCGCAGCACGGGTTCGCCCGCATGTCGGCCTTCGAGTTGGTCGAGCAGGACGAATCCACCGCGCGCCTGCGCCTCGCGGACACCGACGAGACGCGCGTGCACTACCCCTTCGCCTTCCGCCTCGACATCGTGGCGACCCTGTCGGGAACGAGCCTGTCGCTCGCTTTCGAAATCCAGAACCGGGGGGCGGGCGCCATGCCCTATGCGCTGGGCTTCCACCCCGCCTTCCCGTGGCCGCTCGCGGGGGCGGGCAAGGCCGGTCACAGCGTGGTGTTCGCAGCTGAGGAACGGTCCTTCGCGCCCGAGATCGCGCCCGGCGGGCTTCTCGCTCGCGCTACGCGGGATATCCCGCTCGCGGGCCGGACACTGCCGCTGACGCCGGAGATCTTCACCGAGGCGCTCGTGTTTCTCGATGCGCGAAGCCACGACTTCGCCTTCGTGGCACCCGGTGGAGAGCGCATCGCGATGGCGGTGGAGGGTTTCCCGCACCTCGCCGTCTGGTCGCGGCCGGACGCGCCCTTCCTGTCGCTGGAGGCCTGGACGGGCCACGCCGACTGGGAAGACGCCTCGGGCGACCTCGCCGACCGGGCGTCGATGATCCTGCTCGGGCCGGGCGAGACCGGCCGGCATCGCGTCACGATGAGTTGGTCCGACCTGGCGACGGCTCGCCCGCTGGAGGACGATCCGCTCGCGGTGTTCACGGAATGGGGCAGCGAGGCCGATCGTCGAGGGTATGCCGATTTGTGAGGCGGGCCGGATCGTCCGTGTGCGGTTCCCCTACACGGATCGATCAGATCACAGCCAGAATAACGCCGGCTTGGTCTCGACTTAAGCCGCCTTCTTGCGGTCCTGCAGAAGCTTGCGGTTGATCATCGCCTCCGCGATCTGCACGGCGTTCAGCGCCGCGCCCTTGCGCAGGTTGTCCGCGACGCACCAGAAGGCGAGCCCGTTATCGACCGTCGGGTCGTCGCGCAGGCGCGAGATGAAGACCGGGTCCTCGCCCGCGCATTCGTGCGGGGTCATGTAGCCGCCGGGCTCGCGCTTGTAGTCAGCACGGCGCTCCGCTGCGGCGCAATTCCGTTAACCTATCGGGGATCGTATCATCTTCGGCCGAGCGCCAGATCTGAGAGGTGTTGCAGATTGTCCTCAGTATTGAGCTGCCGGCTAGCGAAATGAGGGCTCAACACGATCCGAGTCTTGCTGCTCACGCCGACTTGAAACGGATGGTCGGTCAACCACGATGTATTAGGAAATAGCTTCTTGTAGCTGCCCCAATGCGCTTTACCATAGGCAACGACGAGCTCCGGGCGTTGGTCGTTAAGAATAGAGCGAAGAAGTTCGATACGGTGCTCGATCATATCGGTCTGATAAGCGCTTCGGCTGGGATAGCGCGAGAGGAATATTTCGTCCCAATCATTTGTCGAGCGATGTGGGTAAGGTAGCAATTCCACCAGGAGCGTCGAGCCTTTTGCCTTCCCGAGTAGCGCATTCTGATATTTTTTTCGGGTCGGTGCAGTCGACGACTGACCATCTCGGACCAGCATGATGTGGGACATGGGACGCCAAGTGCGAACGGTTGGTGTCTGGTCACCTCGACTACCTTCGAATGCACCGAGTTCGTGAGTCGTAGCGTAGGCCGATCGCCGTACGAGATCCGCCTCCACGCCGTCGCTTGCGGCACCTTCCTCCATTCCAACAAACCAGACGAGCGCGTCCAACCGGCCATAGCCGATGAAGGATTCGATCGCCGGCCAGTTCACAAACTCCATGGTCATCGCTCCAGCGTTGCCGCAGAATAGTACTGGCCGCACAGGGGAGCAATGTGCATACCTGCCGTGTCTGTTGGGAAGTAGATGGCGTCGCGACCTCTTGGGTGACGACGACCAGATTGATCCACCCGGTGCATGATACCGCGGCCGAGCACATCGTGTGCGCCCGGTGTCTGGAAGAGGGTCGTTCGACACGCGTGACCTGTCGAACTTTCCACTCCGTCCGGTCCAAATCGTCGGACCAGGATGGCCTACCCGGACGGCGCGGGTTCGGCGATCGCTAAGACCCTTAAGCCGCCTTCTTGCGATCCTGCAGGAGCTTGCGATTGATCATCGCCTCGGCGATCTGGACGGCGTTCAGCGCCGCGCCCTTGCGCAGGTTGTCCGAGACGCACCAGAAGGCGAGCCCGTTATCGACGGTTGGGTCGTCGCGCAGCCGCGAGATGAAGACCGGGTCCTCGCCCGCGCATTCGTGCGGGGTCATGTAGCCGCCGGGCTCGCGCTTGTCGTCGATCAGGATGCCGGGCGCGACGCGCAGGATCTCGCGGGCCTCCTCCGACGAGAGCGGGCGCTCGAACTCGACGTGGACGGCCTCCGAATGGCCGATGAAGACCGGCACCCGCACGCAGGTCGCGACGAGCTTGATCTTCGGATCGAGGATCTTCTTCGTCTCGACCACCATCTTCCACTCTTCCTTCGTGAACCCGTCCTCCATGAACACGTCGATCTCTGGGATGACGTTGAAGGCGATCCGCTTCGGGAACTTCTTTCGCTCCATCTGAGCGAGCGAGTAGACGGTCTTCGTCTGGTTGAAGAGCTCGTCCATGCCCTCCTTGCCGGCGCCGGAGACGGACTGGTAGGTCGCGACCACGACGCGCTTGATCGTCGCCGCGTCGTGCAGCGGCTTCAGCGCCACGACGAGCTGGGCGGTCGAGCAGTTCGGGTTCGCGATGATGTTCTTCTTGGCGAAGCCGCGCACCGCCTCCGGGTTGACCTCCGGCACGACGAGCGGGACGTCGGGGTCCATGCGCCACGTGGACGAGTTGTCGATCACGACCGCGCCCTGCGCGGCGATCCGCGGCGACCATTCCTTCGAGATCGCTCCGCCGGCCGACATCAGCACGATGTCGGTGTTGCGGAAGTCGTGGTCTTCGAGCGCGCGGCACTTCAGCGTGCGGTCGCCGAAGGAGACCTCGTGGCCGATGCTGCGGCGGGAGGCCAGGGCCACGATCTCGTCGACCGGGAAGGCTCGTTCGGCCAGGATGTCGAGCAGCTCGCGCCCGACATTGCCGGTCGCGCCGACGACGGCGACGTTGAAACCCATCGTGTGTCTCCAGTCCAGACTATGAAGGCCGGCCAGCAACTGGCCCGTTCCCGTCCGCCTCTCGGATGATGCGGCGCGTCCGCGATGTCAGCGAACGCCGTGTTTCGGCGCTCGGGTGCAGCCGAATCTCGACGAGAGACGGGATCGGATCGTGACCACGGCGTGCCGATCTTTGATCGTGACTGAGCAATACTCATCGCCCCAGGCTGTCAAGCGGGCGCACGACGTCACCGGCCGGAACGTCTCTTGCGTCGAGAGCACGACAATGTCGTTCCTCGGCGTTGATCGACCGCGGAGTCTCGTTCAAGACGACCTCATGCACGACCTTCTCTCGGACATCGCGCTCTGCACCGTGGCGGCCTGGATCCTGGGCGTCCTGGCGCAACTCGCCCGTCAGCCGGTCATCCTGGCCTACCTGGTGGCGGGCTTCGCGATCGGGCCGAACGGCCTCGCGCTCGTCAAGTCGCAATCCTCGATCGAGACGATCTCGGAGCTCGGCCTCATCTTCCTCCTGTTCATGATCGGGCTGGAGATCGACCTGAAAAAGATCCTGCGCTCGGGCCGGGTCATCCTGTTCTCGGCCGGCGGGCAGATCCTCGGCGGCGCGGTCCTCGGCGTGCTGTTCTTCGTCCTGATCGGCCAGCCGCTCGGCCAGGGGCGCTGGGACGCGCTCTATCTCGGCATCGCGGCCGCGCTCTCCTCGACCGTCATCATCGTCAAGGTGCTCTACGACAAGCGCGAGCTCGACACCCTCTCCGGCCGCGTGACGCTCGGCCTCCTGGTGTTGCAGGACCTGTTCGTCATCCTGTTCCTGGCCGTGCAGCCGAGCCTCAACGACCTGCGCGTCGAGATCCTGCTGCTCTCGATCCTGCGGGTCGGCATCCTGGTCGCGACGCTGTTCCTCGTCAGCCGCTACGTGCTGCCGCACCTCTTCGTGCGGATTGCCCGGCTGCCGGAACTCGTGCTCGTCGGCGCGCTCGCCTGGTGCTTCTTCGCGGGCGAATTCGCGGAACATCTCCACCTGTCGCGCGAGATGGGCGCGCTGGTCGCGGGCGTGTCGCTCTCGACCTTCCCCTATGCGCTCGACGTGACCGCCAAGGTGACCAGCCTGCGCGACTTCTTCGTCACGCTGTTCTTCGTCGGCCTCGGCATGACGATCCCGATCCCCACGATGGGCGTGCTCGCGCTGGCCTTCGTGCTGGTCGCGTTCACGGTCGCGAGCCGCTTCGCCACGACCTTCCCGCCGCTCTACGCGAACCGGCAGGGGCTGCGGGCGAGCCTGCTGCCGCCGCTCAACCTCAGCCAGCTCAGCGAGTTCTCGCTCGTGCTGATGCAGCTCGGCGTCGCGGCCGGACACACCTCGCCCGACACGAAGAGTGCGGCCTCCTTCGCGTTCGTGATCCTGGCGGTGCTCTCGACGCTCGCCATCATGTCGAGCGGAAGCCTGGTCACGCGGGCGGTCGGCCTCCTCCAGCGACTGGGTTTGCGCGATCTCGGTGACACGGCGGCGCATGAGGGCGACCGGCACGGGCACGGCGCGCGCGTGATCTTCCTCGGCTTCTTCCGCGCCGCGTCGTCGCTGATCGCGGATCTCGAGCGCGACGATCCTGATCGTCTCGGCGATATCAAGGTCGTGGACTTCAACCCGGTCGTGTTCCACTCGCTCGGCGAGCGCGGCCTCAACGTCCAGTACGGCGACATCAGCCAGCGCGAGACGCTCGTCCATGCGGGAATCGAGTCGGCCGAGATCCTGGTCTGCTCGATCCCCGACTTTCTCCTGAAAGGCATCACGAACGAGCGGCTGGTCCGACAGCTCCGGCAGATCAACCCCAACGCCACGATCGTGGCACCGGCCGACCTGATGGGCGACGTCGAGACGCTCTATGCGGCAGGCGCGGACTACGTGACGGTCTCGCGCCTCACCGAAGCCGGGGAATTGCGCGAGGTGCTGGACGCGATCGATGGCGGCATGCTGGGCGACAAGCGCGCCGCCTTCGAGCGCCGCATCCAGAGCCGGCGCGAGGTGCTGGCGTAACGCCGGGCGCCGCGCTTAACGGAACTTTTCCACCCTCCGCGGCCTTCTCATCCCGAATAGCGGGGCTCGTTTCCGACGAGCGTATCCGTCCAGATCGAGGATCGAACATGCGCCGGACAATCGCCGTCGCCGCGTCGCTCGCGGCTCTTCTCTCGCTCGGAGCGGCCGCGCAAGCCGAGCCGCTCCGCCTGAACATCAAGCCGCGCAGCTGGCTCGATGCCGGCAACGCCGTGCAGCCCGGCTCGTCGGTCAACCCGGCCTCGGCGCTCGGCCAGCAGATCTCATACATCCGCAACCCGCCCTACGTGAACATGCGCGACCGCTTCGGCGAGGGCACGCTGCCCGATCCGTTCGAGGGCCCGTTCATCGGCGCGCAGAACCCGCTGGGTCCGGTCGATTACAACGGGCTCGTGGATTACCCGCTCCGCTGACCGGGGTGGCGGCGTCCGCGCCGCGAGAGACATGACAAAGGGCCGTCCGCGTCGCGGGCGGCCTTTCTCGTGATGGCTCAGCCGAGTGCGTCCGCGAAAGCCGTGAGCACCGCGTTGCCCATCTCGGCAGTCCCGACTGCGTTCGCGCCCGGCGGCGCGATATCCGCCGTGCGCGTGCCATCGTCGAGCACGCGCGAGACGGCCGCCTCCAGCGCATCCGCCGCCTCGGCGAGCCCGAGCGAGTAGCGCATCGCCATCGCGAGCGAGCCGATCATCGCGATCGGGTTGGCCTTGCCCTGGCCCGCGATATCGGGCGCGGAGCCGTGGACGGGCTCGAACAGGGCCGCCTGCCGGCCGGTCGCGGGATCGTGGGCGCCGAGCGAGGCGGAGGGCAGCATCCCGAGCGAGCCGGTCAGGGTGGCGGCGATGTCGGACAGGACGTCCCCGAACAGGTTGTCGGTCACGATGACGTCGAACTGCTTCGGCCGTCGCACGAGCTGCATGGCGCAGTTGTCGGCGAGCACGTGCTCCAGTTCGACATCCGCGAACTCCGCCCGGTGCAGCCCCGTCACGACCTCGTTCCAGAGCACGCCCGACTTCATCACGTTGCGCTTCTCGGCCGAGGAGACCTTGTTGCGGCGCTTGCGCGCGAGATCGAAGGCGACGCGCGCGATCCGGTCGATCTCGCCCGTCGTATAGACCTGCGTGTCGACGGCGCGCTTCTCGCCGCTCTCCAGCGTCACGATCTCCTTCGGCTCCCCGAAATAGACGCCGCCCGTCAGCTCGCGCACGATCAGGATGTCGAGCCCCTCGA
>CAXUHE010000152.1:0-9440 GCA_964250725.1 uncultured Enterovirga sp. | reverse complement strand
CGATGCGCCCGGCATCCCGCTCGCGCTGCGCTATTTCGGCGGCGCCGGCCTCAGCCACATGGACAAGTACGGAACGCCGATGGAGGCCTTTGCGAAGGTCCGCGCCAAGGCGAGCCGTCACGCGGCGCACAACCCCCTCGCGGTCTTCCGTCAGGAGGTCACGGCGGACGAGGTCATGGCCGACAAGGTGATCTGGCCCGGCGTCATGACGCGCCTCATGGCCTGCCCGCCGACATGCGGCGGTGCCGCGGCCGTGCTGGTCTCAGGGGCTTTCGCCGACCGGCACGGCCTCCGCAAGGACGTTCGCATCGCCGCGCAGGCGATGACGACCGACACTCCGTCGACTTTCGAGGCCGGCGACATGATGCAGGTGGTCGGCTTCGACATGACGCGCAGCGCCGCCACCAAGGTCTACGAGACAGCCGGGATCGGTCCGGACGACCTCGATGTCGTCGAGTTGCACGACTGCTTCGCGCAGAACGAACTCATCACCTACGAGGCGCTCGGGCTCTGCCCCGAGGGCGGCGCGGCGCGCTTCATCGACGAGGGCGACAACACCTATGGGGGTAAGATCGTGACCAATCCGTCGGGAGGCCTGCTCTCGAAGGGTCACCCGCTGGGCGCGACCGGCCTCGCGCAATGCTACGAACTGACACGCCAACTACGTGGCGCGGCGGACGCTACCCAGGTCGAGGGTGCGAGGCTGGCGCTTCAACACAATCTCGGGCTCGGCGGCGCCTGCGTGGTGACGCTCTACGAGCGCGCCTGAGGTCGTCCGATGATCGATCCATCCGCCGTCGGACGCAGCTTCACGCCGACGACCGCGCAGGTCGAACCGGGGCGTCTACGCTACTTCCTGAACACGATCGGCGACAGGAACCCGGTCTTCCGTGAGGCTGCCGGGGCGCAAGACTCCGGTCTTGCCGGGCTGCCCGTTCCGCCGACCTACCTGTTCTGCCTCGCGATGCTGGACACCGAGGGGGAGAGCGAGTTTCTCGCCGCACTCGGCATCGATATCGGTCGCGTCCTGCACGGCGAGCAAAGCTTCAGCTACCATGCGCCGGTCCGGGTCGGCGACACGCTGACGTTTCGGCAGCACCTGAGAAGCGTGACCGAGAAGAAGGGCGGCGCTCTGACCTTGCTCGTCCTCGACACGCATGTGACGAATCAGGGTGGGACGCACGTCGCGGACACCACCAGCACGATCGTGGTGCGCAATTGAACAAGTCCGCCGACCTCACGAAGATCGAATTGGGAGAGCGGATCGTCGCGAAGACGTTCGCGCCGATCACGCGCCATACGCTCGCGCTCTATTGCGGCGCCTCCGGGGACCACAACCCGATCCACGTGGACAGCGATTTCGCGAAAGCCGCGGGGTTCCCGGACGTGTTCGTTCACGGCATGCTGGTCATGGCCTATCTCGGGGAGGCGATGACCGACGCGATCGGTCCGCAAGCCTTGCGATCGTTCTCGACCCGGTTCACCGCCATCACCCAGCTCGGCGCGAGCCTGACCTGCGAGGGGCATGTCGCCGAACTGTTCGAGGCATCGGGCGAGACACGCGCACGTCTGACGCTCACCGCCAAGGACGAGACCGGCGACGTCAAGCTCGCGGGCGAGGCCGTGGTCGCGCTACCTAGCCAAGGATGACCCGATGACAAAACTCGCCGGCAAGGTCGCGCTCGTGTCCGGCTCCGGCCGCGGCATCGGCCGGGCGATCGCGCTCAAGCTCGCCTCCGAGGGCGCGAAAGTCGTGGTCAACGACCTCGATGCCGAGCCCGGCGACGCGGTCGCGGCCGAGATCCGGGCAGGCGGCGGCGAGGCCGTCGCGGTGAACGGCAGCGTCATGGAGGCGGGCTTCGCGGACCGGTTCGTGGCCGTCGCGACCGACACGTTCGGCGGCCTCGACATCGTGGTCAACAACGCGGGCTATACCTGGGACTCGACGATCCAGAAGATGACGGACGAGCAGTTCCAGGCGATGCTCGACGTGCACCTCGTGGCGCCGTTCCGCATCCTGCGCGCGGCCTCGGAGCCGATCCGGATCTTCGCCAAGCGCGAGGCCGAGGAGGGACGCGAGGTCTTCCGCAAGGTCGTCAACATCTCCTCGATCGCGGGCCTCTACGGCAATGCCGGGCAGGCCGCCTACTCCTCCGCCAAAGCCTCGCTCGTCGGCCTGACCCGGACGCTCTGCAAGGAGTGGGGACGCTACAAGGTCAACGTCAACTGCGTCGCCTTCGGGCTCATCAACACGCGACTCACACAGCCGATCGAGGGCCGGCAGGCCACGATCGACGTCCAGGGACGCGACATCAAGGTCGGCGTGCAGCCCCAGATGCTCGACACGATGGCCAAGATCATCCCGCTCGGCCGGGGCGGCACGCCGGAGGAGGCGGCCGACGCGGTCTATCTGATGTGCAGCCCGGAATCGAACTACATCAGCGGCCAGGTGATCGTGTGCGGCGGCGGGCTCATCCTGTAGAGCACCCGTCGGTGCCGCCGGTCCGGCTCGTGGAAGGACGACGATGATCCCCGAACGCGCGACCTCCGTCTCCCCGTCCGCGGCCCTGCTCACGCTGGACGGGCACGTCGCGACCGTCACGCTGAACCGGCCCGACCGGCTGAACGCGATCGACGTCGCGATGGCCTACCGGTTGCGCGACGTCGCGCGCGAGCTCGCGACCCATCCCGAGGTCCGGGTCATCGTGGTCGCGGGTGCCGGCCCCGCCTTCTGCGCGGGCGGCGATATCGACGTCTTCGCGCAGCATCTCGGCAACATGACGCCGATCGTGACGGAACTGCTCACCGCCTACCACGAGTTCGTGGCGCTGCTCGCCGGGACGCCGAAGCTCGTCCTCACGAGCGTACACGGCGCGGCCGCGGGCGCCGGCCTCTCGCTCGCCGTCCTGGGCGACCTCTGCATCGCGGCCGACGACGCCCGGTTCACGCCCGGCTACGCGAAGCTCGGCGTGTCGCCCGACGGTGGCGGGACGGTCGGGCTCGTGCGAGCCGCCGGGGCGCGGCGCGCGTTGCAGATCTTCCTCGCCGAGGACCACGTGACGGCTGCCCAGGCGCTCGACTGGGGCCTCGTCTGCAAGGTCGTGCCGAGGGCGGAGCTGGCGGAGGAGACGTCGCGCTTGGCCCGGCGCCTCGCGCGGACCGAGCCCGCCGCGGTCGCGGCCACGAAGGCGCTGATCCGGCGATCCGCCGCGGCGGACCTGCACGAGCAGCTCGAGGCCGAGATGACGAGCCTGACCGGCTGCATGGAAGGTCCGGCCTTCGAGGCCGCGATCCGTCGCTTCGTCGGCGGTGGACGACCGCCTGAAGGCGGTGCCACTTAGCGCTTCGCCGCATGGTTCGGAGCACCGGAGAGACCCGCATGGCCGAGATCCCACCCTCGCATCCGGCGACCCGTACGGGTCCCCTTGCGGGCCTGCGCATCGTCGAGTTCGCGGGCATCGGTCCCGGACCCTTCGCCGCGATGCTGCTCGCCGATATGGGCGCGGAGGTGGTCCGGCTCGACCGGCCCGGCGGCGGCGACCCGTACACGCCGGCGATCTCGTCACGCGGCCGCACGATGGTGGGCGCGAACCTGAAGGACCCGGCCGACGTCGCGCGGACGCTCGATCTCCTCGACGGCGCGGATGCGCTGATCGAGGGCTTCCGGCCGGGCGTGATGGAGCGTCTGGGACTCGGGCCCGACATCGTCCTCGCGCGCAACCCGCGCCTCGTCTACGGCCGGATGACGGGCTGGGGGCAGACCGGCCCGCTCGCGCAAGCCGCCGGGCACGACATCAACTACATCGCGATCACGGGCGCGCTCGGGGCGATCGGCCCGGCCGCGCATCCGGTTCCGCCCCTGAACCTCGTCGGCGATTATGGCGGCGGATCGCTTTATCTCGTGGCCGGCATGCTGGCGGCCCTCCTGTCGGCCGGACGGACGGGCCAGGGTCAGGTGGTCGATTGCGCCATCTGCGACGGGGCCGCATCCCTGATGGCGATGTTCTACGCGCTTGCCGCGAATGGCCGCTGGAGCGACGAGCGGGAGGCGAACCTGCTCGACGGCGGCATGCCGTATTACCGCACATTCCGCTGCGCCGACGGCGCTCACGTGGCTCTGGGCTCGCTGGAGCCGCAGTTCTACGCGCAGTTCCGGGAACTCGCCGGGCTCGACGGCGATCCGGATTTCGACGCGCGGGACGAGGCGGAGATGCGGCCCGTCCTCCACGCGAAGCTCGAAGCGCTGTTTCTGACGAGGCCGCGCGACGAATGGTGCCGGCTTCTCGAGGGGACCGACGCCTGCTTCGCGGGCGTCATGACGCTCGCCGAAGCGCCGGACCACCCGCACCTTGCGGCGCGAGGGACCTTCACGACGGTGGACGGCACGGTGCAGCCCGCGCCGGCGCCGCGCTTCTCGGGCACGCCGTCCGCCATCTCCGCGCCGCTGAGCGGCCGGACCCTCGGCGACCTCGCCGACGCTTGGCGGGGCAGACCCGTCTAGGATCCCTTGTAGGCGGGACGCCGCTTGGCGGCGAACGCGTCGAGACCTTCCTGGAAGTCGGCGGTCTGGCCGAGCAGGACCTGGTTGCGGTCCTCGAGCGCGAGCGCAGCCTCGAAGCTCGGCGCATCGAGGTTCACGTTGAAGCAGTCCTTCGTCAACGCGAGGCCGAGGGGCGCGGTCGCGAGCATCGCGTCGAGGTAAGGCTCGGCGGCCTGTTCGAGCTCGCTCTCGGGCACGACCTCCGACACGAGGCCCAGCCGGAAGGCCCGGTCCGCGTCGAGGTCGCGCCCGGTGAACAGGATGTCGGCCGCCGCGGACGCACCCACGAGCCGCGGCAACAGGTAGCTCGCGCCGACGTCGCAGCCGCCGAGACCGATGCGGATGAAGGCCGCGTTCATGCGGGTCGTGTCGGCCGCGATGCGGATGTCGCTCGCCAATCCCAGCACGAAGCCGCCACCGGCGGTCGGCCCGTGCAGCAGGGCGACGATCGGCTGCGGGCAGCGCCGCATCGCGAGCATGATGTTGCGCAGGTCGCGCTGTACGCGCAGCGCCGGGCCCACGCCGTCGTGCCGGAAGACGCGCGTCTGCTCGCTCGCAAGGTCGAGGCCTGCGCAGAAGCCTCGTCCCGCGCCGCGCAACACCACGATGCGGCACGTCCGGTCCTCGACGAGACCCTCGAAGTAGTGCCGCAGCGCAGCCGCCATCGCGTCGTCGAAGGCGTTCAACCGCTCGGGCCGGTTCAGCGTCACCCAGTCGACCGCGCCCCGCCGCTCGACGAGGAGACCCGAGGGTTGATCCGCGTCGCTCATGCTAGGATCCGCTCATCCGGACCTGGCATCCACGAGGCCGCCGCCGCCGAGCACCACGCCGCCATCGACGTCGAGCACCGTCCCGGTCACGTAGGCGGACCGATCGCTCGCCAGGAAGCAGGCGGCGGCCGCGATGTCGTCGAGCGTACCGTTGCGCCGGAGTGGAACTGCGCCCGCGATCGCCTCGGTGGCGCGCGTGTCGGGCGCGAGCCGGGCCATGCCCTCGGTGCCCGCGATCGGCCCCGGCGAGATCGCGTTCACCCGGATCCCCTTCGGCCCCCATTCGAGCGCGAGGCACTTGGTCAGCATGTTGACCCCGGCCTTCGCCGCACAGGCATGGATCTGGTCGAACATCGGTTTCTCGGCTTGCGGCGCGCTGATGTTAATGATGCTCGAGCCCGGTACCCGAAGGTGGGAATAGCAGGCACGCGCCGCGTTGAAGGTGCCAACGAGATCGATGTCGACCACGGTTCGGAACCCGTTCGACGAGAGGGTCTCGGCGGGAGCCAGGAAATTGCCGGCCGCGCCGGAGACCAGGATGTCGATGGGACCGGCAGCCGCCGCCTGCGTGGCGGCCCGCGAGACTGCCTCGAAATCCCGTACGTCCGCGGCGGCTCCGTCGGCCAGGCCGATGGTCCGCAATTGCGCGACCGCGGCCTCGACCCGCTCGGGCCGGCGGCTGACGACGAAGACGCGCACGCCCGCACCCGCGAAGGCCCGGGCGATCCCGAGATTGATGCCGCTCGTGCCCCCGAACACGATCGCAGAGCGGCCGCTGAGTTCCGGATAGGTCGCGTCCATCGTGGGGTCGCGCGGGAGAAAACGTCAGAGCGTGCGGGCGATCAGCATCTTCATGATGTCGTTCGCGCCCCCGTAGATGCGCGCGACCCGGGCATCCTTGAACATCCGGGCGATCGGGTATTCGTCCATGTAGCCGTAGCCGCCATGCAGCTGCAGGCCGTCATCCACGATCCGGTTCTGCAGGTCGGTCACCCAGTATTTCGCCATGGATGCTGTCGCGGCATCCAGCTTGGCCCCGAGGTGGAGCCCGACGCAGTGATCGACGAAGACCCGCGCGACGGTCGCGTCCGTCTTCATCTCGGCCAGCTTGAACTGGACGGCCTGGTTGTCGAAAACCGCGCGGCCGAAAGCCTTGCGGGTCTTGACGTAGTCCAGCGTGACGGCGAGCGCTCGCTCGATCATGACCACGCCCTGGAGGGCGATCATCAGCCGCTCCTGCGGCAGCTTCTCCATGAGCTGGACGAAGCCCCGTCCCTCCTCGGCCCCCAGCAGGTTCGCGGTCGGCACCCGGACGTCGTTGAAGAACAGCTCGGAGGTGTCCGCCGCCTCCATGCCTATCTTGTCGAGGTTGCGCCCCCGCTCGAAACCCTCCGCGTCCTCGGTCTCGACGACGATCAGCGAGGTGCCCTTCGCGCCGAGGCTCGGATCGGTCTTCGCCACCACGACGATGAAGTTCGCTGTCTGTCCGTTGGTGATGAAGGTCTTGGAGCCGTTGATCGTGTACTGGTTGCCGACCTTGCGGGCCGTCGTCTTGACGCCTTGCAGATCCGAACCCGTCCCGGGCTCCGTCATCGCGATGGCGCTCACGTACTCGCCGCTCGCGAGCTTCGGCAGCCACCTGCGCTTCTGCTCGTCCGACCCGTAGCTCTCGACGTAGGGCATCACGATGGCGTTGTGCAGGGGCGCACCCCAGGCATCCAGGCCGCGCTTGCCGATCTCCTCGATCAGGATCATCTCGTGGCGGAAATCGCCGCCCGCCCCGCCATGCTCGGCCGGCATCGAGAGGCCGAGAAGCCCCGATGCGCCGGCCTTCGTCCAGAGATCGCGCTCGACCACGCCGTCGCGACGCCACTGGTCGAGCTTGGCGGGACCCGCATGCTCGTCGAGGAACCGCCCGGCCGATTGGGCGAACATTCCGAACTCGTCGTCGGCCAGGAAGTCGGGTCGCGCCATGTCGAGAACGGCGTCCATGTGTGTCTCCGTCCGGTCCGTGGCGTGCGGCAAGCCCGAGCCGCCCACGGCATGGGTAAATTAAAACGATGAACTAGCGATGACAAGCGCTATCTCGTCTCGATACGGTCAGGCGGCGCGCTCGCGGCGGAGGGCCGTGTCTCAGCGGACAGGTGCATGGACGACGCGAGATCAGGGGGGGCGGGGCAATCCGTCGAGGACGTCGGGCGACCGGACCCGCCCGCCCGCGGGCGTGGCGTCTCCACGCGGCAACGGATCAAGATCGCGGCACGCCGTCTCTTCGCACTGCACGGGCTCGACGCAGTATCGATCCGCGACATCGTCCAGGCGGCGGGCCAGAAGAACGCGGGATCGGTGAACTATTATTTCCGGTCCAAGGAGGCGTTGATCGCCGAACTCATCCGGGATGGGGCGGACCTGCTCGAGCGTGACCGGAACCATCGGGTCGACACGCTCGAGGCGGCAGGCGGCCCGCGTTGCGCGCGCGACATCCTCGAGATCCTGATCCACTTCCCCCAGCCGGACGCGTCGTCGGGCGGCGACGAGACCGCGCTGCGCCTGCTGAACATGGTGATGATCAATCACCGCGACCTGCTGTTCGAGGCCCTCCAGGGCGGGGCGGATCGCGGCACGCGCCGGTGCCTCGCTCACCTTCGTGGCTTCCTGCCGGAGCTGCCGCCCGCCATCGTCCAGCAGCGCCTCATGCTCCTCATGCTGAACCTGTTCGCGGTGTCGTCGTCGCGAGAGGCCGCGCGCGAGCAGCCAACCGTGTGGCGCTCGCTCTGGGGCCAGCCGGCCTCGGACCAGAACCTCGTCGACACGATGCTGGGCGCGCTCACCTGTCCGGCCTCGCCCGAGACGCTGGCCGCGATGACCCCGGAAGCGGCGACGCCTTCCCTCGTGCACGCGGCGCGTCGCAAGCCTCACTCCCGGGCTCGCTCGCTCAGTTCTTCACCACGTCGGGACAATGCCCCTGATCCAGGGGACGGATGATCTCGGCCGCGGGCAGCTCCGCGAGGATCTTAGAGTAGTCCCATGGCCCCTTCGACTCCGCCGGCGACTTCACCTCGACGAGGTGGAAGTCAGCCGTCCGTCTGCCCGCACGCGCGAGCCCTGCCCGAAGACCGTATCGATCGCCGGAAGCTCCCGCATCCTGGCGGAGGCCGCGCGCGACTCGTCCGTGCCGGCCGCCTGCACGGCCCGCAGATAGGCGAGGACCGCGCTGTACATGCCGGCATGCAGATGGGTCGGCGCGGTCTGTCTTCATCTCGGCCCGCCACCGCGCGGTGAAGGCGCGCGCCGCGTCGCTCTCGTCCCCGTACCAGGGCGTGACGACCTGGAGGCCCTGCGTGACCGGCAGCGTGAGGGAGTGCACGTTCTGGATGTAGAAGGTGGTGCCGGCGAGTTTCTGGCCGCCCTTCACGATGCCGAAATCGGCCGCGGACAGTGCCAGAGATGCTGTCAGCCTCATCGCGTTCTCCCCCTCGACGTTTCTCGGCGACGTGTCGGATGAGAAGACCGCGCCCGGCACGTGCGCCGGTCTGCGACCGTGGCGTTCTCCTCAGTAGATCGTGTAGCCTCCGTCGATCACGAAGACCTGGCCCGTGTGGTAGGCCGACAGGTCGCTCATCAGGTAGGTGGCGATCCCGCCGAAATCGGCCGGCCGCCCGAACCGACGTGCCGGGATGCGCGGCAGGACGTTGCCGACGAACTTGTCGTTCGCCATCAGATCCGCGGTCATGTCGCTCTCGATCCAGCCGGGCAGGATCGCGTTCGCGGTGATCCCATGACGCGCGAGCTCGACCGCGACCGCTCGGATCATCGCGTTCAGCGCGCCCTTGGTGGCGCCGTAATGCTCGTTGTACGCGGCGCCCGCGATCGAGGCGACGCTCGATGTCGCGACGAGCCGGCCGAAGGGATCGCCGGCCGTGGCGCGCTCGACCATGTGCCGTGCTGCGACCTGCATCGTGGACACGACGCCGTCGACGTTGGTGGCGAAGATGCGGCGCCACTCTGCCGGATCGCGTTCCGTGAACGAGGCGCGGCTGCCACCCGAGATGCCCGCATTGGCGAACACGCCGTCGACGCGCCCGAACGCCCCGAGCGTGGTCGCGAAGGCCGCCGTAACGGCGTCCCGG
>CAXUHE010000151.1:4312-9443 GCA_964250725.1 uncultured Enterovirga sp. | reverse complement strand
GGTCGCCGTCCCACGCGCAGGTGGTGGTCGGCAGCTCCATCGCGTTGTGGTGCTGGATCGGGGTCGCATAATCCGCCTCCACCCGGGCGAAGGCCGCCGCGAAGCCGGCCTCGACGTCGCCCGACCGCCGATCCTCGTGCGTCTCGCGCAACTCCGCGAGAGGTCGCGACGTCACGCCGGCATCGTCGAGCCCGACCGCGTGCGGCGAACGCTCGTACGTGATCGCGAGCCGGGCCGCGCCCTCTCCGGCAGCCTCCGGAGTCGTCGCCATGACGAGCGCCACGATCTGTCCTGCGTAATAGATCTCGGAAGAAGCGAGCGGGCGCGCGGTGCTGTTCGCCCAGCCACCTGCCATGGCGTGCTTCACAGGCCTGACGGCATCGCCCGTGTTCACGTGGGTCAGGACATCCAGCACACCGGGGACGGCACGCGCGTGCGTCTCGTCGATCGCGGTGATTCGTCCGCAGGCCATCGGACTGCGCACGAGCGCTGCATGAGCCATGCCGTCGAGCGCAACGTCGCCCGGAAAGTCCGCGGCACCAGTCACCTTCGCCGGACCGTCGATGCGGGTGTGCGGGAGCCCGAGAACGGGCGGGCCGTTCGAGCCGTACCGGAGGCTCGGATCGAGCGTAGCGAACGCAATCGGCGAGGCGTCGGTCATGGGCAGCGTCCGGATACTCGCTCCGGAGAACGCACGACGGGCCCATTCGGTCAGCCGATCACGCGGTCGTCAGGACCGCAGCCGGGCGACCGGAGATCAATGACTCAGGTCGGGTGCCACCACTTCCCGGCCAGCACCACGCCCTGCGAGGTGAGGCGCTGGTGCCCTTCGAGGTGCTCGCCCGTGGTGTCGACGTAGTCGAAGCGGCCCTCCTCCAGGCGCAGCAGCGTCGCGTCGCCCTCGGACCCGACCCTCAGCGAGCCGAGGCCCGGCCGCTTGATCGCCATCGCGGCGTTTATGGTGGAGGCCGCGATCACGTCCGGCAGCGGCACGCCAAGGCACAGGAACTTCGAGAGCGTCGTCGTCTGGTCGAAGGCCGGACCCTCGATGCAGAGCGTGTGGACGTCGGACGAAATCGTGTCCGGCATGAAGCCGTTGGCCAGCATGGCGCGCGCCGTCTTGAAGGCGAAGGAGCCCTTGCCGTGCCCGATATCGAAGATGACCCCGCGGCGGCGCGCGTCGAGCACGGCCTGCTTCACCCGGCCCTGGCCGGTGATCGGCGCGTTCGGGAACGGCCGGAAGGCGTGGGTCAGCACGTCGCCGGGGCGCAGCATGCCGAGCACCTCCTCGTAGGAAGGCGGCGGGTGGTCGATATGCGCCATCACGGGCATCCCGACCTCCTCGGCGACCTGGAGCGCGATGTTCAGCGGCACGGTCCCGGAGGTTCCGGACGCGTGCAGCCCGACCCGCACCTTGATGCCGACGATCAGGTCTCGGTTCGCCTCCGCGACCTCCGCGCAATCAATTGGGTTCATCAGCATCAGTTCGCGGCTCTCGCCGACCATCACGCGCTTGTCGAACCCGTAGATGCCCGCATGCGAGACATGGAGGTAGGCGAGGATACGCACCGGCGAGGGCTCGATGACGTGCTTTCGAAAGCCCATCCAGTTGCCGGGCCCGGCCGACCCCGTGTCGATCGCGGTCGTGACGCCGCTCGTGCGGCAGAACTCGGCCGCGTCGATCCCGAGCGACGTGCCGCCCCAGTAGACGTGCGTGTGCAGGTCGATGAGGCCCGGCGTCACGATCAGCCCCGAGACGTCGCGGATATCGGGGCAGCCCGCCGTGTCGATGTCGTCGCCGAAGGCCGCGACCCGCCCACCCGCGAAGGCGACCCTGGTCACGCGGTCGACCGATTGAGACGGATCGACCACGCGCCCGCCGTCGAGGATCAGGTCGTAGGTCATGGCGCCGGAAGCCGCTCCTTGATGTGGTTGGAACAAGCTGTACCAGGGTTCCGGCCGCTGAGAAGCGGAAAGCTCCGGCCCGGGCCCGAGCGGTTTCCCGGTCCGCGCCCGACAACGCTTCGGGTTGCGCGCGGGCCGTCCCTACATGTCAGCGTTCCAGAGTTGAACCATGAGGTCGCGCTACCCCACTCCAACCGCCGCAGGACTGCGCGAACGTGCGGTGGCCGCGTGGCAGCGCTGGTTGATCGGGCAATCGCGGCAGCAGGCGTGATCGGCGCGGCAGATGGTCTGACCGAGGTGCTTCATCAGGACGTGGAGCTCTGCCAGGTCGGCGGCGCTCCAGTCGCATAACGTCGCCATCGTGGCGTCGTAGGCGGTCCGTATGTCCGCCTTGCTGCGGACGAACCCGAACCGGCGCAAGATCCTCAGGATATGCGTGTCCACGACGAAGGCCGGCATGCGCAACGTGCTGAAATTCAGGGTAGACGCCGAGACCTTGCGGCCGACGCCCGGCAATCGTTCCAGCCACGCGAGCGCCTTTGCGACGCTCTGCGCGCCGAGGAACGCGAGGTCGAAATCCGGGTGACGGGCCGCGATGGCGCGAAGCGCATCGCGGACATATCGCGCCTTGACGTCCGGAAAGGTCACGTCGGCGATGACGGCCTCGATATCGGCCGCCGTCGCGCGTGCGAGATCGGACCAGTCGGGATAGGCCTCGACGAGCCGATGATAGGCGGCGAGCGAGACCTCGTCGCGAGTCCGACCGCTGATCGACGATTTGACAAGCTGGCCGACAGGGGTTCGCACGAGGATCGCGTCGGGACGGCCGAACCGGGATCTCAACCGGTCCCGAACCCACTCGAGATCCTGGTCAGCCCCGAAGCCGAGCGACATCTGCATGTCTGATCTATGGGAACAAGACAGGAACGACGCAAGGTGAATCTTGCAGCTTCGAGTTGGGCGGCCAATCGCCACCGCAGCATGTCGCGCCATGTAGGGTGGGCAGCGATGGCGGAGACGGAGGGATTCGAACCCTCGGTACCCCTTTCGGGGTACGCTCATTTAGCAAACGAGTGCCTTCAGCCGCTCGGCCACGTCTCCAACATCGACGCGTCTAGGGGCGAAGCCCGTGGCGGTCAACATCGGACCCGCCGCCGAGGCCGTCGTCTCAGAACGCGTAGCGGATGCCCGCGAACACGCTCCGACCCTCGCCGGGATAGAAGATCGCGGTCGGCACCGTGCGCGCATCCGTGACGGCGCCGAGATCGCTGATGTAGCGCTCGTTCGTCAGGTTGCGCGCGTCCACGTAGAGCGACATGCCGCTCCTGAACGTCATGCCGGTCTGGATGCCGAACAGCGCGTAGCCCGGCGTGCGCAGCGTGTTGGCGTGGTCCGCGAAGGCGCCCTGCGGCACCCAATCGACCGCGGGCGCGAGATAGAACCCGTTCGGCCGCGTGTAGGAGAGCGTCGTGCGCAGGACGTGGCGCGGGATCGCGGCGATCTGGTTGTCGCCGTAGACCCTGTCGTGGTCGAAGTGGACGTCGCTGTAGTTCCAGAGCTGCGCGATCGTGATGGTGTCGCCCGCGCCTGCACCTGAGACGTCGCGCACGAGATCGACCGAGGCGCCGAACTCGATGCCCTGGTGGACCGTCTTGTCGGCGTTGAAGGTCGCGGCCGGAATGCCGATCCCGGCATTCGGGTTGAAGTTGATGAGTTCGTCCCGCAGGTCGGCGCGGTAGAAGGTGAAGTCCCACTTCACCCGGTCCACCGATCCGCGCGTGCCGACTTCCGCCGTCCAGGCGCGCTGTTGCTGGAGCGGCACGAAGGTCAGCCCGAGCTGGTTCGACTGCACGAGGTCGCCGAAATCCGGCACGTCGCGCGATTTCGTCAGGTCCGCGAAGAACTGGATGGTGGGGACCGGCTGGTAGAGCACGCCAAATTTCGGGTTGAAACCATCATAGTCGCGGTTTGCCCGAACGAAGGGCACGGTGAAGCGGTTCTCGAAGTCGCGCTCGTCGTGGAACAGCTTCGCACCCGCCATCAGGGCGACGTCAGGCAGGATCCAGAACCGGTTGTCCGCGAAGGCTTCGTAGTTCGCGGCGTTCTGGCGCGCACTGGCCGTCAGTGCGCCGCGATTGCCCTGCACGTTGACGAACTGGAGCGCCGTGTTGTTGCCCGCGAAGTAGCGCCCGCCGATCGTCAGGTCGTCGCGGTAGCCGCCGACGTCGAACGTGCCGCTCCAGTGCGGCGAGACGCCGTAGGTCACGCCCTCCTGGTCGATGACCTGGAAG
Source organism: uncultured Enterovirga sp. (assembly GCA_964250725.1). Classification (GTDB taxonomy): domain Bacteria; phylum Pseudomonadota; class Alphaproteobacteria; order Rhizobiales; family Beijerinckiaceae; genus Enterovirga. Next base: position 5,247 of record CAXUHE010000151.1, on the reverse strand, counting down.
ATCGGATGATAGAGGCCCTTGTGGATGACCCAGGAATCGACGTCGAGCTTGCCGTTGTCGAGCTCGAACGAGGTCCGGTTCGCGAGCCGCTCGGTCTTCACCTCGCGCGACTGGTTGCCGGTGATGACCGCGAGGCTGGCGCGTGTCGGGAAGTTGAGCGCGTCCGTCAGGCTGACGGTGCCGGGCAGCTTCTGGTGCGTGTCGTAGACACCGACATAGAAGCGAGTCTCGACCCCCGGCGCGATCCGGTAGCCGATGTTGGCGTTGACCTGCGTGTAGTCCTGGTTCTGGTGCTGGCGGAACCCGTCCTGGTGGGACTGGGTGACGTTCAGGAGGACGTCGACGTCGCCCTCGGCGTGCGAGACCTGGGCGTTGCCCCGGAAGGCGCCGAACGAGCCGCCCTCGAGCCGCACGAAGGCCGGGGCGATCGCGGTGAACGCCGTCGGGCTCAAGAAGTCGACCGCGCCGCCCAGCGTCGACGCGCCGAAGACGAGGGCGTTGCCGCCCTTGTAGACCGCGACCGAGCGCAGCGCGAGCGGGTCGATCTGATAGTAGTCGCCGGACCCGTCCGCGAGGTTGAACGGGATGCCGTCCTGGAGGATCTCGATGCCGCGCGTGTGGAAGCTGCGCGCGACGCCGGACCCACGCACCGAGAGGCGGAGCTCCTGACCGTAGCGACTCTGGGCGTAGACGCCGGGCGTGTCCTTCAGCACGTCCACGATGTTGTTCGTGTAGCGGTTCTCGAACGACTTCGCGTCGATGAACGCGACGGAGCCGACCGTCGAGAGCACCTGGCGGCGCTGCTCCTGCACGGACGGGACGGTCAGCGATCCCCCGGTCGGCGGGCCGGCGCTCTGGTCCACGCCCGGCACGCGCGGTCCCGTAAGGTCGGCCGAGGGCGCGCTGGCGGGCGCGTCCGGATCGGCCGTGACCGG
>CAXUHE010000151.1:0-4302 GCA_964250725.1 uncultured Enterovirga sp. | reverse complement strand
GCCGGAAAGAGATCGTCCGGGTCGGGATTGAGGCCCGGCACCAGCAGCAGGCCGAGCGTTTTGCGGATCCCCGCGCAGAGGCGCGTCATGTCGCGCTCGTCGCCCAGCAGGTTGAGCTGGATGTCGGCGGGCGCGTCCGGATCGGCCGTGACCGGCGGACGGGCGGTCACCAGGTTCGGCACACGGCTCGCCGTGCGGACCGGCGAGGGCCGTCGCGGGCGGGCAGCACGGCGGGGTCGCGCGTCGGGAGCCGGCACGACCACGGAGGGCAGCGTGCTCGGCGGCATAGCGGTGGCTTGCGCGAAGACGGAGGTCGAGGTCAGCGTGAAGAGGGCGAACGCACGCGCGAACGCGCAAGGCGCGATGCCCGGCAATGGCTTCAACATGGTGATAGGTCCTGTCGGGCGAGATCGAACGGGCGGGTTCTGTCGATCAGGCGGACGGTGGACCTCTGGCGGAGTGGGATCGGGTCGGCGGCCCGGTCTTCGGGATGGCGACCTCGGGCCGCCACAGCAGGGTGACGGCGCGGGGTGACGCCCAGCCGACCAGCATGGCCGACGAGGGCGGCGGTGCGATATTGCCGATATGGACGGCCGTGCAGCACTGGTGATCGTGCCGGATCGGATGATCGGGCGGTGACGAACTCTCGTGCTGGCAGATGAACCCGGCGAGGTCGATCGGGCCGGACGGGGTCGCGGCCGCCACGAAGGCCTGCAGCAACAGCGCGTAGAGCGCGACCACACCGAGGATCGCGCGGCCGTGCATCCGGAGCCGGGCCAAGCGCATGGTCTCGTCTATCGCCACGCTCACGCACACGTCAATGCGGGTTGCGGCGGGCGGGCACGGCTCGGCTTGTTCAAGCCCCACACCCGCCCTATAGAGCGGTCGCGGCGCATCGTGCGCCCGCTCGCGGCCTTCGTCTATCGGTTAGGACACCAGCCTTTCACGCTGGGGAGACGGGTTCGACTCCCGTAGGCCGCGCCAATCCCCTCAACTGCCTTGATCGGTCGGCTTCGCACCGGGATCCAGGCCCTTCAACTCCTCGACCTGCTTCTCCATGATGGAGGTCTGCTCCTTCACGAAGTCGGTCTGGAGCTGGGCCGCCTGTTTCAGGTCGGGCGCGCGGACGAGTTTCTGTGCGAAATCGAGGATGGCCGAGATGTTCTGCTCGGCGAAGCCGAAGCCGCGCGACACGGCTTGTCCCGCGACGGTCTCGCCGGTGTTCGTCTTCGTCTGGACCGTCTCGGAAGCGCTCTTCGCGGCCGCGAGGAGCGACATGAGCGCCGTCTTCGCCTGGCCGACGCTCTTGTCGGCGAGATCCCGCACGGTCGAGGAGACTTCAGGTTCTTCGGTGGCCATCGACATCACCCTTGGGCTGCTAAGGCCCGGTCCACCGGGCGCGTCCGCGACAGCTGTGATGCACGCGGGCCCTACCGTCAACGCGTCCGTGTGCGAACGATCCGCCAAGCGTGGACTGCATCTTGCAGCCGGACTGAGATAGACGCGACGCGTCGCGCGATCATCGGAGCCAGCCGCCATGTCGTCACCACCGGTCGACGCCGTTCCCGATAGCGAGCGCTTGCCCGAAGCCGCCGACGTGGTGGTGATCGGTGGCGGCATCGCGGGCGTCGCGACTGCCTATTACCTCGCCAAGCGCGGTGTCTCGGTCGCGCTGGTCGAGAAGGGGCGGGTCGCGGGCGAGCAATCCAGCCGCAACTGGGGCTGGGTGCGGCAATCGGGCCGGGACACGCCGGAACTGCCGCTCATCCGCGAATCACTTCGGCTCTGGGGGGATCTCGCCGCAGAGACGGGTGAGGACCTGGGCTTCCGGCGCACGGGCATCCTGTACGCGAGCGACAGCCCGGCCGACATCGCGCGGTGGGACCGCTGGGCGGGCAAGGCGCGCGACTACCAGATCCACAGCCGAATCCTGACCGGCGACGAGATCGCCGCCATGGTGCCGGCCGCGACGCAGCGGTGGCGCGGCGGCCTCTACACGCCGAGCGACGGGCGCGGCGAACCCTCCATGGCGGCGCCGGCGCTCGCCCGCGCGGCGATGAAGCTCGGAGTCACCGTCCATCAAGGCTGCGCCGCGCGCGGCATCGAGACGACGGGCGGGCGCGTCTCGGCGCTCGTCACCGAGAAGGGTACGATCAGGACCTCGACGATCGTCTGCGCAGGCGGCGTTTGGTCGACCCTGTTCTGCCGGCGGCACGGGATCGACCTGCCGCAGGTCAGCGTACTGGGTTCCGCGCTTCGCACGGGCCCTGCCCCGGAGGTCGTGTCGGGCAACCTCGGCACCCCCGGCTTCGCGATGCGTCGCCGGGTGGATGGCGGCTACACTGTCTCCATGCGCAATCGCGGCCGGATCGATCTCACGCTCGATTCGCTGCGCTACTCGCTGGCGTTCTGGCCGACCTACCAGCAGCGCTTCCGGCATGTCCAGGTGCGGCTCGGCTGGCCGTTCTTCCAATCTCTGATGCGTTCCACCGGCTGGTCCTTCGACCAGGCTTCCCCGTTCGAGGCCATGCGGATCGTCGATCCCGAACCTGATCAGGTCATGCTCAAGCGCGGAATCAACGAAGTGAAGGCGGCTTTTCCGACCATGAAGGACGTCCGGGTCGAGCATGGCTGGTCGGGCCTGATCGACAATCTGCCGGACGCGATCCCGGTGATCTCGGGTGTGGCGCAGCTGCCGGGCTTCTATCTCTCGACCGGATATAGCGGCCACGGATTCGGGATCGGACCGGGTGCGGGCCGGCTCACGGCGGATCTCGTGACGGGTGCGACGCCGCTGGTCGATCCGACGCCGTTCCGCTACGAGCGGCTCGTGGACGGCACGAAGCTCGTACCCGAGATGGACCTTTGAACGGACGGCTCTACGGGATCACCACCACGAGATCGTTCTTGTGCACCCGGCCGAGCATGATGCGGGCGCGCTCCTCCAGGAGGTCGCGGTCGACCTGGTCGGAGCGGAGCAGCGCGATCCTGCGATCCCAGTCGGCATGCTCGACCTTCGCGGCCTCGAACTCCCGGCCGATCTCGTAGATCTGGATCTTCAGCGCCTGCTTGGCGTCGAGGCCCCGGTTGCCGATTCGCGCACTGTGCAGGAAATAACCCACGATGCCGGACGCAGCCCCGTAGAGCACCAGCGGAATGAGGACGGCCCGGACCCGTTTGCGAACGACCATTCGGACATGATGGGGCGCCGTGGTTAAGGTTCTCTTTCGGCCGCGATCCTGGCTTCCAGCCGCTTGATCGCGCGACGGTTGCTGTAGGCCGACAGGCCGAGGCCGACGACGATCAGCACGACGCCGAGCGCCTGGATGGGACCCGGCACCTCGCCGAGTATCGGCACCGCCATCACCGCACCGACAACCGGGATCAGCGGCGGGTAGAGCTGGGTGCGCGATATGCCGACGACCCGGATCGCACTGCCCCACAGCCACAGGCCGATGATGGTGCTGACGACGCCCTGGAACAGCGCCTGGCCGAGGACCAGCCAGGGGTCGGCACGCAGCAGGTTCGGGTGACCAAGCGCGAAGTACCAGATGACGTAGGGCAGCGAGAGCACGGCGCAGATAGCCGCGCCCGTCATCGGATCGATCCGCCAGCGATGGGTCAGGACCGGGTAGAAGCCCCATAACAGGCCGGTGAGGAAAAAGCAGATATCGCCGAAAACGACGTTCGCCGACCCCGAAACTGCGCCCGCGAGGGCGACCGACACGAGGCCCGCGAGGACGAGCACGAGACCCACCTGCGTCAGCACCGGCGGCGCGATGCGTGAGATCACGACGCTGTAGACGACGCCGACGACCGTCACGGTACCGGGACCCAGGGCCGCACCGTGCGCCGCGGGCGCGTAGGTGAGCCCCGTGGACATGAGGAGGTTCATTGGCGCGCCGGACGTGAAGGTCAGCGCGATGCCGCGTCGCCATCCTATCCCCGCACATGTGAACAGCCCGCGTCGCCAGAACAGCGGTAGCAGGAACACCGTCGCCGTGCCGAAGCGCAGCGACACGAGGTCTTGAGCCGACAAGCCCTGTTTCGTCGCGTAGCGGGCGATGGCGAAGTTCGCCCCGAAGATCGCGACGGCGCCCAACATCGCGAGCGTCGTGAGGCGCGGTGTCCAGCGCACGCCGGTCAGCATCCTACGATCTCGCTGGCGAGTCCGATCAGGTCCATCCTCAGGATAGGCTAGGTTCCCGGCGGCGGCGGTCTCAGACCTTCAGCGCGGCCCGGCCGGCGTAGCGCGCGGCTGCGCCCAGCTCCTCCTCGATCCGGATGAGCTGGTTGTACTTG
>CAXUHE010000150.1:0-9581 GCA_964250725.1 uncultured Enterovirga sp. | reverse complement strand
GCGCACGATCGAGGCCTACCGGCGGGCCGGCATCGAGACCTTCATCCTGTCCGGCATGCCGCTGCTGGAGGAGGCGTACCGGTTCGGCGAGACGGTGCTGCCGCGCCTGCCCGTCGAGCGCGAGGTGAAGGCGAAGAAGAACTTCACCTGGTCGACCCTGTTCGACCGCGACCTGACGGACCGCCCCAAGGTCGAGGCCTGAGGCCTGCATTGAGCCAGGACCTCCCGCTGATCGCGATTCCGCTGCCGGCCGCGGCCCGCAGGCGGCGGCCCTGGCGGCCGTCGCGCCTCCTGTCGCCCCGGCTGGTCTCGCCATTGGCGCTGCTGGTCCTGTGGCAGGCGCTCGGTGCCTCCGGAATCCTCCCCTCCCGCATCCTGGCGTCGCCCGCTGAGATCGCCCTCACGGCCTGGGACATGCTGCGGCACGGCGATCTCCTGGCGGGTGTCGCGGTCTCGCTCGCGAGGGTCGCGGCCGGCTTCTCGATCGCGCTCGCGGCCGGGATCGGCCTCGCCCTCGTGTCCGGCCTGTCGTGGCTCGGCGAGACGGTGGTCGACCCGCCTTTGCAGATGTTCAAGGCGATGCCGTTCCTCGGCCTCCTGCCGCTGTTCATCCTGTGGTTCGGGATCGGGGAGGCCCCGAAGATCGGGCTCGTGGCGATCGGCGCCCTGTTCCCGATCTACCTCACCCTGCATGCGGGCATCCGGGGGATCGACCGCAAGCTGATCGAGGCGGGGCGAACGCTCGTCCTTGGGGCGATGGAGCGCGTGCGCCACATCGTGCTGCCGGGCGCGCTGCCCTCGCTGCTCGTCGGCGTCCGTTACGGGCTCAGCGTCGCCTGGCTCAGCCTGGTGGTCGGCGAGCAGATCAACGCCTCGAGCGGGCTCGGCGCCCTCATCACCAACGCGCGGGACTTCCTCCAGACGGACGTGATCGTGGTCTGCCTCCTGATCTACGCGGCGCTCGGGCTGGCGACGGACGCGCTGGTGCGCCGGATCGAGGCGGACCGGCTGCGCTGGCGGCCCTCGATCGTCTCCGCATGACGGGTCCCGTCCTCGACATCCGGGGGTTGACCCGCGCCTTCGAGGGCCGCGTCGTGCTGGACAGGCTCGACCTCGCGATGCGGCCGGGCGAGTTCGTGGCGCTGCTCGGCCGCAGCGGCTCCGGCAAGTCGACCTTGCTGCGGGTTCTGGCCGGGCTCGACGCGGTGCCGGCGGGCGTCGCCCGCTATCCGGAGCGGCGCGCGGTCGTGTTCCAGGAGCATCGCCTGATGCCGTGGAAGACCGTGACCGGGAACGTCATGCTCGGCCTGCGCCGGCCCGACGCCCGGGCGGCGGCGGCGAGCGCGCTGCGGGAGGTGGGTCTCGCCGGGCGGGAGACCGCGTGGCCCGCGACCCTGTCCGGCGGCGAGGCGCAGCGGGCGGCCCTCGCTCGCGCCCTGGTGCGAGAGCCCGAACTGCTGCTCCTCGACGAGCCGTTCGCGTCGCTGGACGCCCTGACGCGGCTCACCATGCACGGGCTCGTGCGCGACCTGTGGGAGCGCCACCATCCGGCCATCCTGATGGTGACCCATGACGTCTGGGAGGCCTGCCTCCTGGCCGACCGCGTCCTGGTCCTCGATGGCGGGCGCATCGTGGTCGACGAGACCGTCCCGGCTCCCCACCCGCGCCGCCGCGGCGATCCCCGCCTCGCGGCGCTCGAAGACCGGCTCCTGTCGCGCCTCGGCGTCTCGGCCGCCGCATGATCCATCCCCGACCTTAAGGAAAACATCCATCATGGACCGTCGTACATTCGGGCGTCTCGGCGCCTCATTCCTCCTGACGAGCGCAGCCGCCAACGTCGCTCGCGCCGCCGCGGGCGACGTCGTGCGGATCGGCTGGCTGCGCGGTCCGAACGACATCACGACCGGCCGGGCCCGGGGTACGCTCGAGGCGGCGCTCGCCGCCAAGGGCGCCAAGGTCGAGTGGGCGGGACCGTTCGCGGCGGCCGCGCCCGCCCTGGAGGCGCTGAACGCCGGCAGCATCGACGTCACGGCCGGCAGCTCGACGGCTTCCGTCACGGGCCTGTCGGCCGGAATCCCAATGGTGATCTTCGCCTACCAGCGCATCGCGGCGGGCGGCGAGGCGATCCTGGTGAAGACGGGCTCGCCGATCAGGACGCTCGCCGACCTCAAGGGGCGCAGCGTCGCGGTCAACCGGGGCGGCACCGGCGAGTACCTCCTGATGCGCGCGCTCGAGACGAACAAGGTCGACGCCGCCGATGTGAAGCGCGTCTACCTCTCGCCCGGCGATAGCGGGCCGAGCTTCTCGCAGGGGCATGTCGACGCCTGGGCGACCTGGGACCCGTTCGTGTCGATCGCGCTCGCGAACTACGACGCCCGCATCCTGACCGACGGCGCGGGCATCGGCTCGCAGAACGCCGTGACCCTGATGGCGAGCCGCAGCTTCGCCGAGACGAAGCGCGACCTCCTGCAGGTCGTCTTCGATACCGCGCTCGCGGACAATCGCTGGGCGCAGGCGAACGCCGCCGAGGCCGGGACCATCTGGGCGCAGGCGATGGCGATCCCCGCGACGCTGGGACCCGCGATCGGGCGCAACAACGCCGTCCCGACCACCGGTCTGACCGACACGAGCGTGGCCGAGATCAGGGGTATCGCCGAGTGGTACGCGGCGAGCAGGATCATCCCCCGCCTTCCCGATATCGGGGCGGGCGTGCTCAAGATGACGCCGACGGGCTGACGAGGGCAGAATCGATCGTGCCCCGAGACGAGGAGTAGCTCGTCGCGAGCGACGTTCAGCGGCGGCTTCAGGCCGGATCGACCACCGATCGGTCCGCATTGGCGGCCATATCCGGACGAAGCGCATACGAGAACGTCCTGTCGAGCAGGGTCGATCATGAAGCTGGGACTTCACGGCAAGCGGGCGCTGGTGACGGGGAGCAGCATCGGGATCGGGGAGGCGATCGCGCGAGTCCTTGCCGCCGAGGGGGCGGCAGTAGCTGTCCACGGACGCGACCGGGAGCGTGCCGAGCGCGTCGCGGGAGAGATCGCGCGTGCCGGCGGCCGCGCGGTGGTCGTGGTGGACGACCTGACGGAGCCCTGCCCACCTTGTGAGCGTCACGCCAGCCTGTCCCCGATCAGGAAGTCCAGCGCGCGGTCGAGACGAATCTGCGGCAGAGCGTCGGGCCGGCCGGCCGCGTCCCGGCCGATGCGCGGCGGGCGGAAGCGCGGGAAGCGCAAGGAGCCCGGCTCGACCGCGCCGTCGAGCACGCTCTTCGGGTCGGCCGGCAGCTCGCCCGGGAAGATCGCGGCCTCGGCCTCGCCGTCGAACACCTCCTCGCCCACCCGCTCGCCGGCCTCAGGCGTGCCCGCGACGGCGCGCAGCACCTCGCGGCCCTCGCTGACGCTCGTCTCGCGCGTCGCCCGCACGGAGGCGAGGGCGACCGTGCCGACGCGCGCGCCCGCCGCCTCCGTGCGCTTCAGCGCGCGGGCGACGAGGAGCCGCAGCAGCCGCTCCAGCCGATCGTGGCTCGTGTGGTGGACGTGGTCCGCCTTGGTGGCGGCGAAGAGCACGCGGTCGGCGCGCGGCGCGAAGATGCGCGACAGGAAGGTGTTGCGCCCGGCACTGAAGGCGACGAGCACGCGGTCCAGCGCCTCCTCGAGTTCCGCCAAGGCGGCCGGGCCGCCGTCGACCGCCGCCAGCACGTCGACCAGCACGATCTGCCGGTCGATGCGCTGGAAGTGCTCGCGGAAGAACGGCAGCACCACCCGCGCCTTGTAGGATTCGAAGCGCCTCTGCATGAGCGCGGCCAGCGTACCGGGCGCGATCTCGAAGTCGGGCGAAAGGTCGAGCGGTGCGAAGGTGAGCGCGGGCGAGCCTTCGAGGTCGCCCGGCATCAGGAAGCGGCCGGGTGGCGTCGTGGCGACGGCCTCGGGACTTTGCCGCTGCAGCTGGAGGTAGCCGCGGAACGTTTCGGCCGCGGTCGCGGCGACCGCCTCGTCGGCCGCCGCCGCGGGGTCGAGGGTCGCGAGCTGGCGCAGCCAGGGCGAGGCCGCGCCGGCGCGTTCGGGCCGGCGCGCCGCCGCCACGACGCCGCGCGACCAGTCCGCGAAGGTCGCGTCGATCAGCGCGAGGTCGAGCAGCCACTCGCCCGGGTAATCCACGATGTCGAGCGTCAGCGTCGCCGGTCCGGAGCGCCAGCGCGAGGCGCGCTCGAACTCGATGTCGAGGCGGAGTTCCGAGATGCGCGTCGTCGAGCCCGGCCAGCGACGCTCTCGTGCAAGCGCCTCCAGGTTGGCCTCGTAGGCGAAGCGCGGCACGTCGTCGTTCGGCTGGTGCGCGAGGCGCGCGCGCCGGATGCGGCCCTCGGCGGCGGGCCGGAAGGCGGGAAGCGGCGTCCCGCGCACGAGATGGTTGACGAGCGCGGTCGTGAACACGGTCTTGCCCGAGCGCGCGAGCCCGGTGACGCCGAGCCGCAGCGTCGGCTGCCAGATGTTCTGCCCGGCTTCCGCCAGGCTCTGGGCGGCGGCGGCGGCGCGTGACGCGATGTCGAGGAAGGAGGCCAAGGTCTCGGGGATGTTCAGGCAACACCCACATGGCGGGCCGGCGGCGCGGCGGCAAGCGCAGAGTCAGAGGACGACAGGACCACGTCGTCCGGGACCCCCGTCATGCTCTGACCGCAGGATCACAGGATCAATCGTCGGCCTCGTCGCCGAGCCAGGCCGGGGTCACGAAGCCGATGAGCCGGCCGGAGCCGAGCCTCGTGTCCGCCCAGCGATCACCCGGCAGGTCGAAGATCGCGAGCGCGGCCGTCGGCACCTTGGCGGCGAGGCGCGCCAGCGCGTGCGGTTCGCCGAGCCCGCCCGCGAGGCCGCGCATCAGCTCCTCGCAACCCGGATTGTGCCCCACCATCACGAGGCTCCGCGCGGCGTCGTCCGCCCCGCGCAACAGGTCGAGCAGCGTCTCGGGCGAGGCCTCGTAGATCCGCGCCTCGAACGTCGTCGGCACGCCCTCGAGGCCGGTGCGCGCCCAGGTCTCGCGGGTGCGCGCCGAAGGCGAGACGAGCGCCCGGTCCGGCCGGATCCGGGTCTCCTTGATGAAGCCCGCCATCGCGTTCATCTGCCGCCGGCCGCGCGGGGCGAGCACACGATCCACGTCGTCGGCCGGTTCCTTCGCGACGGCCTTCGCGTGGCGGAGACAGTAGAGGCGCTTCACGGCAGCTCCGTCGTCAGATCACGGGATCGCGGCGTCGAGGATCCTGAGCTCGGCCCGCTCGCCGCCGCCCCATCGGTCGATCGACAGCGACCCCGCGAGGTGACGCGTCTCGCCGACCGAGGTCAACAGCGTGCGGCCGAGTTCGCCGTCCGCCGCCCGGAACGCGACGCCCTTCAGGGTCGCGCCGTCGCCGGCCTTGAGCGTCACCCGCACGTGTCCGGCGCCGAGCTCGCGCGCGTCGGTGACACGGTGGTGGCCGAACGCGAAGAGCGGCTCCGGCTGGCCCGCCCCGAAGGGACCCGCGCCGTCGAGCGCGCGCACGAGATCCGGTCCGACGCCGCCCGCGCCGACGAGCCCGTCGACGAGGAGCGGGTCCGGCGCATCCAGCACGCCCTGGACGGAGGCCCCGAGCTCGCGCTCCAGGCAGGCGCGGAACCGCTCCAGCCCCTCCGGCGTCACGGTCGCGCCGGCCGCCATGGCGTGGCCGCCGCCCTTCAGCGCGTGGCCGCACTCGACCGCCGCCCTGACCGCACGCCCGAGGTCGACCCCCGCGACGGAGCGGCCGGATCCGGTGACCGTGCCGTCGGGCTTCGCCGCGAAAGCGAAGACGGGACGGCCGTGCCGCTCCTTCACGCGCGCCGCGACCAGCCCCACGATGCCGGGATGCCACGTAGCCGAATCGAGCACGATCGCCGGCAGGTCCGGCCGCTCCTCGACGAGCTTCGCGGCGCGCGCCTGCGCCTCCTCGACCGCGACGCGCTCGATCTCCTGGCGCTCGCGGTTCAGCCGGTCGAGCGTCGCGGCGATCTCGGCCGCGCGCATCGCGTCGTCCTCCCCCATCAGCGCCGCGCCGAGCGAGGAATCTCCGATGCGGCCGCCCGCGTTGATCCGTGGTCCGAGGACGTAGCCGAGATGCCAGGCCTCGGGCGCGGTCGCGAGGCCCGCGACGTCCGCCAGGGCCGCAAGGCCGGGCCGGCGACGCGCGCGCATCACCGCGAGCCCCTGGCGCACGAAGGCGCGGTTCAGGCCGACGAGCGGCACCACGTCCGCGACCGTCGCCAGCGCCACGAGGTCTAGCCCGGACAGGAGGTCGGGCTCGGGCGTCGCACCCCAATGGCCGCGCCGGCGCAGCTCGCGCCCGAGCGCGACCAGCGTCATGAACACGATTCCGGCCGCGCAGAGATGGCCGAGGCCCGACAGGTCGTCCTGCCGGTTCGGGTTCACGATCGCGACCGCCTGCGGCAGGCTCTCCGGCGCGCCGTGATGGTCGAGCACCACGACGTCGATTCCAAGCCGCGCGGCCTCGGCCAGCGGCTCATGCCCGGCCGTGCCGCAATCGACCGTGACGATCAGCGTCGCGCCGGAGGCCGCGAAGCGGCGCATACCCTCGACATTCGGGCCGTAGCCTTCGCTCATCCGGTCCGGAATGTGGATCTCGACCGCGAGCCCGCAGGCCCGCAGATATCCGGCGAGCAGCGCCGCGCTGCACGCGCCGTCGACGTCGTAATCGCCGAAGACCGCGACGCGCTCGCGAAGCCGGACCGCGTCCGCGAGGCGCGAAGCCGCGGCGTCCATGCCGGCGAGGACCGAAGGGTCGGGCATCAGCTCGCGCAGGCGCGGCGCCAGGAAGGCCGGCGCGCCCGCGACCGTGACGCCGCGTCCGGCCAGCACGCGCGCCACGTGATCCGGCAGCCCGTGGCCCTGCGCGATCGCGGCCGCCACCATGCCGGAGGCGTCGTCGCACCGCTCCAGCCAGGGCCGCCCCGTGACCGAGCGCTCGACGCCGAGCAGCGGGCGGCGCTGCTCCGGGTCGCGCAGGAGGCGAACTGAGTCGGGCATCGGCTCAGTCTACCTGCGCGGCGGGATCACGTCATGCAGCGTCGCGTCAGAACATCTTCCGGTACTGGATGAACCCCGGCCGGTCGGCCAGCGTGTCATAGAGAGCGCGCGCCGTCGCATTGCCCTCCTGAGTGAGCCAGTGGACTCTGCTGGCCCCAGCCTCCCGGGCTCGGACGTAGACGGCCTCGATCAACGCCCGCCCGACGCCCTGCCCCCTCGCCGCCTCGACGGTGAACAGGTCCTGCAGGTAGCAGTAGTTGCCGACGGTCCAGGTCGAGCGGTGAAAGATGTAGTGGACGATGCCGACGAGCGTGCCGTCAGCAAAGGCGCCGATGACGTGCATCGGCTCGGCCGCCTCCATAAGGCGGCCCCAGGTCGTGTCGGTCGTCTCGGGCGCGAGGCTCGCGCCGTAGAACGCGAGGTAGCCAGCCCAGAGCGGCTCCCAGGCGGCGCGGTCGCCCGCGCCGAGCGGCCGGACCTCGATCACGAGTGGTCCGCGATCACGAATGGTCCGCGATCTTGGCCGACATGTCGACGATCGGGGCCTCGGCGGAGTCTTTCACGATCGCGATGCCCCGCTCGCAATCCTCGCGGCGGCGGTAGCCCTCCGCCGAATCCGCCACCACGTTGCCGTTCTGCGTACGCAGCCGCCAGCGCCACTCGGCATCATGGTCCTTGTAGAGTTCGAAGCGCATGTCGTGATCCGTGATGGTAGTGAATCGGCCGCATCCGTGCGCCCGGATCAGTCAGGGCCGTTCGCGCGAGGCGTGGCGAATATGGAGAAGGTCGACTTGCTTCGCCAACACTCGCCAGTAGATCAGGTAAGGGTATCGACCGACGACCATCACGCGCGTATCGCCCTCGCCGGACATCCGCCCGACCTCCGGAAACCGAGCGATCAGCGCGATCGTCGTGCGGATCGCCTGCTTGACGTTTCGAGCTCCTGTCGGGCTGCGGTCATCGAGATACGCCAGGACGTCCGCGAGATCGCGGCGGGCTCGCGGGGTGTACCTGATCCTCACACGGCGTGCCGGGCCCAGAGCGCCTCGATCTCCTCGTCCGGCACGAACTCGCCTCGTTCGGCCTGGTCGAGGCCCTCGCGGATGGCGAGACGGGTCGCTTCGTCGAGTTCGGGCGCCGGTTTCGGCTCGAATGCCGAGAGCAGGATCAGGGCGACCGCGTCCTGATCCTCGCCCCGCATGCCGCGCAGATGCTCGACCGCGCTCGCCAACAGCTTCGTCATACGGATGACGATAGCACAGCGCCCGGCCCAGCCAAGCCAAGCGCCCCGGTTCACCCCTCCAGGTGGAACTTGTCGAGCGCGCGATGCTCGGCCCTGATGCGCCGCACCGTCCCGGTGCTCGAGCGGAACACGATCGTATCCGTCTCGATCACGTTGCGGCCGAACTTCACGCCCTGGACGAGCGCGCCGTCCGTCACGCCGGTCGCCGCCACCACGACGTCGCCGCGCGCGAGCTCGGAGAGGTCGTATTTCTTGTTCGGGTCGGAGACGCCCATCTTCCTCGCGCGCTCGCGGGTCTCCTCAGTGTCCAGGATGAGCCGGCCCTGCATCTGGCCGCCGATGCAGCGCAGCGCGCCGGCCGCGATCACGCCCTCGGGCGCCGCCCCGATGCCGAGATAGAGGTCGATGCCGGTCGTCTCCGGCGTCGCCGTGTAGATGACGCCCGCGATGTCGCCGTCGGTGATGAGCCGGATGCCGCATCCGATGGCCCGGACCCTCGCGATCAGCTCCTCGTGGCGGGGCCGCTCCATGATGAGGACCGTGATCTCGTGCGGCTCGACGCCCTTCGCCTTCGCGAGCGAGCGGACGTTCTCCTCGGGCGACCAGTCGAGGTCGACGACGCCCTTGGGGTAGCCCGGCCCGACCGCGATCTTGTGCATGTAGACGTCGGGCGCGGCGAGCAGCGTGCCGCCCTGCGCCATCGCCATCACGGCGATGGAGCCCGGCATGTCCTTGGCGCAGAGCGTCGTGCCCTCAAGCGGATCGACCGCGATGTCGACCTTAGGGCCCTGCTTCGTGCCGACCGTCTCGCCGATGAAGAGCATCGGCGCCTCGTCGCGCTCGCCCTCGCCGATCACGATGGTGCCGTCGATGGGCAGCGTGTTCAGCTCGCGCCGCATCGCGTCGACCGCCGCCTGGTCGGCGGCCTTCTCCTGGCCGCGCCCCCGCAGGCGCGCTGCCGCGACCGCGGCCCGCTCCGTCACGCGCACCAGCTCCAGCGTCAGGATGCGCTCGAAGACCTGCCCCGGATTGACGACGATGTTATCTGGCATGGGTCTCCTTGCCTATTCCCGTTCGATGCGGATGACTTGCGGCTCGACCGACAGGAGCCCGTCGGCCGCGATGCGCTCCAGCGCGCCGCGCACGGCCGCCTCGGTGGCCGCGTAGGTGATGAGGACGAGCGGCACCGGAGCGCCGGAGCGTCCGTGCTTGTCCTGGGCGGCGCCCGGCGGGCGCTTCTGGATGATCGATTCGATCGAGATGTTCGCCTCGGCCATGCGGGTCGCGA
>CAXUHE010000149.1:0-9615 GCA_964250725.1 uncultured Enterovirga sp. | reverse complement strand
TCCTCGTTCCGGACCGTCACACGCGTCCGCTCGGGGTACCGCCGCGCCGTCTCGGCCAGGTTCGTCCGCGCGATCGCGCAGAGGTCGCGCGACAATTCGATACCGACGAGGCTCCGAAACCGGAACTCCGACGCGACGATGAGGGCCCGTCCCATCCCGCAACCGAGATCGTAGAAGGCGTAGTCCGCCGTATCCGGCAGGGATTCGATCGCGCGCCTCACGCAGTTCGGGCTGCACCCGACATAGTGATGCGTCACGAAATCCCGGACGCGGCTCCTGTCCGGCGACGTCTCGATCAGGTCGTTCTGGACGAACCCGCTCGTCCGGACCCCGAACCGCTCGTCGAAGGGATGGACGAGCTCGTTCTTTCTCAGGAGCCGGCGTATCAGCAGGGTTCTGCCGAGAGGAGTCCTGCTCAGGCGGGTGTAGGCGACCCTCTTCAACGTCGGCAGCAGTTCCGACATCAGATCCCGGGCCCGTCGCGATCCACTCACGTTCGCACCTGTCACTACCCTGGGCGACGGGTCATGCCGCTGCCGTTTCCGCGTGGCGGGCAGGATTAGCGCGACGAACATGGCTTGTCTCTGGTCGAGCGCCGACGAACCGGGGGGACAGCGTGCATCCTGCGCCTGGCGTCACGAAAGCCGCACCGGCAGCGAGAGAAAGCCGCGGAACCGCGCCCGCCCGCCGCGCACCGGCTCGCCGGCGAGCCCATCCGCCGACACGCCCTACGGGACGGACGCCCCCCTCCTGCCGAAGTCGCTGCCCGAGGCGGTGTTCGAGCTCGACGGTGACGCGTTCTTCCGCGAGGCGATCGGGCCCCGCTTCGTCGACCGTTACGTCCACATCAGGAATGCGGAGATCGAGCGCTTCAAGGCCTCGACGTGTCGGGCTGCTTCGACGCCTGCCCGGCATCGGTTGCGCGGCCATGCCCGCAAGCCGTTGGACATGCGCAGGCGGGCAGGTACACGTCGGTCTTGCGATCCGTGTCTTGCGACCCGTGTCTTGCGACCGGTGCTTGCGACCGGTCCGCCCGAGCAGGCCGTTGAAGCCCCGAGACATGGGCGAGGGATAAGAATGAAGCTCGCGATCGCCACGGTCTGCCTGAGCGGGACGCTCGACGACAAGCTCCAGGCGATCGCCAAGGCGGGTTTCGAGGCGGTCGAGATCTTCGAGAACGATCTCCTGTCCTTCAACGGGACGCCCGCGGAGGTCCGGCGGATGGCGGGGGACCTCGGCCTCGCCATCGCGGTCTACCAGCCGTTCCGCGACTTCGAGGGCATGCCCGAGCCGCAGCGCGCCCGCGTGTTCTCGCGCGCGGAGCGCAAGTTCGACACGATGGCGGAGCTCGGCTGCGACTTCCTGATGGTGTGCTCGAACGTGTCGCCGGACAGCCTCGGCGGGATCGACCGGGCGGCGGCGGACCTCCACGAGCTCGGCATGCGGGCGGCGGCCCGCGGCATGCGCGTCGCCTACGAGGCGCTCGCCTGGGGGCGCCACGTCAACGATTACCGAGACGCCTGGGAGGCGGTCCGGCGGGCCGACCATCCGGCCGTCGGGTTCGTGCTCGACAGCTTCCACGCGCTCGTGCGCGGGACCGACCTGCGGGCGATCCGCAACATCCCGGGCGAGCGCATCTTCCTCGTGCAGTTGGCGGACGCCCCGAAGCTCGAGATGGATTACCTCTCCTGGAGCCGGCACTACCGGTGCTTTCCCGGGCAGGGCGAGCTCGCGATCCCTGACATCCTAGACGCGCTGGATGCGACCGGGTTCGACGGCCTGATGTCGCTCGAGATCTTCAACGACCGGTTCCGGGCGGCCTCCGCGAGGAGCGTCGCGGTCGACGGTCACCGCTCGCTCATCTTCGCGCGAGACGAGACGGCGCGGCGGCGCGGGGTCTCGGCCGGTGCTCCCGCGATGCCGCCGCCCGCCTCCTGCGAGGGCATCGAGTTCATCGAGTTCGCGATGGGCGAGGAGGCGCGCGCCGGTTTCGAGCGCACACTGAAAGGTCTCGGCTTCGCGCTCGTCGGCCGTCACAGGTCGAAACACGTCGCGCATTGGCGGCAGGGCGCGGTCAACCTCGTGGTGAACTGCGACCCGGAGGGCTTCGCGCATTCCTTCTACGTGACGCATGGCAGCTCCGTCTGCGCGATGGCCGTGCGCGTCGGCGACGCTCCCGCGACCGTGGAGCGGGCCGTCGCGCTCCTCGACCAGCCGTTCCGGCAGGCGGTGGGCCCGGGTGAGCTCGACATTCCGGGGGTCCGGAGCCTCGGCGGCAGCCTGCTCCACTTCATCGACGGGACGTCCGGGCTCGCTCGGCTCTGGGACGTCGATTTCGAGCCGGTCGGCGTCGCCGACGCCCCTGCCGGGGATGCCGGCATCACGGCCGTCGACCACGTCGCCCAGACCATGACCTACGAGGAGATGCTCTCCTGGCTCCTGTTCTACACGGCTCTGTTCCGGGTGGAGAAGACGCCCGCCCAGGCGATCCTCGATCCGGGCGGGGTGGTCCAGAGCCAGGTCGTCGAGACGGCGGACGGCTCGTTCCGCCTGGTGCTGAACGCCTCGCAGAGCCAGCACACGCTCTCCTCGCGCTTCCTGGCGGACGCGTTCGGCGGCGGCGTCCAGCATGTCGCGCTCGCGTCGGGCGACATCTGCGCGACGGTCGACAGGCTGGTCGCGCACGGGGTCGAGGTGCTGACGATCCCGGAGAACTACTACGACGACCTCGAAGCGCGTACCGATCTCGACGAGGACGTGATCGCGCGCCTGCGCGCCCGCAACATCCTCTACGACCGTGACGCCGGCGGCGAGTTCTTCCAGGTCTACACGAAGCCGATGCTCGAAGGCGGCTTCTTCTTCGAGATCGTCGAGCGGCGGGGCTACAAGGGGTTCGGGGCCGTGAACGCGCCGATCCGGCTCGCCGCGCAGACGCGCCTCACGGCGCCGCCCGGGATGCCGAAGATCTGATCGTTGCGGGGGATCACCCCGGGGGTCCCTTTCAGCCCGCGGACCGCCTCCGACCGTGCCATGTGCTCGCCGCGATGTATGTTCTCGATGGCGACGAGGCGGATGAAGTCCGGGTTCGCCTCCTGGAAGTCGAAGGTGAACGAGACGAGCCGGCGGATCGCGTCCCTCGGGCTCGTGGCCGAGGAGGTCCAGCGCCTGCTCGGCGCGGCGGATCTCCGCGTCGGCGCTCTCCAGGACCGCCGGGTCCAGTCCCTCCTTGCTGCCGAAACGGTAGCAGATCATCCGTCGGACGCTCCGGGTCCTGGCCGCGGTCGCGTCGACCCGCGCGCCCGCGAGACCGTTCTGGCGAATTCAGCACGCGCGGCATCGAGGATCTCGCGACGAGTGCCCTCCCGGTCGAACCTGCGACGCCCGTCGTCGTCGGGAGCCGTCCCGTCCATCCCATCCTCCGCCGGAGCCGTGCCGTTCCTGCGATGGACGGATGGTCAGGCCATCACGCGACGCTCCCGTTCCCGCCTTGCGGCGACCCGCTCCCGAAGACTGCTTGACTTGCACTGACCGGAGAATCCATCGTTTCGACAACACTGAACCGGCGCACAGCCGGGCGATGCCGGGACGACGCGATCCAGGGAGGAGGCCCGATGTCCGATGGTCGATGCAGGCGGCGCGCGTGACGCGTCCCTCGTTCCTGTGCGGCCTGATCGGCAGCGGCATCGGGGCGTCGCGCACCCCCGCCATGCACGAACGGGAAGGCGACGAGCAGGGTTTCCGGCTCCTCTACACGAAGATCGACCTGACGGCGCTCGGCCTCGACGCGGGCTCGCTGCCCGACCTGATCATGGCCGCCGAGCGCATGGGCTTCGCCGGCCTGAACATCACCCATCCCTGCAAGCAGACGGTGCTGCCGCTGCTCGACCGGCTCTCGCCCGAGGCCGAGGCGCTCGGCGCCGTGAACACGGTCGTGCTGCGCGACGGCCAACGGGTCGGTCACAACACCGACTGGTGGGGCTATGCGGAGAATTTTCGCCGCAACATGCAGGATGCCGCGCGGGCACGCGTCGTCCAGTTCGGCGCGGGCGGTGCGGGATCGGCGGTCGCCTACGCGCTCTGCACGCTCGGCGTCGAGCACCTGACGATCGTGGATGTCGAACGGGCCCGCGCCGAAGCGGTCGCGGCCGAGCTGTGCGCCCGTTTCGGCGCGGGCCGGGCCGTGGCCGGCACCGAGGATGCGGTCCGGGCCGCGGACGGCGTCGTGAACACGACGCCCCTCGGCATGGCGAAATATCCAGGCATGCCGCTCGCTGAGGCCTCGCTGAGGCCGGATCTCTGGGTCTCCGACATCGTGTACTTCCCGATCGACACGGCCCTCCTGCGCACCGCGCGGGCGATCGGGTGCCGCACGCTCGACGGTGGCGGCATGGCGGTCTTCCAGGCCGTCGAGGCCTTCCATCTGTTCACCGGTACGCGACCCGATGCGGCACGCATGCTGGATTATTTCCAGGAGCTCGGAGCCGAACTCGTCACGACGTAGATTCGACCCTCAAGTCGAACCAGACCCTTGAACCAACAAACACAACGGGAGGACTCGATGCCAGCAGCGATCTACGACCCGCCACGTCCGGTTGCGTCCGAGCAATTCGTCAGGGCTCCGAGGAAGGCCGCGATCGCGAGCTGGATCGGGAGCGCCGTCGAGTACTACGATTTCTTCATCTACGGCACGGCCGCCTCGCTGTTCTTCGGCAAGCTGTTCTTCCCGACGAGCGATCCGAAGATCGCCACGATCGCGGCCTTCGCGACCTTCGGCGTCGCCTACGTGGCGCGCCCCCTCGGGGCGGTCATCCTCGGGCATATCGGCGACAAGTTCGGCCGCAAGATCGTGCTGACCTTCACGCTCCTCCTGATGGGAGCCTCGACGTTCCTGATCGGCGCGCTGCCGACCTACGAGCAGGCGGGCGTCTGGGCGCCGATCCTGCTCGTCGTCCTGCGTCTCCTCCAGGGCCTCTCCGCCGCGGGAGAACAGGCGGGCGCGAACTCGATGACGCTCGAGCATGCGCCGGGCCATCGCCGCGCCTTCTTCACGAGCTTCACGCTGAGCGGCACCCAGGCCGGGCTGATTCTCGCGACGCTCGTCTTCCTGCCGCTCTCGTCCATGTCCGAAGCCGATCTCCTCGCCTGGGGATGGCGGATCCCGTTCTTCCTGAGCGCGATCGTGGTGGCGGTCGGCTTCTGGGTGCGCCGGACCCTGCCCGAGACGCCCGCCTTCAAGCAGGAGGAGCAGAGCCGCGAGGTCGCGAGGCTGCCGGTCGCGGAGCTCTTCCGCGAGCAGTGGACGGACGTGCTTCGCGTGATCTTCGCGGCCTTGATCTCGGTCGTCAGCACGATCTTCAGCGTCTTCACGCTGTCCTACGCGGTGAACACGATCCACATCTCGCGCCCGCTCATGCTGACCGTCCTCGTGCTGGCGAACGTCGTGGCGCTCGCGGCGATCCCCGCCTGGGCGGCGCTCGCGGACCGGATCGGCCGGCGGCCCGTCTTCATCTTCGGGGCGCTCGGCTGCGCGGTGCTGATCTGGCCGTATATCTGGGCGTTGAACCAGGCCGACACGACGTGGATCTTCGTGCTCGGCATCCTCCTGTCCGGCGTCGTCTACAGCGCGTCGAACGGCGTGTGGCCAGCACTCTACGGCGAGATGTTCGACACCCGCGTGCGTCTGTCCGGGATGGCGATCGGCACGCAGATCGGCTTCTTCCTCGGGGGCTTCGCGCCGGCCATCAGCGCGGGCCTCCTCGGGGAGGGCGCGACCGGCTGGTACCCCGTCGCGGCGTTCACGACCGTGACGGCCCTGATCTCGGCCATCTCCGTCATGACGGCGCGCGAGACCTACCGGGTCCCGCTGGAGGAACTCGGCCGCCGGCATGACGGGCGCCCCTGAAGGCGGTGCGGGCGATCTCGTCGAGGCGAAGCTGCACGGCGACGGAGCGTCGCGTCGCCGTCAGGGAGGATCGCCCTCGGCACCGGGGCGGCAGGCCGATGGCGCGTATCGCGCCATGATCAACGAGCTCGGGCCATCAGCCGTCGCTCGGCGAGATCCGCGCTGATCGGCAGGGGGCCGAGCCCGCCGAAGCGCCCCGCCTGATCGAGCCCGCGCAGCTCGCCCGCGACGGTGAAGGCGCCGGGCTCCCCGGTGACCGTGTAGAGGTGGTAACCCGCCCGGTGCGTCAGCGCCCCGCCCCGCGCGGAGGCGCTCGGCGCGCCGACCACCGGCACGAGGCCGCCCGGCCCCTCGATCTGCGCGATCGAGCCCACATGGTTGTGCCCGTGGATCACGAGTTCCGCGCCGACCCGGCCGATCATCCGCTCGAACTTGCGCGCATCGACGAGGTTGCGGCCAGCCGGCGCGCCCGCGACGTGGGGCGGATGGTGGATCAGCACGACGCGCACGAGCGGCTCCGAGGCCAGCGAGGCCAGCATCGCCTCCGCGTTCCTGATCTGCGCGCGCCCGAGCCTGCCGCTCGCCACGAAGGGCGGCGTCGGGACCGCGGAGGACAGCCCCACGATCGCGACCGGCCCGCGGCGGCGCAGGTAGGGGAACCGGCTGGAGCCGGCCGCACCGTCGCCCGCCACGTAGGGCGCGATCGCCTTGAGGAGGCCGGCCAGCGCGCCCGGCACGTAGGCGTCGTGGTTGCCGGGCACGAAGCTCACGAGTTCCGGCTGCCCGAGGCCGTCGAGGAAGATGCGCGAGCTCGCCCACTCGCTGGCGAGCCCGAGGTTGCACACGTCGCCCGTGCAGGCGATGTGGTCGGGCGCCTGCTCGACGAGGTCCTTCACGAGGGCCGCGAGCAGGTCCATGTCGTGGGCCTGCGCCCGCCCGCGCCGCCAGTTCATGTAGCCGGTGATGCGCTTGCCGAAGAGGTGGCGCAGAGCGGGCCGCGGGAGCGGCCCGACATGCGGGTCGGTCAGGTGGGCGAAGCGGAACATGCCGGCCGACCCTCGGGCCGCGACACCTCCCGCGTCAAGCGCCACCCGTCCGCCGGCTCGAGGCTAGCCGGGCGAGCGCTCGACCGGCTTCGCGTCGAGATCGCCGCGACGCATCATGCCGTCGCGGCCGGGACCACCCGGGCCGCGACGCTCCATCCCGCCGCGCTCCATCCCGCCGCCCGGGCGCATGAAGCGGGCGAGGATCGCGAGCCTTCGCTTCTGGCCCTCGTCGAGCGCTGTGTAGAGCGGGGCGGACGCGTCGGCGAGCTTGCGCAGCGCATCCGCGGAGGCCGCCTGCCGGTCCGCCATGAAGCGAAGCATGCCGGGCATGTCCTGGCGGCTGTCGTCGCTCATCCCGGCATAGCGCTCGCGGCGCGCCATCGCGGCGTCCCGGCGCTGCTTCACGAGGCCTCGGATCGCCTCCTCGACCGGCGGCCACAGCTTCTCCTGGTCGGCGGTGAGCTTGAGGCCCGCGTGGAGCGCCGCGATCCGCGCGTCCGTGAAGGCGGCGCGGTCCTCGCTCGACATGGGCCCGCGCATGCCGCGCATGCCGGGGCCGTCCTGGAAGGGACCACCCGGACCTCTGTCCTGGGCGTAGGCCGCGGCCGCGAGGCCGAGCGCCGCCGTGACACCGATCAGAACGCGCTTCATGTCATCCTCCGCATTGTGCGGGCCGCCGCCCGACACCGGGCTCGTCCGACCCGAACGTCGAGAAGCTGCGCCGCACCGGGTTACGGCGGCGTCGCGGCCGCATTACATCGCGGCAATGTCCCCTCCGATAGCCGTCCGACCCGCGTGAGCTGGTCCCCCGAACAGGATGCCGCGCTCAAGGCCGTGGCGGGCTGGCTGAAGAAGCCGGACCGGCCGATCTTCCGCCTGTTCGGCTACGCGGGCACCGGCAAGACGACGCTCGCGCGCCACATCGCGGAGGCGGTGGACGGGGACGTCCAGTTCGCGGCCTTCACCGGCAAGGCGGCGCTCGTGCTGCGCGAGAAGGGCTGCGGCGAGGCCTCGACCATCCACAGCCTGATCTACCGCTCGCGCGGCTCCGGCGAGACCGGACCGCGCTTCGTGCTGAACCGCTCGAGCGAGGCCGCGAAGGCGAAGCTCATCGTGATCGACGAGTGCTCGATGGTGGACGAGGATCTCGGGCGCGACCTCCTGTCCTTCGGGACCCCGGTCCTGGTGCTGGGCGACCCGGCCCAGCTCCCGCCCGTGAAGGGCTCCGGCTACTTCACCGAGCAGGAGCCGGACGCGATGCTGACGCAGGTGCATCGCCAGGCCGAGGACAGCCCGATCATCCGCCTGTCGATCCGCGTGCGCGAGGGCGGCGCGCTGGAGCGGGGCGACCACGGCGACGCCAAGGTCGTGTCGCGCCGCGACATCGATTCCGACCTGATCCTCAAGGCCGACCAGGTGCTCGTCGGCATGAACAAGTCGCGCCGCGCCTACAACGCGCGCATCCGCCAGCTCAAGGGCTTCCGCGACCCGCTGCCCGCCCAGGGCGAGAAGCTCGTCTGCCTGCGCAACGACAAGACGAAGGGGCTCCTCAACGGCGGCCTCTTCACCATCCGGGCGGCCCGGGGAGAGCGGGGCGGCCTCGTCGAGCTCGACGTCTCGGCCGAGGAGGATTCGAAGCGCTCGACGCGCGTGTCGGTGCCGCGCGAGTTCTTCGAGGGACGCGAGGAAGACCTCTCCTTCGCGACCCGCCGCAAGTCGGACGAGTTCGACTACGGCTACGTGATGACGGTCCACAAGGCGCAAGGCTCGCAATGGGACGACGTCGTGCTCTTCGACGAGAGCTTCGCGTTCCGCGAGCACCGCGCCCGCTGGCTGTATACGGGGCTCACGCGGGCCGCGAAGCGGCTGACGGTGGTCGTGTAGGCGTCACGCCGGCGGGGCGTGCTCGACATCCGCGTCGGCCATCATCATCCGGGCGCGGGCCGAGAGCTTCTCGGTCTCGCTCTTGAGCTGGCCGCAGGCTGCCAGGATGTCGCGCCCGCGCGGCGTGCGGACCGGGGAGGCGTAGCCCGCCCGGAACACGATCTCGGAGAAGCGCTCGATGCGTTCCCAGGACGAGCACTCGTAGAGCGTGCCCGGCCAGGGATTGAACGGGATGAGGTTGATCTTGGCCGGGATGCCCTTGAGCAGCCGCACAAGCTCGCGCGCGTCGGAATCGGAATCGTTCACGCCCTTCAGCATCACGTACTCGAAGGTGATGCGGCGCGCGTTCGAGACGCCCGGATAGGATCGGCAGGCGTCGAGCAGGGCCGCGATGGGGTATTTGCGGTTCAGCGGCACGAGTTCGTTACGCAAGTCGTCCCGGACCGCGTGGAGCGAGATCGCGAGCATCGCGGCCGCCCGGGTGCCGAGCGCCTCGAATTCCGGCACGACGCCCGAGGTCGAGACCGTGATGCGACGGCGCGAGAGCGCCAGCCCCTCGCCGTCGCTCATCGTGTCGACCGCATCCGTCACGGCGTCGAGGTTGTAGAGCGGCTCGCCCATCCCCATGAACACGACGTTCGTGACCGCGCGCTCGCCGGCCGCCGGGACCAGGCCGTCGGTCGGCCGCGTGCCGCCCGGCCAGTCGCCGAGCCGGTCGCGCGCGACCACGAGCTGCGCGGCGATCTCGGCCGTGCTCAGGTTGCGCACGAGGCGCTGCGTGCC
>CAXUHE010000148.1:5246-9669 GCA_964250725.1 uncultured Enterovirga sp. | reverse complement strand
AGCTCCGCCGCCTCGAGGACGGTGAGCGCGGACAGGTCGTCGACGATCTTCTGCAGGTCAGCCATGATGTATCTCCATATAATTGTTCAAAATAAGGGAAGTTCAGGCCGCCTCGGCCTGGTCCTTGTCGGCGTACGCCGCGAACACGCGCGCCAGCTGGCCGGCGGGTGCCTGGACGATCTGCACGATCTTGGTCGCGGGCGCCTGCACGAGGCCCACGATCTTGGCGCGCAGCTCGTCGAGCGACGGCAACGTGGCGAGCGCCTTGACGCCGTCGACGTCGAGGACGGTGTCGCCCATCGCGCCGCCGACGATCTCCAGCCTGTCGCTGGTCTTCGCGAACTCGACGATCGCCTTGGCGGCCGCCACCGGATCGGCCGACGTCGAGAGCGCGGTCGGCCCGGTCAGCAGGTCGCTGAGCGCGGCATAGGGCGTGCCCTCGGCGGCGATGCGGACCAGGCGGTTCTTGGCGACCTTGTAGCTGGCGCCCGCGTCGCGCATCTTCACCCGCAGCGCGGTGGACTGCGCGACGGTGAGGCCGAGATTGCGGGTGACGACCACCACGCCGCTCTCGGCGAAGGTGCGGTTCAACTCGGCGACCGCCGCGGATTTCTGGGCGCGATCCATGCCAATCTCCACTTCGTGTCCGGTCGCCCGACATGGACGACCGGTGTCGAGCCCCGTGCGCGGCCGGACGCCGCGCGCGTTGCTCTGTCCGAGGGAAATCGTCGACTGGTCGCGGGCGATCACGAAGACCGCCGCGGCAGACCCGGACGCCATCGCACTGGCGACCCGGCAGAACTCTTCCCCGCCTGTGCAGCCGGATTAAGGGGCGAACCCCAGCTGCAGTCTCGGACGGTTCGACGCGGCGCGCACGCCGGTCGACGCGCGGGCCTCTAGACGACGCGGAGAGATTGTCAACATAGGACCGCCGGCGGTCTTCATGTCGCCGGTGAAGAAGGCCCTCCTCTTTCGACGTTGATTTCCGTCCTGCTCCGGCTATCTGCCGGCTTCGATCGGAGAGCAGGGGTCAGGTAATGCGTTGGCAGGTTGGTTACGACGACTCCCTCGAGACGGCGTTTCGCGTTCGGGAGGTTCTCGCGCGCCTTCGCCCCCAGCGCCTGATCGGAGGGCGTAAGGTACGCGTCGGCCGGTTTCACGACGGCGGGTACGTGATGATCGACGATTTCAAAGATCTCGAGGCGGCCTACTCGCTCGGTATCAACGACGACGTGTCCTGGGACATCGACTTCGCGCGGCTGGGCGTCCCGATCTTCCAGTACGACCACACGATCGCCGATCTTCCCGAACAGCACCCGCTCTTCAACTGGGAGCCGATCGAGATATCCGGCGCTCCGACCGGCGATGACACCGCGAGTTTGCAGGAGCTCATCCAGAAGAACGGCCATGACGCCGTTACGAACATGCTCCTCAAGTGTGACATCGAGGGCTCCGAGTGGCTGCTGTTGCAGCAGACCCCGAACGCGGTCCTGAGGCAATTCCGCCAGATCGTGATCGAGTTGCACTCCCTGGAGTTCCTGCTGAACCCGTGGGACGGCGACAATGTCCGCCGGTCGATCATGAACCTGACCGCCTCGCATCACGTCGTGCACGTTCACGCGAACAACTACGCTCCCATGATAGTGATGGGCGGCATACCCGTGCCGAACGTCCTCGAGCTGACGCTGATGCGAAAGGACGCCGGCGAGTTCGTGACCTCGGACGAGGTCTTCCCGACGGCGCTAGACATGCCGTGCCATTCCCTGGCCGCGGACATCTTCCTGGGACGGTTCGCCTTCGACTGACGGGCTCGATGGTCGTCTCGGCCGTGACCCATCCACGTCGGGAACATGGTAGGCGGCTGGGCTGGGGATCCAACATGCGATTGTGGAGAATGATATGAGCGTGCCGGTCGTGCTGCTCGCCGGAGGCCTGGGAACGCGCATCCGGGAGGAGACCGAGGTCAAGCCCAAGCCGATGGTCGAGGTGGGGGGACACCCCCTGCTGTGGCACATCATGAAGGGCTATGCCGCTCAGGGCTTCGACGAGTTCATCGTCTGCCTGGGATACAAGGGAGAGATCATCAAGGACTTCTTCCTGAACTACCGCTCCCGGCAGGGCGGCGTGTCGATCGACCTCGCCACCGGCAAGTTCGACATGCACGAGCCCGAGGCGCGAGAGAACTGGAAGGTTCATCTGCTGGAGACCGGTGCCGACACCATGACCGGAGGCCGGGTCCGCCGGGCCGCGCAGTTCATCGGCGGGCGGAAACGTCTCATGGTCACCTACGGCGACGGCGTCGCGGATGTCGACCTGAACGGGCTGCTCGCCTTCCACCAGGCGCAGGGGCGTCACGCGACGATCAGCGCGGTACGCCCGCCCGCCCGCTTCGGCGGGCTGACGCTGGACGGCGCCGCCGTCAGGAGCTTCGACGAGAAGCCGCAGATCGGCGAGGGCTGGATCAATGGCGGCTTCATGGTCCTCGAACCCGAGGCGGTCGACCTGCTGGAAGACGATGCCACCGTGCTGGAGCGCGCACCGCTCGAGACGCTGGCGGCCACCGGGCAGCTCTGCGCCTATCGCCATGACGGCTTCTGGCAGTGCATGGACACGGTACGCGACCTCGCGCTGCTGCGCGGGCTCTGGGATGAGGGACACGCTCCGTGGAAGGTCTGGTAGCGGACGCGATGGACGAGGCGGTGCAGCCGGCGATCTTCGGGGGCGCGTTCGGCGGAAAGCGCGTGCTGGTGACCGGTCATACCGGTTTCAAGGGCAGCTGGCTGACGGCGTGGCTTCTCGATCTCGGCGCGGAGGTCTGCGGCTACTCCCGCGACGTGCCGACCACGCCCTCGCTGTTCGCGCAGGCCGGGCTCGAGCGGCGGATCGATCACGTCGTCGGCGACGTGCGCGACACGGCGCGCTTCCTGGCGACGCTGAGACGGTTTCGGCCGGATTTCGTGTTCCACCTGGCCGCGCAGGCCATCGTGTCGGCATCCTACAAGGATCCGCTGGAGACGATCTCGACCAACGTCCTGGGCACGGCCAGCGTGCTGCAGGGGCTGCGGGAGGTGGACTGGCCCTGCACGGCGGTCATCATCACCAGCGACAAATGCTACGAGAATGTCGAGTGGCCGTGGGGCTATCGCGAGACCGACCGGCTGGGCGGCAAGGACGTGTACAGCGCGTCGAAGGGCGCCGCCGAGATCGTCTTCCACGCCTTCTACCACTCGTTCCTGAAGACGCCCGGCGCGGTGCGGCTGGTGACCAGCCGCGCCGGGAACGTGATCGGCGGCGGTGACTGGGCCGCGGACCGGATCGTCGCGGACTGCATGCGGGCCTGGCTGGCAGACGAGCAGGTCGCGATCCGAAGCCCGGCCGCGACCCGGCCGTGGCAACACGTGCTGGAGCCGTTGAGCGGCTATCTCACGCTCGCCGCGGTGCTGGCCGGCGCCCCGGACCTGCACGGCGAAAGCTACAATTTCGGGCCGCGCGCCGAACAGAACACGCGGGTTGTGGACCTGCTCCAGGACCTCGCCGTCATCTGGGGACACGGGGACCCGGCCCGCAGTTTCGAGATCACCGGCAACATACCCTTCCACGAGGCGGGGCTGTTGAAGCTCAGCTGCGACAAGGCGCTGCTCGATCTTCGCTGGGAGTCCAATCTCTCCTATGCCGAGTGCGTCGATTTCACGGGCGGCTGGTACCGCGAGGTGCTGAGGGAAGGCGCGGATGCCGGCGAGGTCACCACGCGTCAGACCCGGCGTTACGAAGAACTCGCGCTCCAGCGCCGTCGCGTGTGGCGTGGCCCGGCCCTCGTCGCATGACCGGCGCCCACGTCACGCCGCTGCGGCGCATCGCGGTACCGGATGGCGACGTGTTCCACGGCCTGAGGCACGACGACGAGGATTTCGCGGGCTTCGGCGAGGCCTATTTCACCACCGTCGCCCACGGCGCGGTGAAGGGCTGGCGGCGTCACCGACGGATGGTGATGAACCTGTTGGTCCCCGCCGGACGGGTCCGGTTCGTGGTCGCAGAGGACGGCGCGCAGACGCAATTCGATCTTGCCCCCGAACCCGATCGCTACGGCCGGCTCACCGTGCCGCCGGGCTGCTGGCTGGCCTTCCAGGGGCTGACGCGGACGACGAACCTGATCCTCAACATCGCGAGCATCGGGCACGATCCGAGCGAGGCCGAGACCCGGCCCCTCGACGCGTTCGCCCGGGACTGGTCGCTTCCGGACGAGGGTTAGCGCGTGAGATATCTGTTGCTGGGCGCGGGCGGCCTGCTCGGTTCCGCCTTTCGCGAGGGGCTGGAGGGCAGCGATGTCGTCCTGGCGAGCCGCGACGTGCTCGACATCCGCCACCCTGCCGCCATCCGGGCGCTGGTCCGCGACAGCGGCGCCGACGTCGTCATCAACACGGCG
>CAXUHE010000148.1:0-5236 GCA_964250725.1 uncultured Enterovirga sp. | reverse complement strand
GACCTCGCAGCGGATCGACGAGATCGGCGCGGGCACGCAGGACGAGGTGCGAAGCCTCCTCGCCTCGGTCGAGACGACGATCTCCGACCTCGCCGGCATGGGCGTGCGCGTCTGCCACGACCTTGCCGAGGGCCTTCGCGGCGCCGACGTCGTCATCAACACGGCGGCGCATACCGACGTCGACGGGGCGGAGCGCGACCCCGATCCCGCTTACGCCGTCAACGCCGTGCTGCCGGGCCTCGTCGCGCAGGCGTGCCGGCGGACCGGAGCCCGGCTCGTGCACGTCTCCAGCACGGGATGCTACGGCAACGAACTCACCCGCGCCTATACCGAGGAGGATCCGCTTCGGCCCACGACGGTCCACCACCGCGCGAAGGCTTCCGGCGAGCAGGCGGTGCGCGACGCCGCCTGCGAGGCCCTGATCCTCCGCACCGGCTGGCTGTTCGGCGGCAGCGGCGAGCGGCCGCGAAACTTCGTGCGCGCCCGCCTGGTGGAGGCGGTCGACAAACCGATCATGACGAGCGACGCGACGCAGCGCGGCAACCCGACCTGGGTCGACGACGTGGTGCGTCAGACCCTGCTGCTGCTCGACGCGGAGGTGCTCGGCACCTTCAACTGCGTCGGGCGGGGCGTCGCCAGCCGGTTCGACTATGTCTCGCACATCGTCTCGCTCTCGCGACTGCCGTGCGAGGTGCGGCCCAGCACGGAGCCGTTCCGACGCGCGGCCGCCGTGTCGCCCAACGAGGGCGCGGACAATTTCCGGCTCCGCCTGCTCGATCTCGACAGGATGCCCGACTGGCGGCAGGGGGTGGAGAGATATATGGCTTCGGTCGCCGCTGCCCCGGGTTGGCGCGACCTGTTACCGGCCGGAACGACCGAACCCACCGCAACGTAGGTTTTCGATACCGACGCCCGCCGGCGCTCTGACGGCGTCCTCCGCGCCACGCACACGCAATCTGCCGACGTTCCACCAGCCTGGACTAGATAGGGACCTTCATGGACCGGTTTGCCAAACCAAAGCTCTACATCGGGTGCGCCACGAGCCGCGAATATGCCGAGACGACGGGCGTCATGCTCTCGTCGCTCGACGACAATGGCGATGTTCCGGAGGCGACCGTCCTTCTCGCCGATTTCGGGCTGGATACGGCGATGCGCCGGACGCTGCGCGCGCAGGCGGGTCGGCTGGGCCGCGACATGCGTTTCATTCCGATCGACGCGGAATCGCCCAAGATCGTGGCGCGGGTCGATTACCCGTTCCCTCTGCCGATCTACGGACGATACATCCTGCCTCGCGAGATCGACGAGCCGAATGCCAGGTTGCTGCTCCTGGACAGCGACATCGTCATCAACTCCAGCCTGCAACCGCTTTGCTATATCGACATGCAGGCCCACCCGATCGCGGCTGTCTTCAACCCGATCACGGCGGGACAGCTGGCGCTTTCCAACCTGCCCTTCGACCCGGACTATCTGAACGCCGGCGTCATGCTGGTGGACGTGGATGTCTTCAACGAGCTCGGGATCGGCGAGGCGGTCATGCGGCGGCTGGCACGATACCCCACCACCCCGATGTGGCTCGACAACGATGCGATCGTCGATGTGCTCAAAGGTAATTGGCTGAGGCTCAACCGGTGCTGGAACTTCTTCTACGCGTCGGACGAGTTCCACTTCACCGCATCCGAGTACGCGACGGCTCCCATCCTGCATTTCGCGGGCATCAGGCCGCTGCCGAACCAGGGGCATCCCGCCGCACCGACGTACAATCATCACGTAGCCAGGGCGGCCGCCAAGGCGAAGCGTGGCCTGATGCCGCAAGACTGACGCGACACCCGCGGCGGGGGGCCTGATCTCGACACGGTCCCCGGCGAGTGCGGCCTGCCCTCCCGTTTGCTGCTAGAAGCGAAACGCGCCGAGGTAGAAATCGGGCAGACGGTCGTCGCAGGTGCGATCAAGCTCGGTGGGAAAGAGCTCGCGGCCCTCGGCCGTCCGGTATGTCCGTCGATTGACGAACGTCGCCTCGATGACGTTGGGGAAGATCACGTTGCCCAGGCTGCTGTATCCGCCCCAGACGTTGCTGTGGACGTGGACCAGCGCGAACTGCTCGCCCAGTCGACGCAACTCGCGGTCGAGCACGGCCCGGACCTCCGGCTCGGCCAGGCCCTGGAAATAGTGGAACTCGCCCACGATCCAGGCGATCCGCGCGAGATCGGCCTCGGGCGTCGCACCCAGCATGCCCCACTCATGGCCCTCGATATCCGTCTTCAGGATGATGTTTGGCCGCTCGCGGCGCTGGTCGTGGACGCGGATCAGTCCGGCCAGGTCCTGCTGGCCGGCACCGGGGTGCGGCGCGATCATCTTGGGCTCGAACACCATGCGATCGTCGTCCGGCGCCGGATCGGCGACGGTATGGTCGAACTGGTAGACGCGCAGGCCGCGGTCGGCGACGTCGCGATCCCAGCTGATGTCGTCGTTGATGCCGAACGAGAAGGCCGTGTCCAGGCCGTCCCAATCGTCGACGCAGACGTAGCCGCCGTCGCCGGCGTTGCCGAGCCGCACGAGGCCATGATCGCACAGCCGCTGCGGCTCCAGCCAGCGCAGGATGCGGCGGGTGTCGGCACCAAGCGCGTCGGACGCCATCCCGGCGAGCTCGCGCTGCGGTGACTGATCGAGCACGCCCGAGACCCGTACCAGCTGCGGCGTCGCTCCAACCGCGATCGCCGCCTCGCCGGTACTGTAGATGCGGTACTCGAGCCGGTTGCGGATATCGCTGAACTCCACGAGCAAGTCGAAGGTTCGCGGTTCCTGCGACAGCTCGCCGACCATGATCGGCCGGTCCGCGAGGATCGTCCGTCCGTCGTCGCAGCAGACGTCGATCGTGGCGCAGACCCGATCGGCGCCCCGGTCCGGCTCGGCCAGCGCGAGCTCGAAACTGACGCGATACACGCCGGCAGGCCGGTCTTCGTACGGCCCGTTCACGTGGTGACCGCTCGCGCCGAGCTCCACGCGACGCAGCGGCCTCGCGGGACCGTCCGGATTCACGCCTGTCGCCACGCCAAACTACCTTTTCCGCCCAGCTCGCCCCGCGTCCGGCCGGAGGCGCCCTGGCGCGCTCGCCTCACGCCCCCGCCAGCTCGGCCGTATCCACCTTGATCCCCGCGCCCATCGTCGAGGACACCGCGACCTTGCGGACGTATTTGCCCTTGGCGCCCGACGGCTTGGCCTTGACCAGCGCGTCGAGCAGCGCGTCGAAATTGGCGCGCAGGTCCTCCTGCGGGAACGACGCCTTGCCGATGCCCGAGTGGATGATGCCCGCCTTCTCGACGCGATACTCGACCTGGCCCCCTTTGGCGGCCGCGACCGCGGCGGCGACGTTCATCGTCACCGTGCCGAGCTTGGGGTTGGGCATCAGCCCCTTGGGGCCGAGCACCTTGCCCAGCCGCCCGACCAGGCCCATCAGGTCGGGCGTCGCGATGCAGCGGTCGAACTCGATCGTGCCGCCCTGGACGATCTCGAGCAGGTCCTCGGCACCGACCACGTCGGCGCCCGCCGCGCGCGCCTCGTCGGCCTTCGGCCCGCGCGCGAACACGCCGACGCGCACCGTCTTGCCGGTGCCCTTGGGCAGCGTCACGACGCCGCGCACCATCTGGTCGGCGTGGCGCGGGTCGACGCCGAGATTGACCGCGACCTCGATCGTCTCGTCGAACCTGGACGTCGCGTTGGCTTTGGCGATCGCGATCGCCTCGTCGACGGCGTAGAGCTTCTCGCGATCGACGGCGGTGGCCAGCGTCTTCGCCTTCTTGGTCAGCCTGGTCATCGCGTCAGCCCTCCACCACGTGCAGGCCCATCGCGCGCGCGGAGCCTTCGATCGTCCTGGTCGCCGCGTCGATGTCGGCGGCGTTCAGGTCCTTCATCTTCACCTGCGCGATCTCGGCGAGCTGCGCGCGCGTGATCGTGCCCGCGCTGACCTTGCCCGGCTCCTTCGAGCCCGACTTGAGCCCCGCGGCCTTCTTGATGAGGAACGAGGCGGGCGGCGTCTTGGTGACGAACGAGAAGCTGCGATCGGCGTAGACCGTGATGACGGTCGGGATCGGCATCTCCTTCTCGAGATCGCCGGTCTGCGCGTTGAACGCCTTGCAGAACTCCATGATGTTGACGCCGCGCTGGCCGAGCGCCGGCCCGATCGGCGGCGACGGCTTGGCGTTGCCCGCCGGCACCTGGAGCTTGATGTAACCCGTGATCTTCTTCGCCATGACGACCTCCTATGGCTTAGCGGTCCAAGCGGAGGCGCCGGCCCCCTCCCGCGGATGTCCCGATACGCCGCGACGGATCGGAGCCGGCGCGGATAGGCGAAGCGCCACGGGATTGCAATGTTGGAATGCAGGGACATAAGGGGAACGATGACCCGCCCGCTCCCCCGCACCCGGCGATTGCAGGACAACGCCTTCCTGGCGGCGCTCCGCCGCACCGGCAATGTCCGCGAGGCGGCGCGCGCCACCGGCCTCAACCGCGCGACCCTGTGCAGGCGCCGCGCCGCCGATCCCGCCTTCGCCGCCGACTGGGCGGCCGCGCTGACGCTCGCCGCCGCGGGCCTGGGCCGGGGCGATGCCGCCGTGCCGGAGCCCGAGATCGTGCGCCGTCACGGCGGCCGGCTCCAGCTGCGCCGGCGCGTCGCGGGCCACCTCACGCCCGCGGCGCGCACCGCGTTCCTGGCGGCGCTCTCGGCCAGCGCGAACGTGCGGCTGTCGGCGGCCGCCGCCGGCTTCACCCACGCCGCCTTCTACGGCCTGCGCCGGCGCGATCCCGGCTTCGCGCGCGAGTGGCGGCTGGCGCTGCAACAGGGCTACGGGACGGTCGAGCTCGCGCTGCTCGAGAGCGCCGCGCCCGAATCGACCGCCGACGACGGCTGGCGGCACAACGCCCCGCCCGCGATGCCGCCGATGACCGCCGCGCAGGCGCTCCAGCTCCTGTATCTCCACCAGAAGGAGGCGCGGCTCCAGGCCGAGCCCTTCCCGATCAAGCGCCGCCGCGGCGAGTCGGTCGAGGCGCACAGCTACCGGTTGGGCATCCTCCACGAGCAGCGCCTCGAACGCCAGCGCGAGGCCTACCGCCTCGCCGAAGCCGCCCGCCGCGACGCGCGCTCCGCCCCCGGCCCCCACGAACCGCCCCCGCCCGCGCTGCCCGACCTGGCGCAGGTCACCGGCTGGTCGAAGGCGGACCCGAGCAAGTCGGCGCACGATCC
>CAXUHE010000147.1:2748-9701 GCA_964250725.1 uncultured Enterovirga sp. | reverse complement strand
GACGAATCTGGAGGTCGCCGACAATTCCGGCGCGCGCCGCGTGATGTGCATCAAGGTGCTCGGCGGCTCGAAGCGCAAATATGCCGGCGTCGGCGACATCATCGTGGTCTCCGTCAAGGAGGCCATCCCGCGCGGACGCGTCAAGAAGGGCGACGTCATGAAGGCGGTCGTCGTGCGCACCGCCAAGGACATCAAGCGCCCGGACGGCTCGGTCATCCGGTTCGACCGCAACGCGGCGGTCCTGATCAACAATCAGAAGGAGCCCGTGGGCACCCGCATCTTCGGGCCCGTCCCGCGCGAGCTGCGGGCCAAGAACCACATGAAGATCATCTCGCTCGCGCCCGAGGTGCTGTGATGGCGGCGAAGATCAAGAAGGGCGACCGCGTGGTCGTCCTGACCGGTCGCGACAGCGGTCGCACCGGCGAAGTCGTGCAGGTGATCCCCAAGGAGGAGCGCGCGCTCGTGCGCGGCGTGAACCTCGTCAAGAAGCACCAGAAGCAGACCATGAACCAGGAAGGCGGCATCATCTCGAAAGAGGCGCCGATCCACCTGTCGAACCTCGCCGTGGCGGATCCGAAGGACGGCAAGCCGACCCGCGTCGGCTTCAAGGTCCTCGACGACGGCCGCAAGGTCAGGTTCGCGAAGCGTTCCGGAGATTTGATCGATGCCTGAGGCTCAAGCGAACGGGAACGCCGACTACCTTCCGCGCCTTCGCAAGCATTACGATGATGTCGTGCGCGCGAAGATGGTCGAGGAGTTCGGCTACAAGAACCCGATGCAGGTCCCCGGGATCACCAAGATCGTCCTGAACATGGGCGTCGGTGAGTCGACGGCGGATTCGAAGAAGGCGTCGGTCGCGGCTGCGGACCTCGCGTTGATCGCCGGCCAGAAGCCGGTCATCACCCGGGCCCGCAAGGCGATCGCGACCTTCAAGGTCCGCGAGAACATGCCGATCGGCTGCAAGGTTACGCTGCGCAAGGCGCGGATGTACGAGTTCCTGGACCGTCTCGTGACGATCGCTCTGCCGCGCGTCCGCGACTTCCGCGGGCTGAACCCGAAGAGCTTCGACGGGCGCGGCAACTACGCGCTCGGGATCAAGGAGCACCTCGTGTTCCCCGAGATCAACTACGACAAGGCCGAGCAGGTGTGGGGCATGGACGTCGTCATCGCGACGACGGCCAAGACCGACGCCGAGGCGAAGGCGCTGTTGGCCCACTTCTACTTCCCGTTCCGGCAGTGAGATCGCCGATCTCATACGCGGACACCGGAGAGCGATAATGGCGAAGAAGAGTTCGATCGAGAAGAACAAGAAGCGGCGCTTGCTGGTGAAGAAGTTCGCTGTCAAGTACGCCGGGTTGAAGACGACCATCGACGACAGCTCCCTGCCGATGGAGGAGCGGTTCGAGGCGCGGATCAAGCTGGCGGCCCTGCCGCGCAACTCGAACCCGACGCGCATCCGCAACCGCTGCGAGGTGACGGGCCGTCCGCGCGCGTATTACCGCAAGCTCGGCATGTCGCGCATCGCGCTGCGCGAGCTCGGGTCCCAGGGTTTGATCCCGGGTCTCGTGAAGTCGAGCTGGTAGGAGGTCGACATGTCGATGAACGATCCTCTCGGTGATATGCTGACCCGTATCCGCAACGCGCAGATGCGCCGTCGCGGTTCGGTCGCAACCCCCGGCTCCCGCCTCCGCGCCCGCGTGCTCGATGTGCTGAAGTCGGAGGGCTACATCCGCGATTACTCGACGACCGAGTACGGCAACGGCCGCACCGAGTTCATGATCGAGCTGAAATATTACGAAGGCGATCCGGTCATCAAGCGCATCCAGCGCGTGTCGAAGCCCGGCCGCCGCGTCTACGTCTCGGTCGATTCGATGCCGCAGGTGTCGGACGGGCTCGGCATCGTGATCGTGTCGACGCCCCAGGGCGTCATGGCGGACCACGAGGCGCGCGAGAAGAACGTCGGCGGCGAGGTGCTCTGCCAAGTGTTCTGATCCGGTCATCCGATCGGATACGAGACCTGGTTTGGCAGCCTCTTTGAAATTGGGAGATGCGCGATGTCTCGCGTCGGCAAGAAGCCCGTTCCTGTCCCGTCCGGTGTGACGGCGACCGTGGACGGTCAGTTGGTGAGGATGAAGGGCACGAAGGGCGAGCTGTCCTTCATGGTCCCGGACGAGGTGATCGTCGCTATGGATAGCGGCGCCGTGAAGGTTGATCCGAAGGATCAGTCCAAGACGGCGCGCTCCAAGTGGGGCATGTCGCGCGCCCAGGTGGCGAACCTGGTCGAGGGTGTGTCGAAGGGCTTCGAGAAGAAGCTTGAGATCAACGGGGTCGGCTACCGCGCGGCGGTGGCCGGCAAAGTGCTGAAGCTGTCGCTCGGCTACAGCCACGACGTGGATTACGAGATCCCGGCCGGGATCACGGTGACGACGCCGCGCCCGACCGAAGTCGTGGTGACGGGGATCGACAAGCAGAAGGTCGGCCAGACGGCGGCCGAGATCCGCGAGTATCGCTCGCCCGAGCCCTACAAGGGCAAGGGCGTTCGCTATGCCGGCGAGTTCATCTTCCGCAAGGAAGGCAAGAAGAAGTAGGACGGACCTGACATGGCTGAGAAGAAAGGCGCCGAGGATCGGCGCAAGGCGCGGGTCCGGCGTGCGATCCGGAAAGCCGCGAACGGGCGTCCGCGCCTGTCCGTGTTCCGCTCGTCGAAGCAGATCTACGCGCAGGTGATCGACGACGCCGGGGGCCACACGGTCGCGGCCGCCTCGACCCTCGAGAAGGACGTGCGTGGCGGCCTCAAGACCGGCGCGGATGTCGAGGCCGCGAAGGCGGTCGGCAAGCTCGTCGCCGAGCGGGCCACGAAGGCCGGGATCACCAAGGTGATCTTCGACCGCTCGGGCTATCTGTATCACGGCCGCGTCAAGGCGCTGGCCGATGCCGCCCGCGAGGGCGGTCTCGAATTCTGACGGCGGATCTTCGCAACCTCGAGCGAGCGGGCCGCCGCCCGCGCAAGTGAGACGGACCAGACATGGCAAGAGAACCTTTTTCGGGCGGGGGCGGACGCGGCAACCGCGACCGCCGTCCCGATCGCGAGGAGCGAGACAGCGAGTTCGTGGACAAGCTCGTCCACATCAACCGTGTTGCCAAGGTGGTGAAGGGCGGGCGTCGCTTCGGTTTCGCGGCGCTCGTCGTCGTCGGCGACCAGAAGGGCCGCGTCGGCTTCGGACACGGCAAGGCGCGTGAGGTGCCGGAAGCGATCCGCAAGGCGACCGAGGCCGCGAAGCGTGGCCTGATCCGTGTCTCGCTCCGCGAGGGCCGCACGCTCCATCACGACGTGAACGGCCGCCACGGCGCGGGCAAGGTCATCCTCCGCGCGGCACCGCAAGGCACCGGCATCATCGCGGGCGGCCCGATGCGCGCCGTCTTCGAGACGTTGGGCATGCAGGACGTCGTGGCGAAGTCGCTCGGCTCCTCGAACCCGTACAACCTCGTCCGGGCGACGTTCGATGCCTTGAAGAACGAGGACAGCCCGCGCGCCGTGGCGGCCCGCCGTGGTCTCAAAGTCTCCACCCTGCAATCCCGCCGCCGCGACGCCGACATGTCGGACGGCGCCGGCGCGGACGCGTGAGGGGGACCGTCATGGCTGAGACAACCGGCACTGTGACGGTCGAGCAGATCGGCTCGCCCATCCGTCGCGAAGGCAAGCAGCGCCAGACCCTGATCGGTCTGAAGCTCAACCGCCTGCATCGTGTCTCCACGCTGCCCGATAATCCCGCGACACGCGGGATGATCGAGGCGGTCAAGCATCTCGTGCGCGTCCACGACGCGCCGTCCCGCGGTTGAGGAGGCTTCCATGAAGCTGAACGAGATTCGCGACAACGAGGGCGCGACGAAGAACCGGATGCGCGTCGGACGTGGCATCGGGTCCGGCAAGGGCAAGACTGGCGGGCGCGGCGTGAAGGGCCAGAAGGCCCGCACCGGCGTCGCCATCAAGGGCTTCGAGGGCGGGCAGATGCCGTTGCATCGCCGCCTGCCGAAGCGCGGCTTCACGCCGCCGAACGCGCTCGACCTGAACGAGGTCAATCTCGGTCGCATTCAGATCGCGGTCGATGCCGGCAAGCTGACGGCCGGCACGACGGTTACGAACGAGACGCTCGTCGCGGCGGGCGTCCTCTCGAAGCCGCGCGACGGCGTCAAGATCCTGGGGCAGGGCGAGCTGACCGCGAGCCTGACTTTCGAGGTGTTCGGCGCCTCCAAGTCCGCTTTGGCGGCAATCGAGCGTGTCGGCGGCTCCGTCAAGGTGCTGGCCCCGGCCGCGGCCGAAGCGACGGCTTGATCGGCGGATCGGATAGCAGGTCCGTGACCCGCGAGCGGGCTGACGAACGCGGGTCGTGCTTCCTCGGTGCGACCTGCGGCATGCTCGGGGCTTGAGAACGATCGCCCGGTGGGCCAGACTCCGTCCGACCTTCGCGCGACCCGTCTCGCGGTCGCATCTCGGGATTCGTTGATATGGCCTCCGCCGCGGAGCAACTCGCCTCCAACCTGAACTTCGGCGCCATCGGCAAGGCCGAAGAGCTGAAGAAGCGCATCTGGTTCACGCTGGGCGCGCTGATCGTGTTCCGGCTGGGCACCTACGTGCCGCTGCCGGGCATCGACACCGAGGCTCTGCGCCAAAGCTTCCAGCAGGCGTCGGGCGGCGTGCTCGGCCTGTTCAACATGTTCTCTGGCGGCGCCGTCGAGCGGATGGCGATCTTCGCGCTGAACATCATGCCGTACATCTCGGCCTCGATCATCGTCCAGCTCCTCACCTCCGTCATCCCGTCTCTCGAGACGCTGAAGAAGGAGGGCGAGTCCGGCCGCAAGGTCATCAACCAGTACACCCGCTACATCACGGTCGTGCTCGCGGTGTTCCAGTCCTGGGGGATCGCGGTCGGGCTGCAGAGCTCCGGCAGCATCGTGCAGGATCCGGGGCCGTTCTTCCTCATTTCGACGGTCATCACGCTGACCGGCGGCACCATGTTCCTGATGTGGCTCGGCGAGCAGATCACGAGCCGCGGCATCGGCAACGGCTCTTCGCTGATCATCTTCGCGGGCATCGTGGCGCATCTGCCGTCCGCGATCGCCGGCACGCTCGAACTCGGCCGCCAAGGCGCGATCTCGACGGGGATCATCATCGGGGTGATCGTGATGGCGGCGGCCGTCATCTACTTCATCGTGTTCGTGGAACGCGCGCAGCGCCGCCTACTGATCAACTACCCGAAGCGCCAGGTCGGCAACCGGATGTACGAGGGGCAGACCTCGTTCCTGCCGCTGAAGCTCAACACCTCCGGCGTCATCCCGCCGATCTTCGCCTCCTCGCTGCTGCTCCTGCCCGCGACCTTCGCGAGCTTCTCCGCCACGGAGGGGGGCACCGGGATCGTGTCGACGCTCGCGGCCTTCCTCGGCCATGGACGCCCGGCCTACATGGTGCTGTACGCGCTCCTGATCATCTTCTTCGCGTTCTTCTACACGGCGATCGTGTTCAACCCGCAAGAGACCGCCGACAACCTCAAGAAGCACGGCGGCTTCGTGCCGGGTATCAGGCCGGGCGACCGGACTGCCGAGATGATCGACTACGTGCTGACGCGCATCACCGTGATCGGGGCGGCGTACCTCACCATCATCTGTCTCCTGCCGGAGCTCCTCGTCTCCTATGCGGCGCTGCCCTTCTATTTCGGCGGGACATCGCTTCTCATCGTGGTATCCGTGACGATGGACACCGTGGCGCAGGTGCATGGCCACCTGCTCGCGCACCAGTACGAAGGCCTGGTGAAGAAGTCGAAGCTTCGCGGAGCGCGCAGGAAGTAGAGGCTTCCTCCCGGGACTGCGGGACGAGAGGGTGAGGGGCGTCGATGAGGTTGATCCTTCTGGGTCCGCCGGGGGCGGGGAAGGGAACGCAATCGGCGCGGATCGTCGAGCGTCTCGGGATTCCGCAGCTCGCGACCGGGGACATGCTGCGTGCCGCGGTCGCGGCCGGCACGTCGATCGGGCTCCGGGCCAAGGACGTGATGGCGCGCGGCGAACTCGTCTCGGACGAGATCGTGGTCGGGATCGTGGCCGACCGTATCGAGGAGCCGGACGCGCGGTCGGGCTTCATCCTCGACGGCTTTCCGAGGACGGTGCCGC
The DNA here is from genome assembly GCA_964250725.1 of uncultured Enterovirga sp. Lineage (GTDB taxonomy): Bacteria > Pseudomonadota > Alphaproteobacteria > Rhizobiales > Beijerinckiaceae > Enterovirga. Next base: position 3,539 of record CAXUHE010000147.1, on the reverse strand, counting down.
AGGCCGAGGCGCTCGACCGTATGCTCACCGGCAAGGCTATGGGTCTCGACGCGGTCATCGAGCTGAAGGTCGACGAGACCGCGCTCCTGGAGCGCATCGCGAAACGCGTGGCCGATACGCTGGCGCGCGGCGAACCCGTGCGCAAGGACGACAACCCGGAGGCGTTCAAGACGCGGCTCGTCGCCTACCGCCAGCAGACGGCCCCGCTCTCGGACTACTATGCGCGACGCGGCATGCTGAAGGTGACCGACGGCATGCGGCCGATCGACGAGGTGACCGAGGCGCTGTTCGGGATGCTGGACGTTCAGCCGGCTTGACGTCGGCCGCTGACGCGGCACATTCGCTCTCGTTCTGTAGCGTAGGAGTGGCGCGGCATGTGGCGCGTCGGAGTTGCGTTTAGCGTCCTCGGTCTGTCGGGCTGTCTCGCTGGTTGCGTTTCGGGCGGTACTCAGCCGATGGCGACGGCGTTCGATCCCAAGGCCGCCGAGTTCGCGGGCAAGCCTGGAACCGGGGTGGTCGAGGGGCAGGCTTTCCTGCGGCGCGACTATGGACGTCTGGTGACGGCCGCGGGCGAACGCGTGTTCCTGATTCCAGCGACGGCCTACGCGGTGGAACGCTTCGGGAAGATGTTCGACGGCGAGTACCGGTCCTATTACGGCCACTCCGTCGAGCCGCCGCCCGACGATTACTACCGCTACCGTCGCGAGACCAAGGTGGACATGTCGGGACGCTTCACCTTCGACAAGGTGCCGCCCGGCCGCTACATCGTGGCGACGCGGGTCTTCTGGACC